>JAHDSI010000072.1 GCA_018432765.1 Methanoregulaceae archaeon | reverse complement strand
TAACCCGTAGATCGATGGTTCAAATCCATCCCTCGCTATCAAATTTCCTCATTGAAAAAGAATATTATTCAGAACCGTCTCCGAATTTTTCGAGTTTTGTCTGGTATGTGCCGTCCAGAAAATCGATCTTTGCCGGAATGAATTCCTCTCCATTGATTGGAATCGGGTAGCGCCCCGTTATGCACCCGGTACACAGGCATTCACTATCCATGCCTGTCGCGTCAATCAACGCCTCAAGCGAGATATGATGAAGAGAGGTTGCGGTGATCCGTCTCCGGACCTCCTCTTCCTCCCTGTTGCTCGCTATCAGCTCTTCCCTGGTGGGCATGTCCACACCCAGGTAGCAGGGGGCCTTGATGGGCGGGGAGCCTATTCGCATGTGGATCTCACGGGCTCCCGCATCGCGCATGGTCCCGATGATCCGCCGGGACGTCGTCCCCCGGACGATGCTGTCGTCCACCAGCACCACGGACTTGTCCTTCAGGTGTTCCCTGATCGGGTTGAGCTTTATCCGCACTGCACGCTCCCTCTCCTTCTGGGTGGACATGATGAATGTCCGCCCCATGTACCGGTTCTTCAGGAGACTCTCCACGAAGGGAATGCCCGACCCGTGAGAATAGCCGATCGCATATGCCGTCCCGGAGTCGGGCACCGTGCAGACGGAGTCTGCCTTGACCGGCGCCTCTTCGTGCAGCTTCTCACCAATCCTTGTCCGGACGTCATAGACAAGTGCACCGTCAAGCACGGCATCGGCACGGGCGAAATAGATATATTCGAATATACAATGGGCACGCCGGTTCGCCCGGGCGATCTGCATGCTCTTGATGCCGTGCTCGTCGATGCAGACCAGTTCACCGGGCAGGATATCCCGCAGGAACTTTCCCCCAAGCGCATCGACCGCCACACTCTCAGAGGCCAGAATATAGCCATTTTCGGTTTTGCCGATACACATGGGCTTTATTCCCAGGGGGTCCCGGAATCCGTACAAAACCCCGTTGATCATCATCACGACAGAATACGAACCCTTCAGCACCCGCATGCACCGATGGACTGCGTCCTCAATACAGCCGGAATCGCGCATCTCGTCGGTGATAACCTTGGCTATGAGCTCGGTATCGGTATTGGTGCAGAAGATCTGTCCCCCGCACTCGAACTCGTCGCGCAATGTGCGGTCATTGACAAGGTTTCCGTTATGGGCCAGGGAGATGATGTTATCCCTGAATACAAAATTGAATGGCTGGTAATTCTCAGGTCGGTTCTCACCGGTGGTCGGGTACCGGACATGACCTATCCCCACATCTCCTTTCAGGCTTTCAAGAGTCGTAGAATCAAATACTTCGGCAACCAGGCCCTGTGCCTTGTGTTTGTGCAGCCTGGCGCCATCGAACGTCGCAATTCCCGCGCTCTCCTGCCCCCTGTGCTGGAGTGCATAAAGAGCATAATAAATAGAGAAGGAAACACCGCCAGCATCCCTGATGCCAACGATACCGCACATGAATGTTCCTTAATGGGTGGGGATTTTTGGTTTCTTTGTCAACCACTGGTACTTGCGGATCCTGGTGCTTCGACCAAAACCGCATGCAGAGCAGACCTTATGGCGCACGTGGTAGGAGATACTCCCGCACCTTCGACAGGCGATGTGACGGGTCTTGTTCCGTTTTCCCTTTGACGGAGTTCCTTTTGACATATTTTTTCACCTCTTTTTGCTCATTCCAGCGAAGGAGAGATATAGATCACGTTGTCACCGCGGACGATAAGGGTGCCCACGTTGCGTACCTCTCCATTCTCCATCTCTTCTGCCTTGTCCAGCACGAGATTCATGTGCACATCGTATCCCTGCAAAACACCCCGGAGTTCCCGTCCACCTTTCAGGGAGACAATCACGGGCTGGCGGTTCAATACCTGGTCCAAAATATCCAACGGCCGTTTTGTCATATTCTCAAACCCAACATCCTTTAATTTGGAGTAATATATGTGCGCGTGAGGGATACTTAAAGATAGCGAAGAGAATAGAATCTTTGTATTCAGATGGCACCAGGAATATGCATGCCACCGGATATGTCATCCGGGACCGACCCGGGAATACATGGGTAATCTAGTGTTATCTGCACCCCTTCAAATGCTTTTTGATGAAGTGAGGAGAAGTACTAACCAGAATATGTCACGAATTTCCACGAAGAAGCGTCACAGTATACGGAAAGCCCAGGCTGCCACGATGTATACCAGGCTGGAAGAGGAGATCGGAGAATCAACCATCCTCTTCATGGGTGAGCGGGTCGAGGTGGTGGAGACAGACCGGGAGGGGCTCACCCTGTATCTTGTCGACAAGTTGCCCCATCTCATGGAATACAGGGATTATGTATTTCCAACCCTCAAAGGTGCCGTTGCCAGGCCCTTTCCGGAACGCCGTATAACTGTCGATTCCGGTGCGGTCTCCTACGTGGTGAACGGGGCGGACGTGATGAGGCCGGGAATTGTCGGAATCCCGGATGATATACGGAAAGGGCACCCGGTCCAGATCGTTGAGGAACGCCATGGAAAGCCCATTGCCCTCGGCATTGCGCAACTCGATGCAGGAGAGATGCGGGATAGAACTTCGGGAAAAGTGGTGAAAAACATTCATTTCGTTGGCGATGAGATCTGGAATATCGAATTGTAAGCGGGAAATGAACCCGATTTTGCCGCTCCCCACCGGCACCAGATTAAAAAATGGCACTGCTGTTCGTTTATGCCCATCCGAATACTGATTGGGCTTTTTGGAATAGATACTATTAAATAAAATTCAATAGACAATTTTGCTATGGTAAAATTTCTGGATACCCTTCTCGGCAGGACGACATCGTCCTCCGAGGACGACTACATGGATCTCGATCTGCAGGCATTCGAAGAGGCCGAGTCGTCGGCTCCGGCCATGTACGTGAAGATCGCAAGTGTCGGGGATATAAAGGACAGTCCGCGGATAAAGGACGAGATCTATAACGGAAACATCGTCATCGTGGACATCGCCCGGCTCAAGATGGACAAGGTCATGTATGAACGAGTATTGAAAGACTTCAAGGAGGTTGCCAGGGACGTAAACGGAGATATCATCGGTCTTGGCGACCAGCGCTATGTTGTGGTTACTCCAAACTCGGTCAAGATATCAAGGGACAAGATCGGCGAGGGCTTATAGGTGCGGAGAGTCGTGCCCGGCCCCTGCCCGGTGTGTAACGACGAGATAGAATATATTTACCAGACTGATGAGATCCCCTATTTTTCAGAAATATTGATAATCAGCGCTCTGTGTCCTTCATGCGGCTACAGGTTCGTGGATTGCCAGCTCCTGAAGAACGCAGAACCCTCGCGGTGGCAGATGGACATACGTTCCGATGAAGATCTCTCGGTGCGGGTGATCAGGAGCATGAATGCCACGATATCAATCCCTGAACTGGGAGTGCGAATTGATCCGGGCCCTGCGTGTGAAGGGTTCGTATCCAACGTGGAAGGTGTGCTCGCCAGGATCGAGAAGGTTGTCGGGGGATTGCTTCTCGGAACTGACGATGCCAGTGAACGCGAGCGCATCAATTCACTCCTGGAAAAGATCGGTGAGGTCAGGGAAGGGCGCCTCGATATTACCCTGGTAGTCGAAGATCCCACGGGAAATTCCGCCATCCTGTCCGACAGGGCGGCTGTATCTCCGTACGTACCTGAAGACGACCAGGATGATGAAACGGGGAATTGACGGCTATTATGAAATTTCCAGGCCTTTCAACCTGATACCGGGTTCTTCTGTCACCTCCCCGACCACTTTTGACCCGGGCAGTCCTGAGATGAGTTTCTTCTCCTCTCCGGGGGGGACAATGAAGGCATAGCCCATTCCCATGTTGAAGGTCCGGTACATCTCTTCATCTGCGACATCTCCTGTCTCCTGGAGCCAGCGGAACACCTCCTGGGGGGGCAGGGGGTCTGAGAGATCAAATCCGTATGAAGAGAGCCTCCGGAAATTCAGCAGGCCTCCCCCGGTGATGTGGCACATCCCGTGAACCCTGCAGGATGCGGCGGTCGCGAGAACTTCGTGATAGATTCGGGTTGGTGTCAGGAGCTCCTTGCCAAGCGTTTTACCGCCGTTCAGCCTCTCATCCCATGCCTGCTCCGCATCAACGAGCTTCCTGGCAAGCGTGAGCCCGTTGCTGTGGATTCCGGATGAGGAGAGGCCTACGATCCGGTCCCCCGGTGAGATCTTCTCACCGGTGATGATCAACTCTTTCTGCTGTATCCCGAGGCAGGTGCCTGCAAGGTCAAGACCATTGACAAGGCCTTTCAGTGTGGCAGTCTCCCCACCGATGATATCGATATTCGCCAGTCTCGCACCCTCGTTCAATCCTCTCCCAATCTGTGACATCTTCTCGACGGAGAGGCTGTCGGTGGCGATATAGTCCACGAAGGCCACCGGTTCCATGTTCATCACATAGAGGTCGTTCACGTTCATCGCGATACAGTCGATGCCGACGGTGGTCCAGTCCTCCAGCATGTCGGCCACACGCATCTTTGTACCGACCCCGTCTACGGCCAGCGAGAGTGCGAGATCCCCGAAATCAATGATTCCTGCGAAGTGGCCCACACCGCCGAGCATCCGGTAATTTCCACTCCTCCGGTATGACAGCTCGGCCACAAGGGAGGATATGGCACGCGCCTCCAGGTCGATGTCGACTCCTGCATCACGGTAACTTGCCGGGTTATCCATTGTCTTCCTCTGAAAGGCTGAACTCATCGTGGAGGATCCTGACCGCACGGGGGCCGTCGGCCTCTCTCACGACAAACGAGATATTCACTTCCGATGAACCCTGCGAGATCATCATCACATTCACACCGCCGTCTCCAAGAGCCGTGAATATCCTTCCGCCGGTACCCTTGGCTCCCGCCATCCCGACTCCAACCACCGCGACGGCGCAGACATCCCTGTTGGAACTGACTTCCCGTACGAGACCTTCCTTTACAAGCGGGGAGAGCGATTCGGTTGCTACGGCAAGCTGGTTCTCATCGATGATCAGGGAGATATTTGCCTCTGACGAGCCCTGCGAGATCATCATCACGTTCACCTCGTTGTCAGCGAGGGCTGAAAAGATGGCCTTGGCGACCCCCGGCCGGCCGATCATCTGGGCACCGCAGATGTTGAGGAGTGCCACCTTGTCGATATAGGTGAGCGCCTTGACCACCCGTGTCTCACGTCTCTCACCCCTGACGATCGTGGTGCCGGGGTTTTCGGGATTGAAGGTATTCTTCACGCGCACCGGGATGTTCTTCCTCATGGCAGGCTCTATCGAACGGGGGTGCATGACCTTCGCCCCGAAATACGAGAGTTCCATGACCTCCAGGTAGGAGATGGATGAGAGTACGCGAGCATCGTCGATGATCTTTGGATCAGAGGTCATTATCCCGTCAACATCAGTCCAGATCCATATCTCGTCCGCCTCGATCCCGGCGCCGATGATCGCTGCAGAATAATCGGAGCCGCTTCTCCCGAGCGTGGTGACGATCGCCTTCTCAGTGCACCCCATGAAGCCCATGATGACCGGCACGGTCTCCGTGAGCAGGGGCTGGACCCTGCTGCGTATCCTGCCTTCGCTCTCGGGCAGGGCCATCGCCTCGCCATGGTGGGCCGTGGTCCGGATACCAGCCTCGCATCCGTCCAGGACGATGGATGGGATGCCCTTCTGGCGAAGTGCTGCCGATACAACAAGGGAATTGAGCCTCTCGCCGAACGTGATGACATAATCCCTGGACCGAGGGGTGAGTTCCCGTAAATTGTGGACCGCATTGAGGATGTTTTCAAGGTTGCACAGCTGCTCTTCCAGCTGGGCTCCGATCTCCTCCTCGTAATCCTTTGCCACTTCGGAGAGGACCTTTTGGTGCCTTATCCGGAGCGACTGGATGAACGGCTCAATGGAGGCTGCACTCCTTGTGTCGGCAACCTCTGATGATATCGAAATTATCTGATCCGTGACACCCCGCTGGGCTGAAACCACAACCGCGATCTCGTTTTCGCTCCGGTGATACTGATCGATGATATCCACCACTCTGGTGATGGTCTCCGCATCAGCAACCGAAGTGCCACCAAATTTCATTAAAAACCTCATTTGGGCTCACTCTGTCCTTTACAAGCTATTTATGTAAGTATACAACTCAATTAATAATAAGATGCGGTCATTTGAAGTCATTGATTCCCATGTCCTGGTAATCGGGAGCGGTGGGGCAGGTGTACGGGCAGCCATTGAGGCCTCGTTTTCCGGAGATACCGTCATGGTATCCAAGACAATTGCAGGAAAAGGGGGTTGTACCACCATGGCCGAAGGCGGGTACAATGCGGTGCTCCGGGAGACAGATTCCTGCGAGGACCATTTTCTGGATACCCTGAAAGGTGGCGCATATCTGAATGACCGGGAACTGGCCCGGATCCTCGTGGATGATGCCCCCGGGCGTATCGCCGATCTGCTCTGCTGGGGAGCGGTCTTTGATGTAACCGGGGATTGCGAGGTGGCGCAGCGGCCGTTCGGCGGCCAGCGTTTCCCGAGGACATGCTACGCAGGAGACAGGACCGGGCACGAGATGATGATGACTCTCCTGGATCGCCTGGCTTCGACGGATGTTGAGGTCTTCAACGAGATCGCAATAATCGATCTCCTGAAGGACGGGGACTCTGTTGCGGGTGCGGTGGGACTTGACGAGAAAGGGGATATAGTGATCTTCCGCTCCGATGCCACGGTGCTTGCCACAGGCGGGGGTACACGGATCTATGACATCTCCACCAACTCCTCGAGCGGAACCGGTGACGGATTCGCCCTTGGATACCGGGCAGGGGCAGAGCTCATTGACATGGAACAGGTGCAGTTCCACCCTACCGGCGCAGTATACCCCTATGACGCACGGGGACGCCTCGTGACGGAAGCGGTGAGAGGTGAGGGAGGTTTACTGAAAAATATCGGGGGAGAGCGCTTCATGGAACGGTACGACCCCGAAAGAATGGAACTCTCCACCCGCGACGTGGTTGCCAGGTCCATAGCCACCGAGATTCTTGAAGGGCGAGGCACGAAAAACGGCGGAGTATACCTCGACGTCACCCACCTGCCCCGCCACCAGGTAGAGACGCGGTTACCGGTGATGCTGGAACAGTTCCTCAAGTTCGGCGTGGATATACGGGACGAGCCCATGGAGGTGGCTCCCACCGCCCACCATATCATGGGCGGAATTCGTATCAGGTCCGGGGGCGAGACCAGCGTCCCCGGCCTGTACGCCTGCGGGGAGGTGACCGGAGGGGTCCATGGCGCAAACAGGCTCGGAGGGAACGCCCTGGCCGATACGCAGGTATTCGGCAGGAGGGCAGGTGAATCTGCAGGGAAAGCCAGGAGGAGAAGCATCTCTCTCGATGAGGGACAGATCGACCTGCAGGAGCGGAGACTCGCAGCTTTTTATGCAGGGGAAGTGAACCCTGCCACCGTTGCCCGATCCCTGCAGACCGCGATGTGGGAAGGGGCCGGCATCTTCCGGACGGGAAGCGAGCTCGAAAAGACGCTGGAGATGATCAACCACCTCTCCACCCTGAACCTGAAGGCTGCCAACCGGTGCAACCTCATCGAATGCTGCACCGTCCAGAATATGCTAACAACCGCCTCGCTCGTCGTCAGGGGGGCGATCCTCCGGAAGGAGTCACGTGGCGCTCACGTGAGAAAAGATGTCACACAGGCCTGGGATGCGTCAAACTCCCCTTACAGGCACACGTTTCTCTCGCTTTGTGACGAAGGTATCGAGACGGGGGTGTGGGAATGAAAGAGATGACCGTGAAAGTCTTCCGGTTCGACCCGGAGACTGACGAGAAGCCGCATTTCCAGACGTACCTTGTCCGGGTAAACGATGGCGCCAGGGTGCTTCATGCCCTCCACTGCATCAAAGAGGAGCATGACCCTTCACTCTCGTACCGCTACTGTTGCGCATCGGGGCAGTGCGGCAGCTGTGCTGTCAAGGTGAACGGCGAACCCGTGCTGGCGTGCATGGAGGAGGCAACTGACGGGATGGTGATCGAACCGCTGGATCTCCCCATAAAACGCGACCTCGTCGTGGATATGGAGCCCTACCTCGACCAGATCGCGACACTCGTACCCGCAGAAGAGTGCCCCCTGCCAACTCAGGACGTGGTCGAGCAGATCAAGCCACTCAGGAGTTGTATCGAATGCCTGGCCTGTGTCTCTGTCTGCCCGGCCCTGAAGGTGATCGATTTTTCCGGCCCGACCGCCATGCGCGAGAGTCTCCGGCTGGCCCTCGACCCGAGAGATACCGGTGACCGGGTTGCCGAGGCGGTCGAGGATGGGCTCTTCACCTGCACCTCGTGCCAGGCGTGCTGGAAGGTCTGCCCGAAGGATATCCAGATTCCCGGCAAGGCCATAGAGAGATTGCGCGCCCTCGCAAACGAGAAGGGGCTTACCCTGCCCAGGCACCAGACTGTTGAGAAACTGGTCCGGGAGACGGGACGGAGCGTGGACCGGACCCAGGAGACGTTTCTGGAACAGGTCACCGAAGTGCTCGAACCTTATGGGGAAGTGAAAGGGACGATCGGATTCTTTGTCGGATGCATGTACAACAACCGGCTTCCCCGGACCGCGCTCGACGCCATGGAGGTGCTTCGCAGGAACGGTATCAGGGTGATCATCCCGAGAGAACAGGTCTGCTGTGGTTCCCCGCTGATACGGACCGGGCAGATTGACTATGTAAATACGCTGAAAAGGCGGAATATCGATGCGTTCGTCTTCAGGGGCATCGATACGGTGATGACCATGTGCGCAGGGTGCGGGTCCACCCTGAAGAACGATTATGATTGTCCCTTCCGTGTGATGGATATCAACGAGGTGCTCACGAAGGTCGGAATCGAGCCCCCGGCCCGGCTCGAGCTGAAGGCGACCTACCATGACCCGTGTCACCTGATGAGGGGGCAGGGGATCAGGACCCAGCCGCGCGAGCTTGTCAGCCAGGTCGTCGACCTGGTGGAGATGCCGGCCATCTGCTGCGGTTCTGGCGGGGGAGTCCGGTCCGGTGTTCCAGAGGAGGCGGCGGCACTCGCCGAAGACCGGCGGATCGAGATCGAGAAGACCGGTGCAGATATCGTGATAAGCTCGTGCCCCTTCTGCGAGTACCACATCATGGAGCATACCGATAAACCGGTAAAGAACATCACGACAGTCCTTCTCGAGGGCTACAGGGAAAAGGACAGGCGAAAAAAGGAGAAGGAGTGTTAAACACCCGTCTTCTCAGCCGACCGAAATAATGAGAAGGAGCAGGCAGACCGCAACAGGTATGGTGAGGTTGTCATCGACCGGCGAGAGAATCTCGACCACCCCTGCGACGAACGAGGCGGCAAAGGCCTGGACAGGGGGGAGGAGAAAGAGAAGTGCGAGCAGGGTGGCAACCATCCCCGCAAACGAGCCTTCGAGTGATTTTCCGTTGTAGATACGGTTTCTCCCGAACCGCAGCCCGACGATTGTTGCGATGCCGTCGAGGATGGCCAGCGCCGCGATCGCCGGCACCACGATACTCTTCTCAAAGAAGATGAGGCAGAAGAGACAACTGATCGCAAAATAGATGGCTCCTTTTCCCGGAATCGCATCCTTCCGCTCAAGCCGGTCAATCAGGCCCGATATGAAGGGGATGTAGTATCCGCGCTGTATTGCATCAGAGATGATGGATCCTGCGAATATCGAGAGGAGGAGGAGATACACCATGATCGGTTCGGGCAGGGCTATGATCCCTCCGACGATTATAAGGCCGAATACGAGGTGGGACATCTTTCGCAGGAACTCATTCATTCAAGAGAGATGGGAGACGGATAATGATAAGGGGTGCGGTTCTTTTATGGATAGCCAGAAAGGGCCTTTTCCGCGAGAATGCCTCCTCTCATGCAGATAAAAGTTCTTAATAGGATGGAAAGGGTAATTAACCAGAAGAGAAGTCATTATGGTGACGTGCGGCTGTCTTGATGAGATGCTTGAAACATGGCAGAAAAACCAGCCTGCCTGCGTTTCATGTGAACCTGTTTCCTCCTTTCATCACACTCCCCGCTACATTGGCGAGTTCTGGACATCCGCACAACGCCAGGCGTCTTCTATCCATGAGGTCTCGTACCGGGCATGTTTCAAGCCCCAGCTTCCCCGTTTCTTTATCACGCTCCTTACAAAGAGTGGAGATCTCGTGTACGATCCGTTCTGTGGACGGGGGACGACCATCCTGGAAGCCGCCCTCTACGGACGAAATGTCGCGGCCAATGATATCAACCCGTTGTCCCGGATACTCACACTCCCGCGCCTGCACCCTCCGCGTGAATCGGACGTGTCAGAGAGGCTTGCGGCAATCGCGTTTCCGTCCGGCTGCAGGGCAGAGATAGACCTCTCGATGTTCTATCACCCCGATACAGAATCCTCCCTGGTCTCCCTCCGGGAGTATCTGCTCCGGCGCCAGGAGGACGGGCAGGAAGATGATATAGATCGCTGGATCCGGATGGTCGCCACGAGCAGGCTGACAGGGCATTCAAACGGGTTCTTCTCGGTCTACACACTCCCGCCCAACCAGGCGGTCTCACCGGAGAGCCAGGCCAGGATAAACAGGTTGCGGGACCAGGTTCCCCCGAAACGGGATGTCGCCGCTCTCATTATCCGGAAGACACGGTCCCTCCTGCGGACACTCTCCGATGACGAGAGGAACAGGCTCATCCAGGCCGGAGATTCTGCGATATTTTCAACCTGCGATTCGAGAAAAACACGCCACATAAAGCCTGATTCCGTGCAGCTGACCGTGACATCGCCACCGTTCCTGGATATTGTCCAGTACTCACGTGACAACTGGCTTCGCTGCTGGTTCAACGGTATCGATGACAGAGCCGTAGGAGAGGAGATAACCATGGCAAGAACCGTCAGCGAATGGTCCTCTGTCATGCAGGAGACTTTCTTCGAACTTGCACGGATCACCCGATCGGGCGGCTTTGTGGCTTTCGAGGTCGGGGAGGTGAGGAAGGGCGAGGTGAACCTGGAAGATGCTGTCGTGCCGCTCGGCGAGGCTTGCGGCCTCTCGTGCCAGGGCATCATCATCAACAGCCAGCAGTTCACCAAGACATCGCACATCTGGGGAGTTGACAACAACCGGTGCGGAACCAACAGCAACCGGATCGTGGTCTTTCAAAAAGAAGAATGAGTGAGGATACGCCCCAATTCACCCGTTCACAAGGTATTCGTACGCCTCGAGGGCGGCTTTTGCACCTTCCCCGGCAGCGGTAATTATCTGCTTGGTCTTGATATTCGTGACGTCCCCGGCAGCAAAGATGCCCGGGACGCTGGTATGGCAGTTGATATCGATCCTGATCTCCTTTTGTTCGTTCATATCCACGAACCCTTCCAAAAAGTCGGTGTTCGGTATCCACCCGATCTCGGCGAAGACTCCGTCAAGATCGATGCGGGTCTCCCTGCCGCTTTCCCGGTCCTTGATGGTGACAGCTTGTAGCATTGAATTGCCATGGAGTGCCGAGATGACGGTATTTTTATGAGTGATGATATTTTTTCGCTCCTTGTACGCCTGGAGATAACTCTCATCGGCACGGATTGTGCTTCGGACCACGAGATGCACCTCTCGTGCGATCTTGCTCATCTCTATCGCCGTCTGGAGCGCTGAATTCCCACCGCCAACCACGGCGACTACCTTCTCCCTGTAGAGCGGGCCGTCACACGTGGAGCAGACGGAGAGTCCCCTTCCAAGGTATCGCTCTTCATCCGCCACGCCAAGTTTTTTTGGCCTCTTGCCCTGGGCAAGGATGACTGCCCTGTCACGGTATATTGTCCCCGTCGCGGTCTTTGCGATGAATGTGGCGTCCTCGCTCTGCAGGGAGAGAACCCTGTCCAGTTCCATGTGGATATTCCCGGAACGAACCTGTTCCTCGAATTTTTTCATGAGCTCGTCACCGGTGACCATCCGAAAGCCCATGTAGTTCTCGATGGCCCAGCTCTCGAGTGCCTGGCCACCGATGTTTTCGCTCACGATCAGGGTGTTTAACATCTTTCTTTCACAGTATACCCCTGCCGTGAGACCTGCCGGGCCGGCACCGACAATCAGGACGTCGTAGAGTTCCTCTTCCCGTGACCTGCCGAAGAGCTTATTTAACCGCTGCGCATCGAACCCGACGATTACCTCGTCATCAACAATCGTGACCGGCACCCCGAACTGTCCGGATATCTCCACCATCTCGTTGGCTGCATTCCTGTCAGCCCCGACATCGATAGCCCGGTAATCGACGCCGTGCTTCTCGAGGAATGCCTTGACCATGCGGCAGTACGGGCAGTTCTGTGTGAAATATACGGTAACTCTGGGCATGTATTCCTGATTTACAACGCGATTTGTAATAATACTGATCTAATTCCCATTGAAGGGATATTATCGATAAAAAAATCCTTTCGATGCTCCATCCCCTGGCAAAAATGAGTCTTGTTCTGCTCATCAAAAAGAGATCTTTGTTGAAAAAACCGGATCTTTTGATATCAAATCCCTCAGACGATCTCCTTGAAGACCTTCTTGAAGACCTTGCATATCGGGCATTTATCCGGTGCTTCACCAAGGAAAATATTTCCACAGACAGGGCAAAGCCAGACTGTCCGGTTCGACATGTCATGACCTGATTTCAGGGATTTTAATGCTTCGCTGTAGTAGTCTGCGTGGACTTTCTCTGCCTCCAGGGCATAATTGAAGGCAAGCAGGACGTCACTCTTCTTCTCTGCCTCGGCCTCCTTCACGAATTCGGGATACATCTCGGTAGATTCGTAGGTCTCCCCGGCAACGGCCTTCTCGAGGTTTTCCATCGTCGAGCCGATCATTCCCGTCGCCTTCATGAGTTTCTTTGCGTGGATAGCCTCTGCCTCTGATGCTGCCTTGAAGAGGCGACCGATATTTACGTATCCCTCCGACTCAGCCTTCTCTGCAAAGGCGGCATATTTCCGGTTCGCCTGGGATTCTCCTGCAAACGCTTCCATTGCATTTTCATCAGTTGCCATGATTCTAACTGTGGCAAGATTTGGTAAAAAGGTATCCTATCAAGAACCCCGGGTTTGCTTTGAAGCAACAAAAAGCAACCTTTTTTGAGCGTTGCATCCAACTCCATTTTACAAAAGAATGAGTCATTACCTTTGCCATCCATGAAAAGAATCCACGACATTTCCAAGTGCGATCGTCCGAGAGAGAGGATCGTCTCCCGCGGTGCGGAGTCGCTTTCTGATATAGAACTCATCGCGGCGATAATCGGTTCCGGTTCACGGGACAGGGACGTATTTGCAGTGGCAAGGGACATTGCCAGGCAGCTCTCTGATGACCCTGAAAGCCTGACATACGAGGGTTTGATGGAGATACACGGGATTGGAGACAGCAAGGCTTCACAGATCCTCGCATGCTTCGAACTCGGGCGGAGATACTACAGGACAAACGATGCAGTAAAAATCTCCTGTCCTGAAGACATCCTGCCGCTCGTTTCAGATCTCACAAACCAGAAGCAGGAGCATTTCGTCTGTATAACGCTGAATGGTGCGAATGAAGTCATCGCCAACAGGACCATCACAGTCGGGCTTCTCAACCACAGCCTCGTTCACCCCCGGGAGGTCTTTGCGGATGCTATCTCTGATCGGGCGGCATCGATCATCTGTGTCCACAACCACCCGTCAAATACCCTTGATCCAAGCAGCCAGGACATCGCTGTCACCAGGCAGCTTGCGGATGCAGGAAACCTCCTCGGGATACGTCTGCTCGATCACCTCATCGTGGCACGGGCGGGTTTTGTGAGCATGAAGGAGCGGGGGCTCCTTTAGGTGTTGTTCTCTTCCGTCTGAAGCATCCTTCCGAGTTCGTATCCTTTCGTATACGCCTCTTCGAGGAGTTCCGGCCTCGTGGTAAGGTCCTGAATCGTGTCCATATCGTTTATGAGAAGATCGTCCCAGTACGAGACATCGATGATCTCGAAGAATGCCTTCATCGTAAGTTTCGCACCATCAAATACATACGGGACATTCATCCCGGATATGCCAAGATACAGGCCTTTCCGGTGCGATCTCTTCTCTTCTGGAACCATCGGATTCTTCCTCATGTACTTGGCCATGAAGAAGACCTGGAACCGGTCGATGAATGATTTTAAAAGACCGGGAATTCCCATCGTCATCACCGGTGTCGCAACGATTAAGCTGTCAAGTTCGCGAAACTTCTCGTACATCCCTGCCATATCGTCCTTTATTGCGCATTTTTCGTGCTCACGGCAGTAAAAGATCTCCCTGCATGCCTGGATATTCAGCCTGATGACCTCGATCTTTTCAACCCTGCAACCAGCATCCTTTGCACCTTCAAGGGCTTTATCAAGGAGCTTTGCCGTATTCCCTCCCGTCAGCGGACTTCCAAGAAGACCAATTACCAGCTTGCCCATGATTGAATAATACATGCAATTCCCAAAATAGATTTGTATTTCATGATCCGTCATGAATCCCGAAATAACTGAATTTCGCCTTTTTTAAACGAATACACAGGATTTTGATGGAACGAACAAAAGTGATATATAATCTGTGCGACAAGGTTACAATTTGGTGATAGAACTGGCTGAAAAAGTAAGAGCTGGAGAGAAAGTCGGTCCTGGGAAGTATGTCTGTCTCGATTGCGGACGTGAATTCGAACTCGATGCAGTCGAGCAGGATCTCCGAAAATGCCCACACTGTGCTTGTGAAGAATACCAGTGTTTCCCGATGACACATATCCGGCCGGATGTAAAAACACCGGAAGACGCTCTTCATCCGCCAAAACGCGGGAAGAGCAACCAGTAACTTCCAAAATTTTTCTCAAATCTTTGGGTTGTGGCGAATCAGAACATACTGATATGAAAAAGTTCCCACAACTTTTTCCAATGTCAGAAGAAGGGCCAATATGCCCTGCATGAGGTGGTATACATGGTGAATGTTTCAAAAGAAGGAGAAGTCTACGAATGCCAGATATGTGGCAATGTCGTTGTGGTCAAGGTTGCCGGCGGCGGTGAGCTGATCTGCTGTGGACAGCCTATGAACCTGAAAAAGGAGTGAATTCGATGGCAAAGGATCTTAACGAACTCGAAGGAATGATTGGGAAGGTTCCCAAGTTCTTCAGGGAACTGGCCGAAAAAGACCCCCAGATGTACGAGATGGTGATGAAACTCGAAGGCCACATCTGGGATGACGGTGCACTTTCGAAGAAGACCAAGAAGCTGATCGCGATTGCGATCGCCGCATCCCTCCGGGACCAGCATGCCACCAGGGCACAGCTGGCAGGGGCGGCGAATCTTGGAGTGACGAAGAAGGAGATCGAGGAAGCGCTAAGAGTGGCCTTCCTGCTCGCCGGCATGCCGGCATATGTATACGGCAAGGCACAGCTGGATGAAATAATCAAGGACTGAGCGTGTATGTGTGGAGAATTCAATGCAATGCCGATAATCGGCGAGCCCGCCCCGGATTTCCAGGCGCTGACGACACAGGGCATGGTGAAGCTCTCTGACTTCAAGGGAAAATGGGTCGTGATATTCTCGCATCCTGCCGATTTCACACCGGTCTGCACGACCGAATTTATTGCCTTTTCCCAGGTAGCCGACGAACTCGCGAAGATGAATGTGCAGCTGATGGGCCTCTCCATCGATTCCGTGCATTCACACCTTGCCTGGGTCCGGAACGTCAAGGAGAAGATGGGAGTCGAGATCCCGTTCCCCATCATTGCCGACCTCGACATGAACGTGGCGAAGAAATACGGCATGATTCATCCGGGCCAGAGCTCGACTGCGACCATAAGGACGGTCTTTTTCATCGATGACAAGGGGATCATGCGGGCAATGATCTATTACCCGCTCTCCAACGGGCGGTACATCCCCGAGATCATCAGGCTCATCAAGGCTCTTCAGACCACCGACAAGCACGGTGTCGCAACTCCTGCAAACTGGCAGCCCGGCGACAAGGTTGTGGTTCCTGCTCCAAAGGACCAGAAAGAGATGAACACGCGCCTTTCAGAAGGCTACGAGTGCAAGGACTGGTATCTCTGCTTCAAGCAGATCTGAAAATATTT
>JAHDSI010000055.1 GCA_018432765.1 Methanoregulaceae archaeon | reverse complement strand
GCACCCGCATCACAGATTCCCTTCTCATCGAGGTGTGAACCGCAGGTCATGACGGCCACTGGGCTGTTTGAATCTCCCGCCTGAAAGTCCCCCTGGACGATAGGCCAGCCGCTTGCCGGTGATTTCTTTTCTGCCATTTTTTTCACCTCATATCAGATGGAACGCAAACACTCCTGCGATGAAGAGTCCAACAGCAAGTCCGTACCAGAAAGCGGTCATTGCTCCGGCAGCAGGCAGCGCATTCTCTCTTCCCGGGAACGAGGCCAGGAAGTTACCCTTTCCGGAGAGCATGTTGACAAGATCGCCGCTGATTGCTTCGAGCTCACTGACCTTCTCGAGGATTGGTGCAAGCGACTCGCCCGCGGAGGTTACAACACCCACCATCGGGTCGACGATAAGTCCGTATTCCGGAAGAACCTGAACGTACATCTAATGTCCCTCCAGTTCGGGTATCGGCTTTGAGTCGAGCCAGTCGTATGCGTCGCGTTTCGAGAGTTCGATATACTTGGCGTACGTGTAATACCAGCCGATCAGTGCCACAATCAGGGAGAGCAGCGCCGGGCCCATGGGAATGATTGCCATTGACATCACGGCGACCGGAATCATCGAGAGGAAACCGCACTCGGCTGCCAGGTAGAGCATCCTGTCCTGGGTCCAGCTGGGCCCGAGACATGCGTTGAACGGGTGCTGAATGGCAATCCCGCCGAGCATGAAGGCTGTCGCGATGAGACATCCCCCGATCAGGGATACCTGGTAGCTGGGAAGAGAAAGACCAAGAATGCTGATGCTTCCGCTCAAGAGGCCCATCAATTCGAATGTCCCTGCAATCTGTGCCGAGAAGCCCATCAGGACGAGTGCGCCGATGATTGCCATCTCCACGAGGGACATGATCATGACGGGAATCCTCATGTTCAGGATGTTATTTGCGACGAATCCAAGAATTGCCCCGATCACTGCAGCAAGTACTACTGCAACAATGGGTGCCATGATTCCAAACTTGGTGGCAAACAGCATGGCGATCACGCCCGAGCCGAACGCCATCATACCGGCGGAGGGAACCCCCGTACCGATACCATAGCTGCACAGGTGCTTGATGGTGTGGCTTCCCCAGACCAGTGCCGCGACTGCAGCAAGGCCACCGAAGAATGCCATCCAGGGAGCGCCGAGGAACGTGCTTGCATAACTCAAGTAGATGCACACCAGAGATGCGACCAGGCCGGCTGCTAGGATTGTGTTGTGGGGAACGCCTCCCTCAATTACTTCAACTTTTACTGACATTTCCACACCTCATATCGCAACAATCATGATCGCAACCATTCCGCAGACTGCCGAGGCCACTGCCGAGGCCACGATTGCCCTGGGGAATCTCTTGAACTTCGGGTCGTGCGGTCCTTCGATGGTACCGGTGATGTTGTATGCGGCAAGCACCGCGTTTACAAGGAACATCCCGATAGCAAAGATACCTGCAAGTGAGACTGCAATCGGCAGGATCTGTGCCGGGAGTGCGTCCATCATTGCGGGGAGCTCTGCCTGGTAGATGTCCAGGAGCATAATGTAGATGAGCGTTCCGCCCGCACCACCGAGGGTGCCACCAATCACGCCGCCCACGTATGAGATGAACGGCAGACCATGACCTTCTGTACCCTGGGATTTGAATTCAGCCTGGGTGTCACCGGTTATCGGGTCCTTGGCAACCTTACCGGATGCGGAGGGAATACCCATACCGAAGACATAGATGAAATTCACGAACATGCAGGTTATGGCCATCATCAGGCCGCCACCGATTCCACCGGTGATGACCGCAATAACGAGACCCTGTCCGGCTGCCCATGCACCGCCG
This sequence comes from Methanoregulaceae archaeon, assembly GCA_018432765.1. GTDB lineage: Archaea > Halobacteriota > Methanomicrobia > Methanomicrobiales > Methanospirillaceae > SD8. The sequence goes on along the minus strand of JAHDSI010000055.1, from coordinate 1,326 downwards.
AAAAGTCCTGCCAGGCCGGCACCAGCCGCAAGCATGGCCACACCGGTAGCGATACCAGGGGCCTGCCCCATGGCAGCCGGTGCACCACCGACCGGAACGAAGTGGACGCCGAATCCGACAAGGACCCCGCCCACGATCACACCGATAAGGGCCATAAGTGCCATGCCCGTGCCCGCAAGCATGTAGGTTGCGGCGATGACCACCAGGAGAATGACGACACCGATAGCGGACGCCATCGGGTCCATGCCGCCGGCAGCTGCCGGTTTTGCTCCAAGAGCGCTCATGCGGTCGCCTCCTCTTCTTTAGCGGGGCCGTACGGGCCGTAGTTCTTCCGTGCCCAGACCTCGATATAGCGGTCTATCACGGCGAATATCAGGATAATGATAATACCAACGATGATTGCTCCCCAGCCGGCGCCGACATGCTCGAAGAGCACGGTACGCCAGAGTTCGAGGAATACGATCATACCAAAGCAGATCCCTGATGCGGGTCCGCCCAGTTTTGCTGAGAACCAGCCGTTGTCGAGAGAGTTCCTCTCACCGGCCTCGGCATACCTGACGATGTTGCCGGAAGCGGAGATGGGCACACCTGCCCCAAACTTCTGCGACTGGTACTGGCGTTCCTTTCCATAGAACGGGTTTCCTGTTGCAGATCCGGCTGCACCGAGAGCGATTCCCCATACCAGCCCGAGCAGAGGCAGCGGGAACGGATGTCCGAGCGCTGCGTTGATCAGGTGGCACATGGTCACCGCGGTGAAGATGGCTACAAAGGCATGTGCCATGGTCACCGTTGTCATGGACTTCAACACGTCAACATAGACCGGTTGTCCAAACTTAGCGAGACTTGCCGTTCTTCCCAGGTACGCGGTTGTCGCGTAGACACCTTGCACGAATACTGCAAGGCCTGACCCGAGGATGATTGCAAGTATCGGGTTAATCTGCATGGCCATAAAAGCCCAGGCGATACCGGCACCAAGGCATACCCACAGACCGTATGCCGGCGGCTCGCCGGCGACTGCTTTATTGAAGATACGGTGAAGGTATCCCATCTGCGGAGCGAGCTGGACCTGAGAATTCGGATCACCCTGAGAACCGATATCAGATTCAGTATTTTCCGCAGCACCGGCTACCGTGGCAAGAGCTCCTGCCAATGCAGTTATTCCAATGCCAAATACTATACTTTCCATTTAGCCTCCTCCCTGCGTGCGATAATAGTGCACGAGAGTGTTCATCATGCATTGCCACTCACATCGAGTACAAACCCTTTGTGGTTCATCTAACAGTTGATTATAGAAGAGTTAAAGGTTTCGAAATATTTGCATATAAG
>JAHDSI010000001.1 GCA_018432765.1 Methanoregulaceae archaeon | reverse complement strand
GCACCGGCAGGCAGTCCCATGTTCAACGCCGTCATAGAGATCCGGAGTGATCCCCTTCTGTTCAAGGAGCCTGGCAAGAAAGCCCCCTGCTATTCCAGCCCCGGCAATCGCTACTTTCATAAAATATCCCCGTATATCAGGATTACCGCTGCTATTGCCACCGCATGTACCATGGATGCGCCGACCTGCTGCAGCATCAGCCTGTTTGCCCGGGCCTCGAAATCCGGGAAGACCGAATAGAGTGCACGGGTGCAGAGTTGATCGATCTCTGCTCCAAGGACTGTATTTACGACCGCGAATGCAGCCGAGATCAGCACAAGAAGGTATGCAAGAAATACGTCACCAAGGATTGCAATAAGGGGATAGACCATCATGACAATGACGAGCATCGTCCCGGTCCCGTAAATAGTGGAATGCGGGACAGAGGGGTATTTCACAGAGGAGGTGAATTTCCTGCCTTTCCGATCAGAATTCACATCACGCCGCATCATCGAGACCCCGAAACAGGTGACGGTCATGCCCTGCACAAGAGAAAGGATGAACGCGAGCAGGGAAAAAATATTCGCAGCAGCATAGACGATGGTGACGGTCACACCGACCACAAGCCAGGGAAAAACATACCATTCCGTAAAAGGGCGGTGACCAAGCGCAATCCGGGGATGGTTGTACCCGTAATCGAATAGAAAACCGATCAGGAAGAGGAACGGCATGTATATCCTGTACACCGTGAGGTACGCGGCAAGAATAACGACGACAAGTGTGACAACTGCAGACATTCTCCGATAATCTGAAACCGTCGCCCAGCCTGATACAAGAGGCCGTTCGCGCCCGGTTTCGGCACTCTTCTCCAGTCGATCGACTTCAATGTCCATACAATCGTTCCAGATGTGTGCATCGATATGGACCAGTGACGCAGCGATGAACGCAATCACGAAGAGGCCCCATTCCGCACCATGGATGCCGACCTCCCAGAGCGTGACGGTAAATCCGATCAGGATCGCTGCCCCCGTGAACGGGAGGAAACCCTCCGGCCGGACGACATACCGAAGGATACGCAGGTTCAGGGAACAACCTCCCAGGGAGTGTTTCTGATCATGATACTGCACGGAGAACCTGGCCATTCCTGGACCCCTGGTTTGGTCACTCCTAAACCGAATCCGGTTTTAGCCCTGGAGGATAATTTCTGCGGAAAAAACACCTGGTCCAGCCCCACACTCTGTCGTTGACCTGAAATCTTAAATAGAAAACCCGGATTCTTTTTTCATGAGGTGTCCTGCAGGATAACGGCGGGTTGTATTCATCCTGGCGGATCCTGCATTTTTTTGGGCAACGATTCACTGCACAAGCCGGCTGTCCCCGGATCCGGTGCACCTGGATGAAACGATCGGACCTGTCCGGCTTTTCCGGTTCGTCCCAGTTATCTTTTCGAGTGCTATCAGTCATCTCGTTCATCCGTATCGTCTTCCTGCTCGCAACACATCTATTGCCGGATTTTCTGGTTGCGGAAGCAGGGCATACAACCGAAACGAAAAAGCATGAACGTGTTCCAAAAAATACTATTCATGCAGTCAGGGGCATACGACACAGGGATGCCGGTATGGCTGCAATTATCATGGTGAGTCATGTCATCGCCAACTGATAAAAAGAGAGGGAACGCCGATCTCGAAGATCTTGAAAGGCTCGCAGAGGAGATTGCCGGGTGCACGCGCTGTGACCTCCACCTCTCACGGACACACGTCGTCTCCGGGGAGGGCCCTGCTCCTGCAGTGATCATGTGCATAGGAGAAGCTCCGGGGAAGAAGGAAGACGAGCTCGGGAGACCGTTTGTAGGCAGGGCCGGATCAATATTAACCGGACTTCTCTCCGATGCAGGGATACAAAGGGACCAGGCCTTCATCACGAGCGTGGTGAAATGTCGGCCGCCCGGCAACCGTGACCCGAAAAGAGAGGAGATCTCCGCCTGCAAACACTTTCTTTTCCGCCAGATCGGGCTGGTCCGCCCGCGAGTCATCGTGCCCATGGGAAGATTCGCCACGTCGGTCATGATGGATTTTTTCGGGATCCCGTTCACCAGTTTCAGCTCGGCCAGGAGAAGGGAATTTCCTGTATCATTCCAGGGATATACTCTCTGCATCGTTCCCGTGTACCATCCGGCAGTGATTACCCACAATCCCACCAGGAGAGGAGACCTGGAGGACGATTTTTCCTATCTGAAAGAGGTTCTCAAAAGTACAGAGTGTGACTATGAATAAGAAAAAACGGTTGGGGTAACGACCGGGAACAATATTCATGCAGGCAGAAGCCAAATTGGTGCAGACGAATTCAGGCCCCGGATCAGCAAGAAACATATTCGCTTTTTTGATCCTGGCCTTTCTCTTCTCCTGGACTCTCTGGGTCATGGCGATCCTGCAGGGATCATCCACAGCATTTCCCCTGACAAATCTCCTGTACTTGGCAGGGGTCTTTGGGCCATC
>JAHDSI010000192.1 GCA_018432765.1 Methanoregulaceae archaeon | reverse complement strand
CCGGGACGACTCTCGACCGGTATATCTTCTTCTGCAGCGCCCGGTAGAGGGTGTCGTAGACGAGCGTGGACTTGCCGCTGCCTGAGACGCCGGTGACCACGGAGAAGAGGCCGATCGGGATTTTTACGTCGATTCCCTTCAGGTTGTTCTCACGGCAGCCCGAGATGCGGATATACGTGTCGCTCGTCCTCCGTTCTGCCGGTGTGTCGATCTCCAGGTCGCCCGAGAGGTACCTGCCGGTGAGCGAGTTCCTGTTTCCGGAGATCTCTTCCGGCGTTCCTTCCGCGACCACCCAGCCGCCATGTATCCCGGCACCCGGTCCCATGTCGATGACATGGTCCGCGCTCCGGATGGTGTCCTCGTCGTGCTCGACGACGACGAGGGTGTTTCCGAGGTCACGAAGGCGCCGGAGGGTGTCGATCAGTTTCTGGTTGTCCTTCTGGTGGAGCCCTATCGAGGGTTCGTCAAGCACGTACAGGACGCCCATCAGGTTCGATCCGATCTGGGTGGCGAGCCGGATCCGCTGCGCTTCGCCGCCGGAGAGGGTCCCGGAACTCCGGGAGAGGGTGAGGTACCCGAGTCCCACCTTCTCTAAAAAGTCCAGGCGGGCGTTGATCTCTTTTAAGATCTGGTACGCAATCCCTGCCTGCTTTTCGTTCAGTTCGAGCCCGGCAAAGAACTCGATCGCCCGGGAGACAGGGAGGTCGGTGATGTCGATGATGGACATGCCGGTGACCTTCACCGCGAGGATCTTGTCCTTGAGCCGCTTCCCGTGGCATTTCGGGCACCCGGAGACCTGCATGAACTTCTCGAGTTCGCGCTTCCGGTAATCGGACTGGGTCTGGTGGTAGAGCCGTTCCGCCTGGGGAAGGAGTCCTTCCCACCTGCCGGTATGGGCGAAATCGCCGTTCTTCATCCGCATCGAGAAGCGGATCCGCTCGTCCGACCCGTACATGAGTGCGTTGTACTGGGCAGGGGTCAGGTCCTTTACCGGGGTGAAGATGGAGAAGCCGAAGTGGTTGGCAAGCGCCGTCAGGTACTGGCCGCGGTAGCCGTCAAGGAAGTTCCGGTAGGTCGCAACGGCCCCGTCTGCGATCGAGAGGTCCTGGTCGGGGATGATGAGGTCCGGATCGAACTCCATCCTTATCCCGAGCCCGTTGCACTCCTCGCAGGCGCCGAACGGGCTGTTGAACGAGAACATCCTCGGCTGGAGTTCCTCGAAGGTGAGCCCGCAGATCGGGCAGGCCATGAGAGCAGAGAAGACATGTTCGCCGTCCTCTTCGTCGAGCACGATGATGAGGCCCTCTGACTTCTCGAGCGCCCGTTCGGTGGCCTCGACGAGCCGGGAGTGGTCAGAGACATCGAGCCGGTCGATGACGACCTCGATGTCGTGTTTCTTGTAGCGTTCGAGCGTGAACTCCTCGTCGGTCCGCTGGATTACCTTGTTGACGCGGACACGGGTGTAGCCTTCCCGGGAAAGGTCCTTTACGAGCTGCTGGTAGGTCCCCTTCTTCTGCCTGACGACCGGTGCGAGTATGGTCACCATCCCGCCAATCTCTGCCGAGATACGCCCGGCGATCCGCTCGGGTGACTGGGACTCGATCGAAACGCCATGCTCGGGGCAGTAGGGGATGCCGATCCTCGCGTAGAGGAGCCTGAGGTAGTCATAGATCTCGGTGACGGTCCCGACGGTACTCCGCGGGTTCTTGCTGGTGGACTTCTGTTCGATCGAGATGGCCGGCGAGAGGCCCTCGATCGAGTCGACGTCGGGCTTGCTCATGAGGCCCAGGAACTGGCGCGCGTAGGCGGAGAGGGACTCGACGTACCTCCTCTGCCCTTCTGCATATATGGTATCGAATGCGAGCGTGGATTTTCCCGAACCGGAGAGCCCGGTCACCACGGTAAACGTGTCCCTCGGAATTTCCACGGTGATATTCTTGAGATTGTGCTGTCGTGCACCTTTTATGACGATATTCTTCATCGTTGTTTGCGATAAGTAGTGGCTGTATACCCATATAGAGAGATCTTTCATGGTATTTGCCATAGCGATGAGAGGGCCCGGGCACCGGTCATATCCGGCTGCGGAGAGGTCGACTCATGCCCGGAGTTTTTCGTGGTGGCCATGAATTGTATGGAACAACTCACTCGTGGATTGTTCCGCGTTGTCCGTGGAACGAGACCCCCGCGGAAAATTCGCTGTGACCATGGAATGACCCTTTCCTGGAGTATCTGCTGTGTCCACAGGTTGTATGAACGCACTCTCTCAGAGAAAACCAGTCTTTACCACGCATTGGATGGAACGGACCCTTGTTTGGAGTGTTTCGCTTGTAGCCCAGGCATTGGATGGAACGATTCACTTCCAGTGTGTCCCACT
>JAHDSI010000125.1 GCA_018432765.1 Methanoregulaceae archaeon | reverse complement strand
AGCTATGTGTTCATATTCGCGTTTAAATGCAAAATTGCTGAAGGTGCTCATTGATTAGTGATCGATCGATGACTATAAAGTACTGACGGTTCAAAAGGGTTTTAAGAAATTCTCTATACTTTTTTTCATTTTCTATCACCAATCAAACAGATGGGTCATGTGGTCCCACAGCCGCTCCCTGGATGGTGTCATCTCCATCTGTAAGCATTCCCGCAACCGCCCATTGATATCCTTCGGAATAGTCCGTCTCGTCATGGGTACTTCCGTGGGCAGCAGAGGCAGTCATCCGGTAGGATGGAGTAACAATCTGATAGGAGGGTTTAACCTGGTCGTCTGGCGCATCAAGGCCAAACCCGGAAAATTCCGTGCCCTGGAAACCGGCTGCGCCTTGAGCGTCGAATATGCCTGTCACCGAGATCCTTCCCGCCCCTGCACACTGTACAATGTTATTGGCAGGAACCCCTACAACAGGCCCGGTGGACGTTGACATTTCATTGAACCGGGTCTCGAGCTCGACCTGGTCATATCCATTCCCTGAACTGGCATGAGTGTACGCGTAGCTCTGGGGGGCATCGCCGGGATTGATCCCAATGCCAATCTGGCCGGAGGAAACCGTGAGAGGTGCCTGCCAGACAGCAGAGTCCTGCCCTGCGATAGCCCCGTCAACCGATCCCAGTCCGGTTATGCCTGCCTGTCCGGCCGCCGCACCCTGTACTGTATCGATAAAACCCGTTCCATAATAGCGTGCACCCGTACCCGCCACGTATCCATGACTGTTTGTTGCACTGCTCGAAACACTGCCGCCGGTATCGCTCTCAAGTTGCAAAGCCTGTCCTGCGGCAGCGCCATCAACCGATGCCATGCCGGCTATTCCAATCTGTCCGGCCGCTGCACCCTGGTAACAACCCCAAATCTCACCTTCTCCATAATACCGTGCGGCTGTACCAGCCTCGTATCCATGACTGTTTGTCGCCCTGCTCGACACACTTCCACCGGTATCGCTATCAAGTCCAGAAAACTGCCCGGCGACGGCGCCATCAGCTGAAATGCCATCCAATAACCCTTCAACTCCGATCTGACCTGCACCTGCTATCTGAATAGTGCCAATCGATCCTTCACCCGTCACCGATGCCTGGGTTGTAGCGAAATTTCCATTGCCGTTGGCCGAGCTACTGGCTTGACCGCCATTTTCTGCGTAAATTTCAGAATACTGTCCGGCCACAGCGCCTGTAACATCAACATAAAGGACGAGCGGGGTGCCAAATATTTGGTCTGCTGCGACTGTAAAGAACGTGTTGCTGTTTGCCTGACCTGCAGTATTATATGAAAAACTGCCAGCTGCAGCACCCTGCATCGTGTCGATCACCCCGCCGTCTGTTATCCGGGTAGTAGTCGATGCCTCGTACCCTGATCCGGATATGCCAAGGCTCCCTGCGGCAGCAGTCTGCCCCGTCAATTCAGTCATCTGGCCGGCAGCAGCCCCCGATCCACCGGCAATCGCTCCCTGTACTGATTCGATCTCCGCATTACCGAACGCGTGGGCAGCGGTACTCGCGGTGTCACCATGTGCGTTCGCGGCACCGCTACCGACAAATGCGCTGTCACCGACGGCTCTTGTCTCCTGGGTTGCCGATGCTCCGCCTCCGGCGTTGGAGTTCTGGGTAGTCTGGACGCTGGATCCCGGACCTGTCGCTGCCGCGATAGTAAAGGCGACATTGCCGCTGTTGTCGACGGCAAGAGTTCCACTGTATTCTCCGTTGCCGGTTGCGCCGCCGAAGTCGTATGTCTCGGCCATTGCACCGGAACAGCAGAATAATATGGATAACAGGAAAATACCTGCAACTATAGTATATTTTCTCGTCATGGTTCCTCCCATCAATAAGATCTTTTCATTGAAATTCTATCATCAACTATGCTTTTTGATTGGTAATAAAGCAGACAGGTTTGAATCAACGGGTAAATGAGACGATAGTGGTGCAGCAGAATGGAGCTGGGGCAATCAGATCAAAATTATCGGATGCCTTCCTTTTCAATGGTCAGGCAGGAATTGTCACGCTCACATCAAAAAATGTTGTCTTGCCGGATCGTCTCTTCGGTTCCAGGTTTTTTATTCACCATCGGCATCAGGTCAGAAGATATATAGT
>JAHDSI010000076.1 GCA_018432765.1 Methanoregulaceae archaeon | reverse complement strand
CTGTGAAGGTTGAAAAGATCAAGGAGGCCTGATTGAAATGGTAAAGAAAGGCGATATGCTCTATGCATGGACCAGTGATGCGGACCTTGCTGCAAAAGCCGAGTGCGGCGGTGCGGTGACCGGTCTTCTCAAGTTCGCGCTCGAGAAGAAGATGGTCGATGCCGTCTTTGCCGTCAAGCGGGGGCAGGACATCTACGATGCCGTGCCGACCCTGATCACGGATCCAAAAGAACTCAACCAGACGGCAGGGTCTCTCCATTGCGGAACGCTGCTCCTCTCAAAGCTGATCAAGAAATATCTCGGAGGCGCCAGCAACATGAAGATCGCCATGCCTGTCAAGGGCTGCGATATGATGGGGATCCTCGAACTTGCGAAACGAGACAAGATCAACCTGGACAACATCCTCATGATCGGCGTGAACTGCGGTGGAACGGTCAGTCCAATCACTGCACGGGAGATGATTGCCGATAAGTTCGGTGTCGACCCCGACACGGTGACCAAGGAGGAGATCGACAAGGGCCAGTTCATCATCGAGTACGCGGGTGGCCACAAGGGTATCTCCATCGACGAACTCGAAGACGAGGGATACGGCCGGAGGAGCAACTGCCGCCGGTGCAAGGTAAAAGTCCCGCGGCAGGCCGATCTCGCCTGCGGAAACTGGGGCGTCATCGGCGAAAAAGCCGGGAAGGCCACGTTCGTCGAGGTCTGCAGCGATAAAGGTGCGAAACTCCTTGACGAGGCGACCAAGGCAGGTGTCATCAAGACCGAGGCCGCGAACCCGAAGGGTATCGAGATCCGGAAGAAGGTCGAGGGTGCGATGTTCAAGCTCGGCGACAAGTGGCGCAGGAGAGATTTTGCGGATCTCTCGCCGGTCCTCTGGGACACGATAAACAAGGAGACTTCCCGTTGTATCAAGTGCTACTCGTGTATCGAGAACTGCCCGGTCTGTTTCCCGAATGAAGATGGTCTGGCCGGAAAGTCCCTGATGGTAAAAGACGGCGAAGTACCCCCGAAACCCATGTTCCACATGAGGAGATTTGCGCATATATCGGACTCCTGTATTAACTGCGGTCAGTGCGAAGAGCTGTGCCCGATGGATATCCCGCTGGCGCTCTTCTCACATGCGATCAGGGCCGAAGCCGACAATACGTTCGAACCAAAACTCGGGGAATCACGATATACAAACTGAAAATAACGGGTCTTTGTGCCCTCTTCCCGGGATGATGCCCGGGATACACACACAGATTTTTTCTTTTTTTCCAGCCCCAGAAGCGCGCAGGAATACAAAATAACGAATAATTTTGCTTGAACTGTTTCAATCTTTGTAAATTAGCCGTAAAGAGAGATTCCATCTCGATATTCAACAGAGATGGAGAGAGTCGATAACCTGGTTTAATTAACCCCAATTATCAATTGCTCCCGAAAACGCCTGATATGCTCCTTCTCACCATCCCGGGACTCAACCCACCAGAATTCATCATTTTGGTGTGAAAAAATGGCTACCAATATATAGGAAAAACATGTGAGATCTCTGTGTTAGAGGTAACAGAACATGGATGTAAAGTACGTTCAGACGACCTGTCCCTATTGCGGAACAGGTTGTACATTTAACCTCGTGGTAAAAGACGGGAAGGTTTCTGGTGTTTCACCATACCAGCGCTCTCCCGTCAATGAAGGCAAGGTATGCCCCAAGGGTACCTATGCCCACGAGTTTGTGAACCATCCCGATCGCCTGACCAAGCCCCTTATCAAGAAGGACGGCAAGTTCGTCGAGGCGACCTGGGATGAAGCATATGACCTGATCGCGAAGAAGTTCAAGCAGTACAAGCCCGACGAGTGTGCCTGTCTCTCGTCCGCCCGTGTCTCCAACGAGGAGAACTATGCGATGATGAAGTTCGCCCGCGGCGTCTTCAAGACCCGGCACATCGACCATTGTGCCAGGCTCTGCCACGCATCGACCGTCGCAGGACTCGCATCGACCTTCGGCTCGGGAGCGATGACCAACTCGATTGGTGACATCGCCGAGTCCAAATGCGTCTTCATCCTCGGGAGCAACACGTTCGAGCAGCACCCCCTTATCGGGCGGAGAGTGATGCAGGCAAAGGCAAAAGGCGCCAAGCTGATCTATGCCGATCCGCGTTTCACCCCTACCGGTAAGCAGGCCGATCTCTACATGCAGTTCCGCTCAGGGTCGGACGTCGCCATCTTGAACGGCATGATGCAGGAGATCATAAAGAACGGCTGGGAGGACAAGGATTTCATCTCGAAGCGTGTAAAGGACTACGACAAGCTCAAGGAAGAGGTCATGAAGCCCGCATACTCCCTTGACAATGTCTCGAAGATCTCCGGCATTCCTGTCGACCAGCTCAAGACCGCTGCAGAGTGGTTCGGGAAAGCCGAGAGTGCGTGTATCCTCTACTCGATGGGGATAACCCAGCACACGACCGGTGTCGACAATGTCCGGTCGGTGGCAAACATCCAGATGCTCACCGGCAACCTGGGCAGGCCGGGTACCGGCGTGAACGCTCTCCGTGGCCAGAACAACGTGCAGGGAGCCTGCGACATGGGCGCACTCCCGGTGGTCTTCACCGGCTACCAGAAGGTCATCGACGAGGCGGCACACAAGAAGTTCTCCGATGCATGGGGATTCCCCGACGGCATCTGTGCACCCCAGAACGGGTATGAAGTCACCACCATGATCAACGTTCTTGCCGACACGCCAGGCGAACTTAAGTGCATGTTCATCATGGGCGAGAACCCGATGATCTCCGATCCCGATATCCACCATGTCGAGAAGGGATTAAAGACGCTCGAGTTCATGGTCGTCCAGGATATCTTCATGACAGAGACCGCCGAACTTGCCGATGTCGTGCTTCCGGCCACCTGCTACGCGGAGAAGGACGGTACACAGACCAGCACCGAGCGCCGTGTCCAGATGTGGAGGAAGGCACAGGACCCGCCCGGACAGGCGAAGCTCGACTGGGTGATCATCAAGGAGATCGCGGCAAAGATGGGATATGGGAAGCAGTTCGCATGGAACAGCGCCGAGGATATCTTCAAAGAGATGGCCAGCCTGACACCCTCCTATGCCGGCATGAACTACGAGCGGCTGAACAGGCCCGAGGCGCTCCACTGGCCCTGCCCTGCAACCGACCACGCGGGGACCCCGATCCTCCACCGCGAGAAGTTCGCTCACCCCGACGGCATGGGTGTCATGTTTGCCGTCCCGTACAAGCCGCCCGCAGAGGTGCCGGACGCACAGTACCCGTATATCCTGACCACAGGGCGCTGTCTCTGGCACTGGCACACCGGCACCATGACCCGCAGGTCCGAGCACCTTGAAAACGAGGTCCCGACCGGCTGGATCGAGATCAACCCGGAGGATGCAAAGGGCCTCGGCATCAAGGACAAGGAGATGGTCCGGGCGATGACCCGCCGTGGCGAGGTCAATGTCCCGGCACGGGTGACGCCTGACATCATGAAGGGCGTCATGTTAATGCCGTTCCACTTCAAGGAATGCGCCGCAAACATCCTCACCAACAATGCGCTGGACCCCATAGCGAAGATCCCGGAGTACAAGGCCTGTGCTGTAAAGGTTGAAAAGATCAAGGAGGCCTGATTGAAATGGTAAAGAAAGGCGATATGCTCTATGCATGGACCAGTGATGCAGATATTGCTGCAAAGGCCGAGTGTGGCGGTGCGGTGACCAGCCTTCTCAAGTTCGCGCTCGAGAAGAAGATGGTCGATGCAGTCTTTGCCGTCAAGCGGGGGCAGGACATCTACGATGCCGTGCCGACCCTGATCACGGATCCAAAGGAACTCGATCAGACCGCAGGATCACTCCATTGCGGAACGCTGCTCCTCTCCAAGCTGGTCAAGAAGTATCTCAACGGCGCGAACAACATGAAGATCGCGATGCCTGTCAAGGGATGCGACATGATGGGCCTCTACGAACTGGCCAAGCGCCAGCAGGTCAACCTGGACAACATCATCATGATCGGCGTGAACTGCGGTGGAACGGTCAGCCCGGTCACTGCCAGGAAGATGATTGCGGCGAAGTTCGAGGTCGATCCTGATGTGGTGACCAAGGAAGAGATCGACAAGGGCCAGTTCATCATCGAGTACGAGGGCGGACACAAGGGCATCTCCATCGACGAACTCGAAGACGAGGGATACGGCCGGAGGAGCAACTGCCGCCGGTGCAAGCTGAAGATCCCGCGACAGGCAGATCTCGCCTGTGGAAACTGGGGCGTCATCGGCGACAAGGCCGGGAAGGCCACGTTCGTCGAGGTCTGCAGCGATAAGGGGGCAAACCTCCTCGACGCGGCAACCAAGGCCGGTGTCATCAAGACCGAGGCCGCCAACCCCAAGGGTATCGAAATCCGGAAGAAGGTCGAGGGCGCCATGCTCAAGCTCGGCGATAAGTGGCGTGCAAGGGACTTTGGGGAACTGGGTGAAGGAAGGGCTCGCCTTGAGAAGATCGTCAAGGAGACTTCCCGCTGCATCAAGTGTTACCAGTGCATCGAGAACTGCCCGATCTGCTACTGTGTCGAGTGCAGCACCAAGAAGCCGTACCTGGTGAAGCCTGGAGAGGTCCCGCCGAACTTCATGTTCCACCTCATCAGGTTCGCCCATATCGCGGACTCGTGCATCAACTGTGGCCAGTGCCAGGAACTCTGTGCAATGGATATCCCCAACGCACTCTTCATGCACGCACAGCAGACCGAGCTCGAGAAGATGTTCGGACACGTACCCGGTGTGAGCATGGAACTGCCACTCCTTGCCCTCGTCGAGGAGAAGGAAGAGCGTTCCAGGCTCTCCGCTACCGGGAGCGACCAGATCTTCGATATCTTCAAGTGAGAAGATCAATCTCGCTCTTTTTTTTCGTTCACTTCAATTTCGATCAACCCTGCCCACATTCCTCATAGGTCTGCCCCTGCCGCTGCGGCGAACCCCAAAATGGCGATAGGGACTGTCCCGTACTTTACAACAAATCCCCAGTCTTCCCTGTTCACATGATATCGCCCGCGGGGGTTCAGGGGGATGCAAACCCCCGTAAGCATGTTTGTTTAGACACTCCCAGGGGCTGCGCTTCGCTTGCCCCTGCCGTTGAGGCGAACCCCAACAGGGCGATAGGGACTGTAATGGGGGAGCGAAGGTAAACCCGGTCCAGAGGATACCGATAGGGACTATATTGGAGGATAAGTAGATCTTCCCAAATCCCAGGTCAACCCTGCCCACCTGATATCGTCTGCGGGGGGGTCGTGGGGGTGCAACCCCCCGTCTTCACAATTTCCGATAGGTCCACCAGTCCCCGGTCAACTCTGGCCACCGAACATCGCATGCGGGGGTTCAGGGGGTGGCAGCCCCCTGTCTTCACAATTTCCGATAGATCCACCAGTCCCGGGTCTACCCTCTCCACCGCATATCGCATGCGGGG
>JAHDSI010000140.1 GCA_018432765.1 Methanoregulaceae archaeon | reverse complement strand
GCCGAGGGTGCGAAATAGAGTTTCTCCATCTGCAGATCCCCGAACGTTGCCGGGATGCCGGCGCGGCCCAGGTTGGTGGTGATGATATCGGGAAGAAGCGTGAGGGTCCTTTCAGCAAGGATATGGGCGATGTTGTCTAGTGCGGCTGCGAATGCTGAAAGCTTCGCGTACCGCGGGTCGTCCTTTTTCACCTCCCTTGCGTAGAGCGTATAGCTCATGAATGCGTCCATGAGCGTCGGATCGAAGCGCTCTATCTCGGCTGCCGGGCCGAAGAACTCCCGGGAATCGATCTTTTGCCGCGTTTGATCGTGAAAATCCCGTGTATTCTCCCAAAACGATCTCTTTCTGTCGGACCCTGCCCGTACCTGTATACTCCCGACGAAGAGGCAGAAGACGTTTTCGACCGGATTGTCCAGGCGCTTCCTGAGGTCGTAGGGCAGAACGACCGTAAACTTCCGTGAATTGCCGGCCTCATCTTCCCGGTCAGCGTGTATGCCTGCAGGGGTTGAATCGTCACCTTCCCGCACACCCTCTCCCGCCTTTCCGGAATAATACGGTAATTTCACCCCTGGACCTGAACCATCACGGTCCCGTCCTTCCCCGCCTCCTGTTCCAACCTGAACACTGCCCGCACCGGTTTTCCCTGACCTCCTCTCGTCCAGGAGATCCTGCCAGGCGGCGAGGAATGCCATGGCCACGGCCGACCCGACCGTCACGTCCTGCTCGCGGCAGGTGGCGAGGAGGGCTTCCGCGTCATCTCCCTCAAGTTCGAAGAGGACGATCCGGTAGGCGTACTTCTCCCAGAAGGCGTGATGGATCGAGATGAGATCCTCGTGATCGAAGAACCAGGGGTCCTTTCGCCACCTCTTGTTGATGATTCCCATGGAGTATCCCCTCGTGAAACGGTCCACGAAACTCTCCTTCGCCTTCGGGATACAGTCCGTGATCAGCGGCGGTACAACCTCCCCGAAATCTCCGCCGTTCCCGTATGCATGGGTGAGGACGTCATGTAAGAGGATGACGAGGGCGGTGCCGTCGCTTATGGCGTGCTGGCAGAATATGACAAGGTCCGATACGTCCCCTGATGTGAGGAGGATGAACCGTGACAGGGGGGCGACAGAAGGATCAAAGGGGACGGTATGCTCGTGCACGACCTCGTCGAACCACTGCGTATCCGACTCCCGGGGGCATACGCGGAGCGGGATTGCGGACGGGTCGCCCCGGGCGAAGAAGGCCTCTTCCGGAGAGCCCATCACCACCTTCGCGGCGAGAAGGGGATGGATCCGGGCGGCGGCGTCGATCCCTCTCCGTATGTCCGCTTCCCGCACCTGTCCATGGAGACGGGCACAGACGGCGATGTTCGCTGACGGGATGTGGAGGAATTTCCTCTCGTTGTTCGCCATCCGGCGGATTATTTGAGTATGGTTCTTCCCTCCGGGTTGGAATGATGTAGCGGGTGTCATTGATTATTCAGCCTGTTGTCGAATCGGGCGGCTTATTTCATGAGCAGTGAGCCAAATGATTTGGCTTAGTGTCATTTTCACCGCTCCAGGTAATTATCCTGCAGCCTTTTTTGCCATTTCGCCACCGGACGACTCATGCTTCTATCCATCTGTTCGGATTTTTTTCTTTCCCCACAAAACGAGGAAGAATATCACAGTTGAAACGAATGCGATCTCGATGTAGAAACCGAGATATGCCAGCAGGGTAAATACCGGATCGGCCCCGCCGTTGGAGATCTGGCTCGTAAATGCGTCGAGAAACCAGCCGAAAAGGGGAACCCGATCTGAAAGCAGCGGTTCAGGACCGCCGGCCCAGATATCCGGATTGACGAGAAATGCCACGATAAAGTAGAGTGAAATAACCGCAGACGCGAGCATGACCTGTGCACGCCCCATTCCGCTGAATACCCCATCGAGCAGGGGCGCGGGGGTTACGAGAGCCATTGCTGTTATGAGGACGATAAAGAGAAACATGGCGATGGTCAGGGCGACTGGAGCGGGGCCTCCCGGATCGCCGAAACCCGCAACGATCGCTGCCATTGCTGCCAGGATTACCCCGAATACGAACGCCGCAGAGAAACGAATCAATCCTGATGATAGCCGGGACAGCCCCCGGTCAAAAAGGACGGCACATCCCCCTGAGAAGAATGGCAACAGGAAAACGACGAAAAAACTCAATCTCCAACACCAGGCAATACCAGGTATTTTTTCTGAATCCCGATAATTGCTTCGTATCGTTCTGATACTAAAGACATTGAACCACAATTTTTCCCGGTCATGGATCCGATCGGTGAGCCTGATACTCATTCGAGGGGCCAGACCCCTGCTTTCGATGGAGATCCGAACGGTGGTCGAAGCATGACATCTCTCTTTGACCCCGGTCCGTTCTTCTCACACGTTACAGAGGGGACGTGGATCTCTCATGGTCTGGACCAGCATCCCCATCTGATCGGTGATATACCAACACGACGACCTTTTCTTCTTCGATCGCTTTCACTCTCTCACTGGCCGGTGACAATAGTCGGAATATATCTGCTAATAGGAGGTTTTGCACCGAATCTTTGTCCATTTCTTCCCCATGCGGCTAAAAGGACTGAAAAACAGCCATTCCCGGCCTCGGGAGACTTTTCGCTCCTCGCATTACTTCACCTTACTCATCTGCTGCGGGACAACTCCGATCGCCTTCACCCTCGATTCACTGGCAGACCCGGGGGGCTGGATACGGGTCTTTCATGCAGTGGCCGGAATAATCATTGGCTGGCACTTCCCCCCGCGCCCGGGTGAGGAGAAAGAGGGAGAACTTCTGGATACGTTCACCTGATTAATGTCCTGAAAATATCCCATTTTTCCCCGGCGGGATCTCAGGAATGACTGTCACGAAGAAAAAAATCATGCTGGTATGACGCGATAGATCCCAGTCATGAGCCACGAGGAGCAGGAGTGTCTCCAGTGCGGCCAGTGCTGTGAGAGGTGGGGCTGGGGCCAGAAAGGGAAGCCCGAAGACCTCGTCCCATGGATCGCCGGTAACCGGCACGATATCCTGCAACATGTCTCTATCCGGTTCGCTGACGGGAGACGGGCCAGCGGGACAGGCATCATGCTCGACGACCTTCCCCACATCTCCCGTATCTCCTACTGGCAGGATGCCGCCGGAAGAAAGATGCGGCGGTGCCCGTTTTTTAAAAGATCCGAAGACGGAAAGGCACTCTGCGGGATCCACGATGTCAAGCCGTGGGTATGCAGGGACTTTACCCCCTGGAACTGGACAAACCACGAGTTCCATGGCAACTGCCCGGCGTGCAGGGAGAAGTCGCCATGAGTCGATCTCCCCCGTTCCCGGCCCCGGAGAGATGATCTGATCCCGGATCGGTCTCCGGATACCAGGGTCCGGTCGATTGCACCCGGATGGCCGCGGAATCGTTCGGTCCGGGAATGCAGATCATTAATACGTATCCCCCTTTCATGTACCTGTCATGCCAGGCGATAAGCAGATAATCGATGAGATACTGAGTAAGGCGATCAGGTTCGGCGCCGACATGGCAGGATCGGTTCCGGCGGGGCTGCTCGAAGGGTGTCCATCCGCCCGGGCGGCGGGACCTGCGGGATTCCAGACATTTACAGGCACAATAATCGTTCTTGGTCTGCACCACGACCCGGAAAGGCCGGAGATGGACTGGTGGGAGGAGGGCAGGGCAACTCCCGGTGACAGGATCCTGCAAAATATAGGCAGGGAAATCGGAGGATGGCTAAAATCTGAACACAATATCGATTCATCAGTTATTCCCTACCAGATCTATGACGGCGGCACGTACCTCAAGGATGCAGCAGTGCTCGCAGGACTCGGCCGTATCGGGAGAAACAACCTCGTGATCACCCCGGGTTTCGGACCACGGGTCCGGTTCAGGGCCCTCTGGGTCGATATCGAAACGGATCCGTCACACTGCCCTGCTTTTGCAGATCCCTGTGTTTCATGCAATCACCCGTGCGAGTCAGAGTGTCCCCAGGATGCCCTTGAATCAGGGGTATACTCCCGTGACCGCTGTATGGCCCGCATGGAGAGAGACAGGAATGCACCGGTCCGGGTCGAAGGTACGGATAGCAAAGAGGAAGTGATCGATCATTGCAGGACCTGCGAACTTGCATGCCCTGCAGGCCGGAGATACCCTGATTCACACATCAGATGAATACGAACCTGCCGGCAAGATAACAGGCGTTATTGATGCCACTGGAAAAAATTTTCCATACGACTGTGGTCTTCAACCGCCCCTGAATTCATCAAGCTTTTCCGTTATACCTTCAAGAGACTGCCCGAGCGAGTACATATCCTTCCAGGGATCCTCTTTCTGCCCGAGCCTGCGGAAGATATTCCCGACAGTATAGCTGGTTGACACAAGCGATCTGTCTGAGAGCTCGTCCCAATCAAGGGGTACCGCGACCGGCGCTCCGGATCTGGCCCGGACGGCATATGGGGGCACCGATGTCTGGCCATAGGCGTTCCGCAGCATATCAAGAAAGAGTCGCCCCTTCCTCTTCTCCTTGCGTATCTCGGCGGTCAGTCTGTCGGGATGGCGCCGCTCGAGGATTCCCGCCATCTTTATCGCAATCTCCCTCACCCGGTCAAACGGGATGACCGGCTTGATGGGGACGATGAGATGGAGGCCGCGGGAGCCGGTTGTCATGACGCAGGGAGAGAGATCTATCTCACCCAGGAAGTCGCGGACAAGAAACGCCACCTCCCTCACGGGCTCAAACCCGGTACCGGGAGGATCGAGGTCTATTACGAGCTTGTCCGGGCAGTCCAGGCTCCCTTCCCGCGAGAGCCAGGCATGGGGGGTGATGCATCCCTGGTCGGCAAGATAGACCAGTGTCGCTGCCGATTCGACGACGACCTGGTCCTGGGAACCGCCTTCGACCAGGTCCACCTCTGCCCGGTGGATCCAATCCGGGAAGTATTTCGGCACCTCTTTCTGGTAGAATCCCTCCTCCCCGATCCCGTCCGGGAACCGCTCCATCGAGACCGGCCGGCCGGCAAGGTGCGGGAGGATGGTTTCGGCGATCCGCCCGTAGTAATCGATCAGGTCCCCCTTGGTGATCCCCGCATCGTCAAAGAGGATCTTGTCAGTGTTGGATACCTCGATATCATGATCGTCCACGTGGATCACCGTCATCCCCGTGGCCTCTCCCTCACGACATCTTCCGCAGGCTTGTCATCCCGGAGACCCAGGTACCGGGGGTGGCGAAGCTTCCCGTCCCGTGTCCACTCGGTGAAGGCGACCTCGCAGACCAGTTCAGGGGTGACGAAATGTTCCCCCTTCTCCGGGCGATCCTTGGCTGTAAACGGCGAGGTCTTCCGCTCTCTCGATGAGAGACGGTCGGTGAGGTCCTGTAATGTCTCGTCGTCGAACCCTGTTCCCACCTTACCGGCATAGATGAGGCGATCGTCTTTGTAGTACCCGATCAGCAGGGCGCCGAACCCGATACGGCTCCCTCCTGGTTCCGTGTATCCGCCGATGACAAACTCCTGCCGGTGCACGCACTTGAACTTGAGCCAGTCTGTCGATCGCCCGTGCAGGTAGCGTCCCGTTGCCCGCTTGGCGATTATTCCCTCCCAGCCCTTTCTGCAGGCCTCGCGGTAGTATTCCACACCGTTTTCACTCCGGTGCTCCGTGTAACGCAGGGGATCTTCAAAGGAGATCAGGTTTTTCAGGATATCCTTCCGGGTGAGAAGATCGAGGGAGCAGAGATTGAAGCCGTCAAGGTACATCAGGTCAAAGAGGTAGAGATACACGGAAACTTCGCTCCTCCTGGCCTTTTTCCTCTCCCG
>JAHDSI010000012.1 GCA_018432765.1 Methanoregulaceae archaeon | reverse complement strand
TTATCTCCCGCTCCCCATCCTGTATCCCATCTCGTATGCTTTTTTCATCACTGATTCATCGCCGCGGACCGAGCCCCGGTCGAAGTATCCCTTCACTGGGAACTTATCCCTGACCTCGTAGCCGAGCGCTGCGAGCGGGCGTGACATGGCCTCCAGGGCAAATCCCTTCTCTGACGGGTCGGTCTGCTCGCATACTGCAAATACTGTTGCAATCCTGGATTTATCTGAAAGCCGGGATGAGTACTTTCGCGGACGGTCGTCGGAGAATATGTAATACGGGTAGAGCCGGTCGATGAATGCCTTCATTTCGGCGGTAACATTGTAGTTGTAGGTGGGGGACCCGAGGACCAGTGCGTCGGCCTCATCGACCATCGGATATAAAAGATGCATCCCGTCCAGAAACCGCGAGCAGGTGAGGTCTTTCCTGCACTGTTCACACCCGATGCATGGGGTGATGCAATAATCGCGGAGGTGTACCAGATCTGTCTCTGCACCTGCTTCCTCTGCACCGGAGATGATCGCAGCGAGGATCACATCGGTGTTTCCGTTCACCCGTGGGCTCCCGCCAATCCCGAGGACCTTCATAACAGGTACATGTCGCAGCTGACTATGGTCTTTTCCTCCCGGGTGAGGCGTAACGACGCTACCAGGAGCAGCTGATGAAAGCCTGACGGATGGACCCGGCACCGGTATATCGCGCCACCGGAACGGCAACAAGGAGCAGCGGGCAGACCTGCTTCAGACCTGGCAACACTATCCAGATCTTTGACTATCCGCTCCTTATTGCATTTCACGACCGGATTATTCGCCGGGCCGGGTTCACCGGTTCACCTGCCAGCCTGTTGCATTTTAATATCCACATGCTGATATCAGTTTCAATGAAATCCAATAACCATATCAAATTTGCATTTTTGATCCTGGTCGTCGGGACCATGCTCTTAAGCGGGTGCATGGAATCGAAAAGTGTCAACCCCGAGGGAGAATGGATAATTCTTCCGGCAACGGATGAGTCGGCTGAGTATATGGGTTATTCAAGCGTTTGCGACAAGCCGACGGGAGACTACCAGGGCCTCGTGATCGGTGTGATTCCCGGATATGTCCTTGCGGAATCGGGAGAAAACGTCTCGATAGATGTAAAATTTACGAATAAAGGGGAGGCACCGATTGTCATAGACAATTTCCCTCCCGAGTTTTTGATAAAGAACCCGGCCGATCTCTCGAACCCGGCGAGGATTACCCGGGGATATATGCGGGGAAATGTAACTGAAACGATCGCGACGGGTGAAAGCGTCGTCCATACGATTGAATGGGACCAGAGGAACGACCGCGGATTACGCGTCGCCCCCGCAATTTACGTCCTTGAGATCACTAACGTCATGCGTTACGACGGCAGGACCGAGACCATAAAGAGAGGGAGCATCGGGGAGGAGATTGCCGAAATCACGGTGCGGCCGGCAGGGGGAACGCTCGAGGGGACGATTCCCGTGAAACAGTCGAAGACCGATGAAGGCGTGACCTTCACATTCGAGAGAATCGATGCGACAAGTGATTATGTCGAGCTTGTATTCTCTGCCGATGCAGAAGGTCCCGATTATGTCGGAGTGATGGACGACGGACGGGAATGGACCTATACCCTCTCCCCAGAGTACGAACCCATACATGGGTTCTATAGGATCGACGACGGGAAGATACAGTATCTCTGGAAGGTCGAATCAACCAGCGGAAAAGATTTCCATTACGAATACCGGTATAGGATCGGGCCCCTCCCAAAAGATACCGCTAACCTGTCGGTGACGATTGACGGTCTCGGGGCGATCCCGGCGTTGTGGGAATATAATATCACTTTTTAATTGTTTTTTCCGTCAGGTCTCCACATAGTTTTAAATAGTCAACATTCATATGTTGACGGTATGTTACTGCCCACGAACGAGAAACAGTTCGAGTTCTGGAAGCTTCGCCGGAGCGGGCACCCCAATATCACGATTGCGCACCTGCTCGGCATCTCCCGGCAGGCGGTCTCGCGGGCCCTCCTGACGATGGACGAGAAGATAAGGACGACGCTCCTTTCCATGGCGAACTCGAACCGGATCGAGGTGGAGCAGGTGAACGTCGAGAAGGGCGTCCTCTTTGGCCGGTCCATTCCATTTAAAACGAATGCAATCATCTTCATCTCGTCAAAACACGACGTCCAGGTCTGGTACGAGCACGAAGGGGACTGCGGGGCATGTCCCCACTATGCCCGGTGCATCGGGCTGCTCTGGGACTTCGCAGACGAACTGGGGATTGCGCTTACGAAGACGGACGACCCGACACGGATGGCCGACGAGCTTTTTGCAAAACTGAAGGAGACGATCTGACATGTTCCTGGTCGATGCATTGAAGAGATACATGGGCTGGTGTCCGCGGACGATGCCGCGAAAAGAAGAGATAGTAACTGATTCCGAGCAGAGCAACACCCGGGAGTCAGGGGGCTGGGACAAGAATCCGTACCACGAGTCGGGGTGGTGGAATGTCTACCACAATCAGCTCCTTGTCATGGCCCTCCTCGTCACAGGGGCGACAGCTGTTCTCTTCTTCCTGATCGGGGATGTGTCGGAGTATCGCGTCGTTGTGTACGGGATTGCAGTCGGGCTTGGATCTGCGATCGGGTTTTTGGCAGGTTTCGAGAAAAAATATGGACAGATCGCCACCGGAAAGTATGTCAGGGGGTATGGGACCGGATTAGAGCGGATAAAGCGGTATTTCAGAACGCTTTCGTTTTCG
>JAHDSI010000102.1 GCA_018432765.1 Methanoregulaceae archaeon | reverse complement strand
CGCCGTCGTCGCGAAGGTTGTCACGGGCGTGTCGTCGATTCCCCCGGCCATCTTGCAGAGGGTATTGGCCGTGCATGGCGCGATGAGGAGGAGATCCGCCCATCCCCCCTCTCCGCACATGGCCACGTGCTCGACCATGCCCGATATCGATGTGATGGCAGGCCTTCCCGTTGCATAGGTGAGGGCGTCAGGGTGGATGATACCGCATGCGGCCGCACTCATCACCCCCTGCACATCTGCGCCCTTTCTTCTCAGGGAATGGGCCAGGTGCACGCACTCCACGGACGCGATGCTTCCGGTCACCGCGAGCACGATCTTCTTTCCCGCAAGTGTCTGTATCCCGGTCACGAGAGCGTCACATCCTGGACATGATGCCATTGGCCCGGCCCGGTCTTCTTCACCCTGCGGCACTGTATCGATGATCCAAATCCTGCCTCGCTGATCCGGTCAGTGATATCGGGAGCATCCTTTCCGGCGGAGTGGACATGCAGGACAGATCCCGGTAACGCATGTTCCAGTGCGGCCGGAAGCATTGCGGCGCTCCCGAAATGCCCCATGATGAACCTGTCGTATCTCCCGCAAAGCAGCCTTTTACAGTCTCCGCATTCTGGAAAAACACGTGATTCAACCCCGTTTCCGGCGATGTTTTCTTCCAGGTAGGAAAAAGCCACGGGATTGATCTCCATTGCATGGACCCGTGCACCTGCCAGTGCGGCAGGTATGGAGAAATACCCGATTCCCGCATACATGTCGGCCACCCGTTCACCCTTCGCGATGATCCTCTGCATTCGTGCCTTCTCTTCCCGGTTGCCCTGCGCGAACATGACCCTTGACGGGTCGAGCCGGAAGGATATCGCGTTCTCCCTGTGGACTACCTCTCCGCACGACCCTGCGAGGAGCTCGGTATGCGGGGTCCTTGTCACCCCCTGGAACGATTTCAGCCAGATTACTCCCCGGGGCCGTTGCCACCGAACCAGCTCTGCCACCTCTTCTTGTGTGGGCTTCTCGCCGTGCACCACCGCGATCGGACCGATCATCTGGTATCCCCGTCCCCTGTATGGCTTTCTTGGTGGAATGGAGCATTCGAAGGGGTACCCTTCCCTGACCGGGACGTATGCCTTTTGTCCGCTGATGTAGGGCCTGTGGCAGTTGTCGACCCAGTCCAGGTTTTGCACCGACTCCAACTCTTCCAGGGGAATGATCCTCGTGTTCATGCTACCCGATGACTATGAGATCTATTCCATCCCTCATTATCCTGATCTCCTGTCCGGCGCAGAGCGGGGAAGATGGGTGGACCTGGCATTCGATCGTCTTTCCCGAGGCAGGTTCCAGGACCCCGATCATGTCACCGTCGCGGAAGGCGATCATGACACACTCTGCATCCCGCAGGTTGCCGATGAGTCGTTCTACAGCGCTATCCTTTACCGTTCTCGTGGCACCTGAAAAGAGATCCCTGATCCTGACGTTATCCTTGTCGACGGCAATCACCTCGGCATACCTGCCGCCGTGGATGATTATGTCCTCCCTGGTATATTTCGGGAGCCTTACTGAGAAGGTGATCCGGTAGACCTTTCTTCCGGCCTTTTCGCCAACAAGCTTGGGATGGGTCGAAAACCTGCCCCCGAGCCTGCGGACAATATTCGAAGAGATCTCCTGGCCTATCCTCTGGGAGCCGACGGTGATGTCAAGCCCGTCCCTGTTCTCGTCGATGCGGGAGATAAAAGAGAGCCTCTCTCCCCCTTCCTGGAGGGCACCCTCTGTCTCCTGGGCGATACCCGCTGCGGTTGCGATCTCGAACGGGTAGGGCTTTCTCCCCTTTGCCCGTACCTGGACAACCCCCTCATAATAGCTTCCGGACATCCTGCTGCACCGGTCACACTGCTCCTTCTGCCATACTATCTCGATGCTGCACGATTCCTGAACCGGGATGCCAAGAAGGGATGCGGATACAGTGCAACTGGCACGTGACCTGTTGGGACTGATATCCTCGATACGGAGATCAAACCCGGGCGACTCGACTCCTGGATGCAGGTGAATGGCCCGCAAAATTCTCTCGGTTGCAATATCTGTCCTTTCACGGTTCAGATCAGTCCAGGCACCCGCCTCTTTCCAGGCACCGCAGGACGGGCATTCGATGACAGAGATCCGGGAGTCACACTCCATCCACCGGATCTGGTCGACCCTGCACCGTGCGCAGGTGCCGCCGTCAGGAGAGGGGCCACCGCACCTGGGGCAGATATTTTCCTTGATTCTCATATCCTGATGACCTGTGCGTGTGGGATCGTCCCGAACATGATACAACCCGCCTGCTCGACAAGACCCATCTCGATAGCAAGGGCGACGACACGTTCGCCCATCAGGTTGATATTATCTGCCTTCGCGAGCAATGACCGCACATCTTCGGGCCGTGACAGGCGGTCCCCATAAAAGTCTTTTCTGATACAAATCTCGAGATCGCCCCGCCTCACCGTGGCGTTCATCAGTTCACGATCGCAGACCGCCACCACCTCGTTGCCGTCGGGGCTTCGGTGGACCTTTAGATACATCCGTACAGTATGGGAAAGGAACCATAATAAAATGTCAGCAGGAGGTTTTTTTGGAGAGATGGTCACAGGTTTATATCGACGCCATAGATCCGGGAGGGGTTTTCTGAATGGATCTTCCAGGCATCATCGATGGTGATGACTGCGGCCTCGATCATCTTTCTCGTGACACGGGGCACTGATTTTGGTCCGATAACCGCTCCCGGCCGGGAATTCTCATCCATGTAATCGCTCTCCATCGTGAAAATGCGTCCCTGCCTCACCAGGTCCGGGATTCCGGGATGCGTGGCAATCATCGAAGGTATGAGTGGCGTATCAGGTGTCGCGTAGTGCTTTACCACCTGTTCAATCCCGAGTCCTGCCCCGGCCGCCATCGTGACGATATCACTGCACGGGCCGGTCTCGGCATGGAGCTGTATGGCACAATCGAGGTCTGCTGCAAGTGAAAACGCAAATGATAGTATCTCGTTCGATGCGTCCCAGATTTCGGAAGGTACATCATAGTGTGGCCTACCGCTCTTCAGGGCAACCGCATCCCCCTTCCCGACAAATCCGGCCGCGACCTCCAGCCCGCCTTTCATCACGGATACCGCCTCAGCGAGCGGCATGACCGAAGAGAGCCGTGATACTTCGGCGGGGTGAACGCCGAGGACAGGAAACACGGTGACGCCAGCTTCCCGAACCATCTCTGCTACACGGAGCGTCCCTTCGAATACCGGGAGAAAATCGCTCCCCCTTCCGGGAAGTATCCCAAATGATCCCGAAGGCTTGCTTACAAGGAAGATATGACTGCCACCGGCATTCCGGAAATCTTTCACGGCGGCAAGTCCCCTCCCGTTTACGGGATCGATATGGATGTGGTCGTCAGTAACCGGATACATTCGGTCCTTCATGACACTCGATTATCTCCATGAGGGGGTACTCTCCTCTCCGGCAAAGCCTTGCATGGCAGGACGCGCCGCCAACCCTGGTTACTATATCGACGTGAAACATCAGTCCTTTCAGCTCAGAATACCCAAAGACATTCGGAGACATCAGCTCGCGGTCGAGGTGCACGCTAACCTCCTCGACATATGGCTGGAGTTTGACGCTCCCCTCTATCGCCTTTTCCACGAGGTGGGCGGTTGCGGGGGAGATGGGGGTGCCCACCCACTGGTGGTAGAGGGCACCAAGTTTCACGGCAGCCTCAAAGATTGCCTGTTCACGATCGGAGACCATACCAGAGTGTTGTACTTTCAGAAGAGATTAGATATTGTGGTTCAGATCAGTTTTATGATCCCCTGTTTGGGCTCCATTGCTTCTCCCTGGCGAAGGAACATGTCGATCTGGAGCCGGATCTCATCCCTTGAATGGCCTTCCTGGACAAGCCTGGTGATGACGTCTTCGATCTGCGCACGACCGTTGTCATCGGCCAGTTCCCGTATGGCAAGCTTGATCATCCGGATGAGGTCACGCTTGCCTTTCGAGAAGCCGGTGACGACCCGGTCTATATCGAAACTCCCGCTCTTGGCGTCGTATGCGACCTGCCGGAGGCAGGTATCCACGATCTTGACCACCCTCTCCGCGTCAACGGGTTCGATGGTATTGGAAAGCCTGATCCGTGCGCTTGCTTCCGCGAGGCGGACCAGAGCCTCGAGCTGCCGTGCGGTCACCGGGACCGGCTTCGACGACTCCGAGGCGAGGTCACGGAGTTTCATGTAGTAATCGATGAGTGAATTCCTGGCATCGTCGCTCAGGCGTGGAAAACAGGTTCTCTTTGCATAGGCCACGTACTTGCGAAAGATCATGGGCTCGATGTCAGGCGTGACCGGCTTTAACTGTTCGGCGATATACTCGTCGTCGACACCCGGAATAGGCTGCCGCTTGTGCTGGGCGATGGTCTCTCCGATGTTGTGTGCCTTCAGGATATGTTCTGCAATGGCAGCGTCCCTCTTGTGGTCGGGTTTATCGCTCATCACGAAGATGAGGTCGAACCTGGAGAGGAGTGAGGCAGGCATGTTGATCTGGTCCCCGATAGGGGCATAATCATCGAAACGCCCGTATTTAGGATTGGCGGCTCCCAGGAGTGCGCATCGTGACTTGAGTGTTGCGGTAATTCCCGCCTTTGCCACGCTGATGGACTGCTGTTCCATCGCCTCGTGGAGTGCGCTCCGGTCCTCCTTGTGCATCTTGTCCATCTCGTCGACGGCGGCGATACCCATATCTGCGAGGACCAGGGCACCTGCCTCGAGTGTCCACCGGCCGTCACCAAATTCGTCCTTTACGGCGGTTGCGGTGAGCCCTGCAGAGGTTGAAGACTGGCCGCTCGTGTAGATCGCCCGTGGTGACAACTTGACGACATACCTGAGGAGCTGGCTCTTCGCGATACCGGGATCGCCGATCAGGAGGACATGGATATCGCCCCTCAGGTGGCTTCCGTCCGGCATCTCTTTTGTAATCCCTCCGAAGAGCTGGAGTGCAATAGCCTCTTTTACATCCTCGTTGCCATATATCGTCGGTGCAATCGAGTGGGTTATCTTCCGGTAGATGTTTGGGTCTCTCGAGAGACGGATGATCTCCTCCTCGTCTTTCTCTTCGATCTCGACCTCCTCGTACTCCTTCTCCGCGATCTCGATGGAATTGCATTCGAGGTAGATGTCAAAGATCGTGCTCTTGTCCCCGTGGCTTACACGCTGGATCGAACGGAGAATCCCGTTTATCACCACCCGGTCACCGGGAGCGACCCTGCCCGTCAGGTCGTCGGTTGCGTCCACGTCAAGGGTCTGTGGCTGTTCACCTCCACGCAGGCCCTCGGGAGACTCCTGTATACGAAGTTTCTGGGAATCGATGAACCGGGAACGTTTTGGCACGAGTTCCAGTTTCTTGAATGTGCACCCGTCGGTCGCGCACCCTTCGGGCTCCCTGAATTTCCCATATCCCTGTTCCCTGGTGGTCAGATGCCCCCCGGGACATCGGAATACCGCCTGGACGATCCTGGGTCTCACCTCAGTGGTCTTTCGGAGAATCCCTTCGACGCTGACGAACTTGTTGATGTGATCCGACCGAATATGTCTGATCCCAATCTTTCTCGGGAGGTTGATGAAGCGGATATTGATCTCGGCGGGCCCCTCTCCCTCCCTGGCCTTTATGAGCTGATGATTCCGGATTGCATCTTTTACGTCATCTATGACTGTGCCGGGTTTTTCCAGCAGATCGTCGGCCATCCGGATGCCGGTCCTGCCGAAACTTTCCAGTTCACGGTAATCGATAAAAAGCGACCGCTTGTACGGGTACTCCCTGTTTAATTCGTGCAGCTGTTTCTTGTACCGGTTTTTTAAGAACCTGCTCCAGTCGGCGTCGCGATCGATTATTTCAGTCTCAGTATCCCGTGCCAATACGATCCCTCAGGTATACCGTCTTGAGGTCATCACGAGCCGGGCAATAAGCGCCTCCATCTGGATATCGGTGCTGGCACCTTCTGATAGACAAAAATCGGTCGTGCCAAGGTGGTCGATCAGGGCAACCCGCAATTCCTCATCCATCGGGCGTTTCAGGATTGCCCGGTAACACTGGTTGATCATCTCGTTCGGGGCTATCCCCCTGTCATGGAGGAGCTGTTCGAGGACCTTGCCTGCCCCTTCGAAATCGCCGTTGAGCGAGAGTGAGAGCAACTCGTCAATCTCGTCCGGGCGGGCAGAGGCGGTGATGGCATAGATCATCCCGGCATCGATCTCCTGGCTGATGATCGCTGCTCCCTGGAGGGCGTTGATGGCCTTTCGCATGTCGCCCTGGGCTATATAGACGATGGCATCGATTGCCTTTTCAGAGACTTCCAGGCCTTCCTTTTCTGCAATCCGCCGTATCTCCTCGGTGATCGCTTCGGCACCGAGCGGCCTGAAACGGTAGATCGCGCACCTGCTCTGTATCGGGTCGATGATCTTTGATGAATAATTGCAGGAAAGGATGAACCTGCACGACTGGGCATAGCTCTCCATCGTCCGGCGAAGCGCTGCCTGCGCATCAGGAGTGAGGGCATCCGCCTCGTCGAGGAAGAGGATCTTGAATGTCGCGCCGCCCAGGGGCGATGTCCGTGCAAACTGCTTGATCTGGTTCCTGACCACGTCTATGCCACGCTCGTCGGAGGCGTTCAACTCGCGGAAGTTCATCTGCCAGGATTCGCCGAAGAACTCCCTCGCAAGTGCGATCGCGGCCGTCGTCTTCCCGACACCCGCAGTGCCCGTGAAGAGCAGGTGTGGCAGGTTGCCGGTCTTCACGTAGGATTCAAGCCTCTCGATTATCTCGTCCTGGCCGACGATATCTTCCAGTCTCATCGGCCGGTATTTCTCTATCCAGATGGTGTGGCTCTCGTCCATTCTACTTCCTTATCCTCTTTCAAATGTTATGAGTGTTGGGTTTCGTTGATCCCCGGTCAGTGTTTTACCTTCAGTGAATTACCTGTTCCAACAGGAAAAGAGGGTGGGATGCGGTGTGAAAGTGGCCGGCAAAAAAAGGGACGGAAAATTATTCTTCTTCAAAGAGGACTTCCCCGGCCTTCTGTTTCCGGTAGTAGTAGATGCCGATTGCGGCGCCGATGATGAGCAGGACCAGGAGTATGGCGAGCCATGCAACCGGGAACCTGGTCCAGAACGGCTGTGGGGGAGCGATGCTCGTGGGCACGGCCGTTGTCGCCGTGGTGGTGACCGTCTCTGTCCGCACTGTCTCGATGGTGGGGGTCACGTTCACTTCCGTATCTCCCGAGTCCCCGTCAGCGGGTACCTGCGTGGTGGGCGTGGTTGTGACGATAGTGGTTGGCGTGGGGGCGCTGTAACCCCCTCCACCGCCGCCGCCGCCGCCGCCGCCGCCGCCTCCCTGCTGCTTGAAGGTGGCAGAGATGGTGTGATTGGATATGACATCGGGGAACATCCATTCACTGACCGCTCCCTTGGCATCACCATCCACCATCACGTTCTGCACGATATAGTTGTAGTACGGTGTTATGGTGAAGTTCTGCGTTCCACCCGGTGGGACTGCGATGAGCCCGGACGGGGTGATCATTCCTCCCGTCCCTGCCGTGGCGTTGATGTAGTAATACTCGTGCCATGCGTCCCTGAAGGTGGCGTGGATGGTCTGGTCCTCGGTGACGTTCTCGAACCGGTGGAACGGTTGCGGACCAATCGACACGCTGTTGACCAGGACGTCCGCGATCTCGTAGCCCGAATCCGGGCTGATCGTAAAGTCGGCCGATCCTCCGGAAGCGACACTGACAAGCCCGGAAGGCTCGATGGACCCGTGTTCTCCGGCGATGGCGGTTATCGTGTGCAGGTCAGGGCCTTCTGCTGCAAATGTGGCGTGTATCGTCTGATCTTCCGTAACATTTGTGAATTCATATGATCCGGAGGGTCCGATGCCGACTCCGTTCACGAAGACATTCTCGATCCTGTATTCGTCGTCAGGTGTTATCGTAAAGCCCTGGGAGCCGCCGTCAGGAACGTTGATCTCGCCTGAAGGATCAATCGTCCCGTTATCGCCTGCGGTCGCAAGGATGGTGTGGTAATCCGTCACCGGTTCAAGCGTGACATAGAGGTGTACGGTCTGGTCCTTTGCCGGGTACTGGGTGATATTCCCGGTGACTGTCGAGTAACCGGTCTTCTGGACCGTGTATGTCCGGTACGGTGCAGCGGTGATATAGACCTGGACAGGAAGCGTGCCGCTCTCGATCATTCCCTTGTAGTCGTCGTCAAAGTATACCTCTGCTCCGTCTACGTTGCAGTGGACCAGGAAGTACCCCCTGTCACCACCGACTGGCTGTGACTGGACAAAGATGTACGCGTCTTTTGTGACGCTGTCCGTGTAGGTCCCGTCATCCACGGTCAGGGAGACGGTAAAGAAACCAGACATATCATAGGTATGAACCGGATTCTGCTCCGGAGACGTGGTATTGTCCCCGAAATCCCATTGCCACGCGACAGGCTGGCCGATCGTCGTATCGGTGAACTGTACTTCAAGCGGGACAATTCCGGATGTGGGTGTGGCTGAAAAATTGGCGATCGGGCCCAACAGTCTCAGGTCAAGCTCGGTCACACCGCCTGGTCCGAACGGGTAGGTGTCCTGCCAGTCACCGCCCGCGACCACGTCATGGCATTCCGCGTCCCGTCCCTCGATGAGGAATTCTATCGGAGAGGTATCGGATATATTCCCCTGGACGAGCAGCTTGTCCCCGGTCGCCGGCGATCCGTACGCACCTATCTCGTCCGTGATGAGAGTCCCCCCGCCTCCGGCAACGATCGCCTCGATTGTCACGCCCACCGGTGCGGGAACGCCTCCGATATGGACCCCTCCATAGAAGGCGTGTGGCAGTTCAGGGATGACCGTTGGTGTGGTAGTCGGCGTCGTGGTCGGGATGGTCGTTGTTGGGGACGTTGTTGGAACGGTGGTAGTCGGCGATGTGGTTGGTACCGTTGTGGGGGTGGTTGTCGGCTCAGGCACCCGGAGGTCGAGTTCAGTCACCTCGCCTGATGTGAACGGGTAACTCAGCTGCCAGGCTCCTCCTGCCTGGACGTCATGGCATTCCGCCTGGTTCCCGTTCACGTAGAACTCGATCGGGGCGTTTTCGGGGATTGCTCCCTGGACTGTCAGTTTGTTCCCGGTGAATCCGGCGCTCCCATAGACTCCAACCGTGTCGGTGATGAGAGAGCCACCGCCGTCCGTGACAACAGCGGTGATATTTGTCCCGGTGGGTGCCGGGATTCCACCAAGGGTCACGTTCCCGTAGAAGAGATGTGGCAGTTGCGGAATGATCGTCGGTGTGGGTGTAGGCGATGTTGTCGGGATTGTCGTTGTTGGAGACGTTGTCGGAATGGTTGTAGTCGGTGTTGTGGTCGGGATTGTCGTTGTTGGAGACGTTGTCGGAATGGTTGTAGT
>JAHDSI010000106.1 GCA_018432765.1 Methanoregulaceae archaeon | reverse complement strand
GTTCGCGCTAAAGTCCGCAACCGGCAGACTGGTGACGACGATGTAGTCTGTCATGGTCACCGTGTCGGATCCGGCGCTGTTCGTGACAGTCAGCTTCACGGTATAGATACCCGGGTTCCTGTACAGGTGGTACGGGTTCTGCTGGAACGAGTACGAGCCGTCACCGAACTGCCAGAGCCACTTCTTCGGGTTGCCGTCCGATGTATCGGTGAACTGGACCAGGAGCGGTGCCGTTCCCTCTGTTGGGTCTCCGTAGAAACTGGCCACCGGCGTTGTGACGACCGTGACCGCTCCGGGTATCGTCACCTGGTCGCTGCCGCCGTCGTTGATCACCCGGAGGCTCACGTCATAGACACCGGGCTCGTTGTAGGTATGGACCGGGTTCTGGTTGTTCTGCCCGGCCGAGGTCGAACCGTCGCCAAAGACCCAGACCCAGACCACGGGGTTGTTGGTCGACTGGTCAGTGAACTGGACCGTCAGCGGGACCGTCCCGACCGCAGGCTCAACGGAAAATGCTGCCACCGGCGGTGGCGGGAGGATCTCAAAGCCGTTCGCGAGCATCCCGGATTTTCCGTCGTCGGTATTGGTGACAACGACATTCCAGGAGCCGAGCGCCCGTCCCGTCAGGTTGACCGTGCAGTTGATGGTCGTGGAATCGAGCACGTTCACGTCGGTTGCGACGATATCGGCATACCCTGTCTTTGTCAGTGCCACTGCAGCACCGTCACGGAAGCCTGTTCCCGGGATGCTGGTGATCTCGATCTCCCGGTCATTTGGTCCGAAAGACGGAGTTATGGGCGACGAGACCGTCGGTGCTGGGTATTCGACCGTGAACCCGCCGACGAGCGGTGCGGAAGACTGGCCGTCCTCGTTGGTGACGATGACATTCCAGTCGCCGACAGCCACTCCGTTGAGATCGACGTCACAGGTGATCTTCGTTGGATCGACCACGGTGACGTTGGTCGCGTCAAAGTCCGCCTGGCCGGTCATGTTGAAGGTGACCGTTGCTTCGTCACGGAAGCCGGTGCCGGCAAGGTTGCTGATATAGAATATCTCGTTGTTCAGGCCAACATCCGGAGTAATGTCAGTCACCGTCGGTGCGGGGTATATGACCTCGAATCCATCCGCATAGGTATCGGTCTGGCCATCGTCATTGGTCACCACGATGTCCCAGAAACCGACAGCGGCACCGGAGAGGTTCACCGTGCAGGTGATCTGGTCCGGCGGGGAGACCCAGACACCGGTAGCGACGATCTCGGCGGCGTCCTTCTGGAGAACGACCGACGCACCATTACGGAAACCGGTGCCGGCAATGTCAGATATCTCGAAAGCTTCGGTCCCGCGGACTCCCGTCTCAGGGGTCACAGAGGTCACATCAGGAGCCGTGGGATACTGGACGGTAAAGATCTCGGCACGCATACCTGATTTCCCGTCATTGTTCGTCACCACGACGTCCCATTTCCCGACTGGTTGGCCAGTCAGGTTAAAGAAGCACTGGATCTTGGTCGGGCTCGTCACATCCACCCCGGAAGCGACGATATCGTCCGCGCCATCCTTCTGGAGCAGGACCGTCGCATTGTGGAGGAACCCGGTGCCGGCAAGGTTCGTGATCCCGATATCACCGTCATTTGAACCGGTGTCGGGGGTGATGGAATCCACGGTTGGCGCAATGTTTGTTATCGAAAAACCGTCGTACCTGTCGGACTGCCCGTCATCGTTGGTCACCACGACATCCCAGTCTCCTGCCTCGGCCCCGGCAAGATCGAATATGCAGGTTAACTGGTCTCCGCTGGGATCCACGTCAACATTCATGCCCGGGATATCGGCATAGGGAGTCCTGTTCAGCGCCACGGTGGCGCCGTCACGGAAGTGATGCCCGGAGATGTCCACGGTCTGGTTACCGGTGTTCTCGCCTGTCGCGGGATCGATTGCGTACACCGTCGGTGCGGGATATGTGACCTCGAACCTATCTGCAAGGGTATCGGACTGGCCGTCGTCATTGGTCACCACGACATCCCAGAAACCTACCTCTTCTGCCCTTTTCAGGTCAACGGTGCAGAGAATCTCATCAACGGTCCACATCGTGATCGCGCCGGGTATATCGTCACATCCGTCGCGGGCCAGGGCGATTGTTGGAGTGTCGAAGTTGGAGCCTGATACCAGGACAATGAAGATGAGGTTGTTTGATCCGCTGTCAGGGGTGATGGTATCTACCTGCGGCGGGACGTCCATGACGGTGAAGCCATCTGCAAGCATTCCCGCCTGGCCGTCATCGTTCTCAACAACAATATTCCAGAGGCCTGTCTCTACACCGGTAAGGTCAAAGGTGCAGTTGATGAGGCCGGAATTCTGGACGGTGACGTCGGTTGCGGGGATCTCATCGATGCCCTTCTTCAGCACAACAGTCGCTCCATCTTCAAAACCGGACCCGGTGATTGCAGAGATATCGACTGTTCCGTTGTTGTAGCCGAAGTCCGGATCGATTTCGTCGACCCCCGGTGCATGCGGGTAGAATATCGTGAAGGCATCTTCAATCGTATCCGACTTGCCGTCCTCGTTCGTGACCGTCACATTCCATTTGCCAACCTTTGCACCGGTCAGGTCCATGAAGCACATGATCTTCG
>JAHDSI010000198.1 GCA_018432765.1 Methanoregulaceae archaeon | reverse complement strand
TGCGGCCAAAAATTCGTCTGTCTGTTCGCCTCATCGACCTTCGGGATACCCGGGCAGCCTGTCTCCCTGTGCAGGAGGAGGCAGGCCCGGCCCGGTCTTTCATTCTCCTGCAAATTCCACGAAAATCGTTAAATACTCTCCTGACCCCAAATTCCATGAGGTAATCAAGGTGGCAGATTTACCCATTGCGGCAGTTGTACGAATTGCCAGGAAGAACGGAGCAGAGCGGGTCGGAAGCGACGCCGCCGCTGCGCTTGTCGTAAAGACTGAAGACTACATTGCGAATCTTGTGAAAGAAGCAAACAGGCTTGCAATTCACGCAGGAAGAAAGACACTCAAAGATGAGGATATCGAGCTCGCCGTAAAGGCTCTGTAATCCTCTCCCCTTTTCCTTTCAGCTCTTCTATCGACGTGTTCTCCGGGTTCCAGCCGGGGAGAACCTGGTTCTCGCGAAATTACTCAGATGATGCGGGCTTTCTGGTTCCCCGCCAGGTTGGTTATTCGCCCCTGTCAGCTTGATTCCCGCTCGTAAATGATTTCATGCGTTCCTCTGCGAGCTGGTGGTATTCCACCATTCTCCGTGCCTCTTCCACTGCATGCGGTTTG
Source organism: Methanoregulaceae archaeon (assembly GCA_018432765.1). Lineage (GTDB taxonomy): Archaea > Halobacteriota > Methanomicrobia > Methanomicrobiales > Methanospirillaceae > SD8. Next base: position 743 of record JAHDSI010000198.1, on the reverse strand, counting down.
TCACGGATCCCGGTGAAGAGGACGCGGACCCCGTCGATGTCATCCTTGAGATAGGCTGCTTCTGGATAGAGCAGGAGGATAATCTCCCCTTCCGGTCCGAAGTGGTGCTCTTCCACCTCTCCTTTCATATATCGTTCGCGTTGTTGCCTGGTCGGGGCCGCATATTTATTTTCAAATCTGAAGATTCCCATGATGATTCCTCACGTAGATTTTCGAATCCATGTAAGGGTCTCATGCTGCCGTGTTCAAACGATGAGCAGGAGGAGGGTGAAAGTGAACCCTTGATTCCCTGGAAAGGAGAGCCCGCCATTCATTCTCCGTTTTGTTACGCTAAAGGAGGGGCTTCGCCCCCCGCCGCGTGGGCGCCGCCCCAGAGGTTGATTGGTTCCTGGTGACGGGGCAGAGTGCTCTCTCCGCTTCGTCTCCGTCCGCTCCTCCTGGTCGTCCGGTGCTCCTCCACTCCGCTCCACTCGCACCGAGCCCCTGCGTTTCTCTTCCTGTTCCTGGTCCACTGACGCCCCCGGCTTCGTTGTCTCCTCCTCGCCGCCGGCTGCACTCCCCACGCTCCTCGCAGACCGTTTTTACGGACTGCTCGTCGCTGTTTCTCGTATCTGTGACGCTCGGTGACTCGCTCCCGTCCGGTCGCTCGGGCCGCTGTGGCCGGGTCCAGCTCCGCTGATGCGTCGCGGGTTCCAACTAGCCTGGTCTCTCGTCTCTTACGTGACCAGGCCTCCGGAGACGGT
>JAHDSI010000126.1 GCA_018432765.1 Methanoregulaceae archaeon | reverse complement strand
GTTGTGAGTGACTGAACTGGGATGGAGATAACAATCCGTCTCCCCACAAAAAACAGCAAGAAGGCAACAAAGGCCTGACCGACCGGTGACGGCTCATCGGCCTTCCATCAGTCAAGGAGTCCCCTGGCGAAGTATCCTGTAGTAATCCCGCCCCGGGCCATCTGTTTTACACGCGTCTTGTATTCGTCCAGGGTCCGGTGATCCCGGTAGCCGTCAGAGGTGACCAGTGCAAGAGCTTCCACGTAGACTGCGGTCATCTCGCGGGCATAGTCCTCACCCCGCCCTCTCGCGTCGATCGCAAGGGAGTATACCCCTGCATCGACAAGGAACGGAAGGTGATCGACAAGGCAGGTCTCGGCAGAATTCCAGACACGGGTCCGGCCCAGGCTGTCCCTGTCCACGGGAAAGACCTTCCCCGTCCTGTCGCGCAACCCGTATGCAGGGAATGCCTCCAGGCTGTATCCGCTCCCCGGAAGGACGGTTCCGAGGAGATCGTCCCTGCTCACCATGGCAAGGAGGTTCCCCTCCACGAGCACTTCCACCCGGGGACCACGATCCCCAAGCGCCGACACAAGCGATCGTATCTGCGAACCCGAGAGCTCGGGCGAGAGTGTCAGGCACGAGAAGGGCGGGGAGAGCGAGTCGGCTGTCACGTGATTGAAGACATTCAGGCCCTGTCCGCCATACAGCCTGATCTCCTGGTTCTCTTTCCGGATTGCCTCTGCGAGTCCCGGGTTTTCTGCCATGATCCCATGGAGGCCCTCTTCGCTGGCAGGCGCAATGATCGGGAGGGCATGGTCGATGAACTCCGGCGGCGGGAGAGGAGGCCATTTCCAGACCTGCAACACGTCGGAAGCCCGGCATATCGGGATCACCCGGGAGATCCCGTCAGCAATGGCCCCCGGATCCCGGGCTGCAGGCTCAAAATACAGGATTCTGCACCCGGATTCGCAGGCAGCCCTGGCGGACGCCACCGAATCAACATACACGGAGATGACGGGCAGGTCTCCCAAAACCCGTCTCTCCCCGGCACCTGCACACGGAGCACAGGAGACAGACTCAAGCCTGCGGGCTATGCCGGCAATGTCTGCATCATCCGGCCGGAACCGGTCCAGGAACGCATCCCGTACCTTCGCATAAAATTCCCTCCTGAAGCGGTTCAGTTCGCCCAGCGGGATGAAGAGATCGCCAGTGTAGTTGACAGAACAACCCTGGATCTCAAAGACGGGATCGCCCGTCTTTCGCAGCTGCTCTTCTACCTGTGATTGCGAGAGAGGGGCTGTACGGGCCCTTTCCGGGACAAAATCCGCCTGGTGCAACACGACAATGTCTCCGGAACCGATGTGGATGGTTCCTTCCAGAACTGGTGGACCGCCCGGCGAAAGATCGCAAAAGAGATCAAGAGCAATCCGGAACCGGCGTGATATGGTCCGGAGCTGAGCTCTCTTTCCAATACCCGGACTGCTTGTGACATAGACCAAAAGGCCCTTCCTGCATCGGATCATCCGGGGGAGGCCGGCCATGCTGATGACAAGCCGGTTCCCGCGGAGCATGCCGTCCTGTGTGAGGATATACCCGGAGACCAGTCCTGACCGCGGATCCTCCACCGCAATGCCGTCTCCCTTCATCGGCACGTACCCGTGCTTGGGGAGCACCGTGAAGCTGCCGAGTGCCGGATCGCAGGAGACGACCTCCCCGAAAAAGAGGCCCCGGTTGTCGGGCCTCTCCCTCCCCATGAACCATGTACCTGTCTCTCCTGCCAGGTAACCTCCGGTAAATCCCCGGGAAAAGATGATGGACATCTGATCCATATCCTCTGTCGAGGGACTCCAGGCGCCCTCTATGATCCGGTCAAGCGCGTTCCGGTAGGCCGAGACGACGGTGCCCACATACTCAGGCGATCGCATCCTCCCCTCTATCTTGAGGGCGGCGATATCCCTGCGGGTTATCTCCCGGAGGAAGGGATAGAGCATCAGGTCACGGGTAGAGAGGAGGTACCGCATAGAAAGCGGGATATCCTCCGCCCCGACGGGACGGCCATACCGGTCAATACCGGATCCCAGCAGGGTGTAGGGTTTCCTGCAGGGCTGGGCGCACATGCCACGGTTCCCGCTCCTGCCGCCGATGGCCGACGAGAGGAGGCACTGGCCGGAGAAACAGTAGCACAATGCCCCGTGAGCGAATATCTCGATTTCAGGCCGCTGGCGTGGATCGAGGGCCAGTATCCGGTCGAGCTCGGGGAGCGTTGTCTCACGGGCAAGGATAACCCGTTCGAAACCGGCTCTATTGGCCCACATCACTCCTTCCCGCGAATATATCGTGGCCTGCGTGGAGGCATGAAGCGGGAGATCCGGGACGATATCCCTGATCATCCGTGCAAGGCCCACGTCCTGGACGATGACTGCATCCGCCCCGATGGAATAGAGATCGGCCACGTATCGGGCTGCACCTGCGAGTTCGTCGTCGTTTACAAGGGTGTTTACCGTGACATGGACGGCAACCCCGTGCATGTGCGAAAGATCGATAGCATCGGCGATCTCGGACAGGGAGAAATTCTCCGCATACTTCCTCGCGCCATACTCCCTCCCGGAGAGATAGACCGCATCCGCTCCGGCATTCACCGCTGCAACAAGGGCTGCCATCGAACCTGCGGGGGCAAGCAGTTCGGGTATCGTATTCGGTCTCTCCTCCATGTGCCGTTTCGCCTGTATCCAGGGTATGAGATGGGTAAAATGTACTGATTCGGAATCAGATTAAATACTACTGCACCCCCATATCACCTTTCAATGAAGATAGCCGCATCTGTCTCGGATCCTGGTCTCATCCGGGAGGCTGTAGCGCATGGGGCCGATCTAATCGAGATACGGCTCGACCTGATGGGCGGGGTCCGGCATGAACGGCTGGTATCCTCGTTGAAGGGCGTCGATATCCCGGTCCTGCTCACGCTGCGGAGCACGGATGAAGGGGGCAGGTTCGGTGGTGATGCAGAAACGTGGTGGGAGACGATGGAGCCGCTCCTCCCGGTCGCGGCGATGGTCGACATCGAGCAGCCGTTCGCCCGGTATGCCCCCCGGGTGCGGGAGATGGGAAAGACCGTGGTAGCGTCGTTTCATACCAGCCAGATGCCCGGACCAGGAGAGCTGGATGCCATCGGAAACGCACTCCGCACCTACGGGCATATCCCAAAGATTGTCCCCAAACCGCGTGATACCAGGGATCTGATCTCTCTCCTCTCTTTCACCGAGCACTCCCCAAAACCGGTCATCACGAGTGTCATGGGCGAGGAGTTCCGGTTCGCACGAATCATCATGGCGTTTTTCGGATCTGAGATCATATTCTCCTACGTCGGGATGCCTGCTTCCCCGGGGCAGTATCACGTGAGGGAGGCAAGATCCCTGCTCGAGGGGCTAATGTGAATAATCCATTTGTGCGGATGCTTGCGAGAAGAACATTTTTTGATAGGATCAGACGCCCCCTGGGCTAACTACACTTACCCCTCTCCGTTTCACAGGATTCCATTCAGGGGGGGAAAGCCCCCTTTTCATCTGATAGAATCAGACACTCCGCTCCGCCTGCCCCTATAGTTGTGTCGGACCCCAAAACGGAGATAGAGACTGGATCAGGGGGTGTGATTTGATCTTACTCAAATCCCGTTCTACCCTGCCCCGTGGATATCGTCTGCGGGGGTTCAGGGGGTGCAAGCAACCCCCTGTCTGCATACCTTATCTGTAAGTTCCATGGTATCCCAGTCAACCCTGTACTCTTAGATCCCAGGGTTCTCAGACACTCCCAGGGGCAGCGCTCCGCTTGCCCCTGCCGTTGAGGCACACCCCAACAAGGCGATAGAGACTGTATCGGGGAGTGTGTTGATCTTCGTAAATCCCGTTCAATCCTGCCCCGTGGATATCGTCTGCGGGGGTTCAGGGGGTGGAAACCCCCTGTCAGCATATCTTATCTGTAAGTTCCATGGTATCCCAGTCAACCCTGTACTCTTAGATACCTGGGT
>JAHDSI010000213.1 GCA_018432765.1 Methanoregulaceae archaeon | reverse complement strand
GTGGCGGCGGGTTCTACGCGCCCATCTATGCCACGACGAGTCCCACGCCGACAGCGACGCTGACTCCCACGCCCACGGCCACATCCGCCGTATCGGGCAGCATGCTGCCGCTTGGCTCGAACCTCGCACTCACCCAGTCGGTGGTGATGGTAGCCGAGGACACGCTCGGGTCCATCTCGATGCCATCCGGCATGGTGCCGAAAGGCGCATCGGGCGAGCCGCTCCTCTCCATCAACATACGGAGACTCCCCAACGCCGATCTCCCTCCCGTACCACAGGGTCCAGGGTATCCCTATGCAGGGTATGCCTATGACATTACACCAGACGGGGCATCATTCGATCCATACATGACATTCAGCATCACCATTCCCGTCAATGAATGGTCTGCCTTAAAAGACCGGAATCCCTCCATCAAGTGGTACAACCCTGACACGAAACTGTGGATGGATATCCCCACCACCGTGAACGAGGCTACACGGACTGTGAGTGCAAAGATCACCCATACCAGCATCTTTGGACACTTTGTCACAAGCAATTCCCCGGCGACGGCGACCCAGACACAGCTCACCACGAACCCCACCGAGACACAGAGCGGATCAGGCTTCCCGCTTGATCTCATCATCCGTATCGCGGTGCTGGCGATCATCGTCATCGCCGCAGTCTTCGTCGCCCTTTACTTCCTGCGGCGCAAAAAGCCGCCTGCAGAAGCACCGGCAAGAGAGGACTGGGAATTAAAAGACGACATCACCGATGCACTGTCCGGTGCATTCTCTGATCAGAAGAAGTAGTGATTGCATTCCCGGGGAGATGGAGAGGTCCCCGACAATCTCTTTTCGCTTTTTTGGTAATTTTATGGCTCTTCGCTATCGTGTGTGGGTCAGGATCCCTCATCATGCAAACACCAAAAGCTGGCTCTTGCCCCCGTAACCTAAAAAGAGGATGAATGCCACCGGCCCCGAAGATACCGCGAGGCTGATTCAGAGTCAAAATTTGAGCAATCGGGTATGAGTTCTGTGAGGGCACCCCGGCGGCGGATCAATGACGAAGTCTGGATACCTCTGCAGAACAGGTAATTTCATTCCGCCCACTGGAAACAGCGGGAGGCAATTTCATAATTCAAAAACCCGGCGTCCAACCGCCCCTGCGCCTGAGGGTCCTATCAGGGGAAATAGATGGCTGATGAATCCGAAAAATTCCGGGCAGCGGCAACAGGGCTTGTGGATGAGAAAAAAAAGGAAACGTCCGGGTCTGTTGAGGATCGAAGAGATCCTGCACAAAGTTTCCAGCTAACCCGTCGATTCCCTGTCAGTGTAGTAATAGTATTCGCCGCTCGATTTCTGTTCCCGGTCAAGGTACGAATCCGGCTTGTTGATCCTCGGGCGGCCGGTCTGGTCCCTCCGGAACGTCACACCGAGGTTTCCGAGGAACCGGTTCATGCCCTCACGCATGTCGAACGGTCCGGTGGCGCAACCCCTGACCCCCGGCTGGCCGTCAAAGACAAGTACCCGTTCGCTGATCATGTCCACGAGATAGATGTCGTGGTCTATCACCAGTATTGCAGCGTCTTTTCCGTCGACATGGTGCTTGAACATGCGGGTGATCGAGACCCTCTGCTCCACGTCGAGGTGGGCGCTCGGTTCGTCGAGGATGTACAGGTCTGCAGGCCGCGATAGGCAGGCCGCGATTGCCACCCGCTGCAGTTCCCCGCCCGAGAGCGTGTCTATCGGAGACTGGAGGATCGGGGTCAGGGACAGCGGCTCGATGATGTCGTGCTGGTACATCGAGGTCTGGAAGTGCGTGGAGCAGCTCCGAAGATAGAATTCAACGGTATCGGACGTTGTTGCCTTGATGTACTGCGGCTTGTACGAGATCTTCGCGTCCAGGTCCACCGGTCCACCGTCGGGCGTCTCGTCTCCCGCAAGGAGCCGGGCGAACGTGGTCTTCCCGATCCCGTTTGCTCCCACGACCCCGAGAACCTCCCCTGCACGGACGTGCCCGGCCCGGACATCGAGGGTGAAATCCCTGAATGTCTTTGTCATCGCGGGATATTCGAGAAGGACAGCTCTCTCCGCACCCCCGGCATGTGCCCGCTTCTCAAATACGACCGGGTAATCCCTGAAACGGACATTCTCCTCGGGAAGATAGCCTTCAAGGTACTGGTTGATTCCCACCCTCACTCCCTTGGGCTGCGTTATAACTCCGAAGACTGCTGGCTTTCCATAAGCGATATGGACCGTATCGGCAAGCATGTCCAGGATGGCCAGGTCATGCTCCACTATCACGATGGGCCGGGAGAGAGCACGTTCACGGATCAGCCTGGCTGCTGCCATCCGCTGGTAAATGTCGAGGAAGGGCGTTATCTCGTCCAGGAAGTAGAAGTCCGCCTCCCGTGCAATGCAGGCGACGAGGGCCACCCGCTGCAGTTCTCCGCCCGAGAGCGTCGTTATATCATGATCGAGCACGGGCTCGAGTTTCATCGCGGAGACGAGTCCGGGGAGGCATCCCCGTTCATCGGTCTTCTTCAGCAGATCGCCGGGAGTCCCGGAGAATACTCGTGGTATGTAATCGATGTACTGGGGCTTTATCGCCACCTTCATCTTTTGCCGTGAGATGTTTTGCAGGTAATCGAAGAGTTCCGTGCCGGCGTAACTCTTCAGTATCTCCTCCCATTCGGCATCGCGTTCGTGTTCTCCAAGATTCGGTTTCAACTGGCCGGAGAGGATGTTCACCGCGGTGCTTTTCCCGATACCGTTGGCACCGAGTATGCCGGTGACCTTGCCTTCAACCGGTATGGGAAGCCCGTACAGGGCAAACCCGTTCACCCCGTACCGGTGTGTCGGGTGCTCCAGCTCCTCGGGGAGACTCACGATGTCGATGGCTCCAAACGGGCATTTTTTGACGCATATGCCGCATCCCACGCACAACTCCTCGGATATGAGGGCTTTCTGGTCCTCTCCGATGACGACGGTCTCGTCCCCTGTCCTGACCCTCGGGCAGTAGAGGATACACTCATTCCCGCATTTCTTCGGGTGGCAGCGTTCCTTGTGGACGACGGCTATGCGCATGGCTCCTCACTCGTCTCACTGCACCTTGCTGGTGAGAAGGATCGTCCAGACGATGAACCAGAAGGCAAAGGTCATGAACCCCTGGAAAAGCCAGTCCTTCTTCCCCATGCTTAAGGGATTCAGGCGCATCAGGACGAAGATGTGCTTCTGTATGACAATTCCGGCAAACATGATCAGCAGGGCGAGCAGGGTGTAGCTCTGGAGACCCATGATATCGGATGGATCCACCAGGAGATAGGATATAAACCCGGTAATTATTCCCAGCAGGCAGGCTATGACCGATCTCTTTATTCGGATGATATTTTCAGCCCTCTTCTCCGCGGGCGACAGCTTCCTGGGAAGCCCCTCGGTTTCCTCCCTCGTCTCGGCACTCATATTGACACCAGTAGACCTATTTTTTAGTCCTGAACCCATATCTAATTTGGTATACACATGGCTACGTCGCAGGGAATGAGCGGAGTTGACCTGATAACTGCCGTCACCGAGTGGAAGAGAGAGATGCCTCTCTGGATCGACAAGGTCTATCAGTTCAACCCGCGGACCGTCGTGCTCCGGTTAAACGGGGAGGACCGGGCAAAGCATAACCTGCTCGTAGAGTCGGGAAAACGTGCATATTTTATCTCCGCTCTCCCCGAACCCCCGAAGATGCCTCCCTCGTTTGCCATGCTCCTCCGGAAATATCTCAGGGGAGGACGGGTGCTCGATATCAGGCAGCACGGGATCCAGCGGATCGTGACCATCGATGTCGGCAAGCGGGACACGGTATATCACCTTGTATTCGAGCTCTTCGACGATGGAAACATCGTCCTCTGCGAGGAGGGTTATACAATCATAAAGCCACTCCTGCATCACCGGTTCAGGGAACGTGAGGTGGTGCCTGGCGTGGAATACACCTATCCCGACCCTGATCCAACCACCTTCAGCCTGGATGAGTTTGGAGCATTCCTTGCACGGGAAGATCGCGATATCGTCCGGGCTCTCGCTGTCGGAGTGATGCTTGGGGGGATGTACGCCGAATACATCTGCCGTACCTGCGGCATCGACAAGGAGACCCCGTCCCCCGATGTCGATTCCGGGGCAGTCTTTGCAGCAATCCATGACCTGCTCAGGAGAGCAAAGACCGCGATCTGCCCGGTCATCTCGAAAGATGCCTGTCTTCCCTTTCCACCTGACGGAGGGGACTGCATCGCCGATAAAGGGTTCAACGCGGCCCTCGACCAGTTCTACCAGCCGCTTGCAGGGGAGGAGCGGCCCGGAAAGAAACCCCGGCAGAAACTCTCGAAGGAGGAGTTCATCAGGCGGCAGCAGGAGCAGGCCATTGCGAAGTTCGGGCAGAAGATCGCCAGGAACGAGCGGATAATCGAGAAGATCTACGAAGAGTACGGCTTGATCGAGGAGATCATCCAGACACTTGCAAGAGCCGCCGGGACCCGGTCCTGGCAGGAGATCCAGGCAGTCCTTGAGGCACAGGATTCCGGTCCGGCCACCAGGATACGAAAGGTCTATCCGGCAGACTCCGCCGTCGACGTCGATATCGGGGAGACGGTCAGGATCCATGTCAGGGAGAGCATCCAGGCCAATCTCGGCCGCTATTATGACGAGATCAAGAAGTACAGGAAGAAGATCACGGGTGCACGGGCGGCCATGGACCGGGTGATACCGGAAAGGACAAAAAGTTCTCAGCAGGCCGCATTCCTGAAAAAACGCTGGTACCACCGGTTCCGCTGGTTTTACACATCGGACGGGACCCTCGTGCTCGGCGGCAGGGACGCCGGCCAGAACGAGGAACTGGTAAAGAAATACCTGGAAGGAGGCGACCGTTTCGTGCATGCAGACGTCCACGGAGCAAGCGTCGTCATCGTCAAGGGAGAGACCGCCTGCATGGACGAGGTGGCCATATTCGCTGCCTCGTATTCGGGTGCCTGGAGGAGCGGGCATTTCAGTGCCGACGTCTACAGCGTATCCCCCGACCAGGTGAGCAAGACGCCGGAACCCGGGGAGTACGTGAGCCGCGGATCTTTCATCATACGGGGCGAACGGTCATGGCACCACAACGTGCCGCTCGAGATCGCTATCGGTATCACCCTTTCACCTGCAATCGCAGTCATCGGCGGTCCCCGCTCCGCAGTCGCTGATAGGACACGGCACTACGTGCTCCTGAAACCCGGTGCGTTCGAGCCAAACGACATCGCCAGGAAGGTATTGCGGGCACTTCGGGAGAAGATCCCGGAGAAAGACCAGAAGGGGCTCAAGAAGGTCCTGAATACCGAGCAGATTGCAGCATTCGTCCCCCCCGGCGGATCCGATATCGTGGTGGGGCATGAAAGCTGACACCTCCCATCTCCGAGGGGGTTTTGGGGAGATCGTGCTCTTTCCCGAGAGTGTCGATGACGTCTGGCACCTCTCCCACATCGTCGTCCCCGGAGACCTGGTCTATGCAACCACCTTCAGGGCACCCGAATCGTCCGCAGACAAGATCAGGCCGGAAAAACTGGAGAAGAGGCTGGTCAGGCTCGGCATCCGGGTCGAAAAGGTCGAGTTCCACAGGTATTCGGTCAGGCTGCGCATATCCGGGCTGATCGAGCAGGGAGTTGATGCAGGCGCCCACCACACCCTGAATGTCGAACCCGGGTTCGAGATCTCGGTGATAAAAGACTGGAAGTCCACCGATCTCGAGCGTATCGATCGGGCGGTCACTGCGTCCATCCATGAGGCGGTCCACATCCTCACCATCGAGGAGGGCGATGCCGCACTCTTCCGGCTGCGGCAGTACGGTCCTGAGCCGGTATTTGAGTTGTCGATGGGCAGCGGCAAACGTGAGGGTATTGATTCGAGAAGCGCCTTCTTCGAGAGATTGTACCAGGATGTGAAGGATATCGACGGGCCTCTCGTGGTTGCCGGACCCGGCTTCATCAAGGACGATTTCGTGCGTTACCTCCGGACAGTCGACCCTGATCGAGCGGAGAAGACCGTCGTCGCCGAGACCAGGAGAGTAGGACGGGGCGCTGTCCAGGACGTGATCGGCCAGGGTGTCGTCGACAGGCTCTCAGAAGACCTCCAGCTCGGCCACGAGGTGAGGCTGATGGAGCAGCTCCTCGGGAGAATCGCCTGCGATCAACCGGTGGCATATGGGAGGGAAGAGGTCAGGAGAGCCCTGGCATATGGCGCCTGTGAAGTACTCATGGTGTCCGATCTCCTCCTCCGTGACCCAGAAATCGCCCTTCTGCTCGACAGGGCGGAAGAGACCAGGACAAAAGTCGTGATATTTTCAAGCAGTTTCGATCCCGGAGCCCAGCTCGATGCCCTTGGAGGGACCGCCGCGCTGCTCAGGTACCGCATCGAATAATACCGACAGATGCATACCGACAGGTGCGGAAAAACAGGCCGGATAGTTGAGAACATACGAAAATTAAGAGAGAAAAGATCAGTTTTGATGGGAGGAATCTTCTCTTACTCTCTCTTCTGCATCAGCATCCCCTGATGGTAATCAAGTGGGGACCACTTGAACGTGTCCGGTTTACCACCCAGGCAATCATTGTTCCGATAGAACACCCCCGATTTCCTGATTTTGGTCCCTATCGCATCAGGATGCCTCATGTTCAGTCAGCACAGGTTTCTGCACGTTTACCTGCACAAATTTTGATCCTGCACTGGCCAGAATGAGTTATCTCCCGCTTTTCTATATTAATTCCGGTGATGAATGTTCATCTCTCTGATGAATGGTTATCAGGCGGATGCATCATTCCTCCGGGACATCATGCACCATGGTGGGATGGAGCAACCGCGCCGTGTGAGTGGTACGCACTGTCTCGCTCAATATAAAAGGGGATCCACGCTCATGCAGCAGTTTTGTGCAGAAAGAGGGTGGTCGCGCTGCCTTGTGGCACCCGGTCATACTTTGAATTGCGTTGATATATCCCTGAAATATTCAAAGACACGCTCTCCCCATGCGATTGCATTCTCATCTGTGCCGGACAGGCACGACGTGTTGTCATAGGTCGTCATATCAGTCCGGAAGAGTCCGAGCGAGACACATGTGTCAGTCATGCAAAGGCTCATCTTCAGCGGCTTCTCAACAACACGGATCGAACTCCCGGTGTTCCCGGCAAGTTCCTGTATCATCTCGACATAGGGCGACTGAGTAAATTTTTCGGCAAGTTCCCGTCCGATCACCAGCTCAACCGGAATTCCCTCTTCGACCCTCTTTACCACGGCATCCATGTGGGCAGGGCTCGATTTTGGGGAGAGTATCCGGATCCTTTCGGCGTCTTTTATGGATTTTAAGAAGTTTAAGAAGACATTGAAGATATCTTTCTGTGTGTCGCTGACGAGATCGGCTTTGGATAACATGCCGATCCGGGAGAGGAACGGCTCTGGTATCCCCCCGATATAGTGATCAGACCAGAATTTTTTATGCCTGGTGACAACCGCCTGGAACATGAAGAGATCGCGCATCTTCCCGGCCAGCACAGTCCCAACCGGTGTCAGAAAATACTGGTAATCCCTGATATCGATATAATTGGCCGACTCCAGCCTTCGAATCTTTGGGATCAGAGCCTGAGATGTGCTGCCGGTGATCTCCCGTAGCTCTGACAGAGGCCTCTGTTTTTCAAGGAGAGAGAGCAGGATCTGGACCTGGAGGCGTGATCTGTAGAGAGACTGGATCTCTCCCATCACCTCCGAATAATAATCGATCGGGGTCATGGTGCACCGGACTGGTAAGTTGAATTTATTCGTTTCAGAGGGATAAGGGTAACTGCCAGGGAATAGCCGCGGCCTGATGCAGCCGGGGCATGCAATGACCAGATACACCAGCAGAATCCCGGATCAGGGCCTTTTCCTCGAAAAAGGAATTTTTTCACCCAAAAATTTTTCATCCGGGGCCTGATAACTACATGATATGATAAGACACGAATGCGGATACGAGATGGAGATCCTGTGCAAGCGGTGCGGCACACCTCTTCAATACACTCCGCGTCTTGGTCTTCACTGTCCTGCCTGTGGCAGGGAGGTGACCATTCTCTGTCACAAATGCAGGAAAAAATGGTAAGATTACACCCTTCTAC
>JAHDSI010000109.1 GCA_018432765.1 Methanoregulaceae archaeon | reverse complement strand
TTTTTTTATTTTAGAGATGAAGGGATAATATTTTAAAAAAATATTAATCTCCTGGGTTAGTAATTGCCCAGTCCATGCTTCGCCGGCGGCTTCCGTCTGCTGACATTTTCAGCGGAAATCGCCAGTTTGCAGGCGACGACACCTGGTTTACGGCAAGAATGCTGATACTTTTTCCCGGACCCGGGCAAGGGATCTTTGATGGCATACGTTCTTATGGTACCTTTCCGGTAGTGGTACACATGGTTGAGAGACAGGTCCCATACTGCGCAAACGGGCATGACGGAATACCGATGCTGCTCACAAAAAGCAGTGACGCCAACGAATTCTACCAGTGTCCCACGTGCATGAGGCGGCTGAAGCTGTCATATTCGGATGATTCATTGAGGATCAAGGAACTTGAGCCCTGACCGAGATGGAAGATCGAAGGTCAAGGACCACAGGGTACGTAGATCCTGGTGGTCTTTTGGCTTGACGCTGACATACCATGGGAGAGGTTTGTTCAAACCCTGGATCGATCCCCCAAAACTCCCGGTTTCGTTTTTCCTAAAAAAAAAGAGGGGATGACGCCTCCCCTCAACCGTGTCAGGGAGACTGTGGTCTCTTCTATCTCCTTTTGATCGATGCAAATGCAAGGAAGGCAAGGGATAGAAGAACAACTGGTATGCCAAGACCCGCCTGTGTCGGGGCAGTGGTCGGCTGTGGTTGCAGCGTTGCTTCAACCGGCGTCACCTGCCCGGAGTTCACCTGCACGGTCGCCTGCCAGGGAGTATACCCGGCCATCTGGAGTTTCACCACCCGTGATCCTGCCGCAACCGACGGGACGGTGACCGGGGTTATCCCGTAGTAGATGTTATCGATGTAGACCTCGGCTCCGGCCGGCTGCGAACTGATGGAGATCGAACCGGTTCCGGGCGCCGACGTCGGGGAGGACGTTGGTGAGACCGACAGGGTCTGGCTCACGGTCGTAGTCTTCCCGTCCTCGACATAGATACTCCCTGTCCAGTCCTGGAACCCTGAAAGCGAGAGCCGAACCTGGTGATACCCGATCGAGAGGCTGCCTGCGATCTGGGGGGCTGTGCCGTAATATCTCCCGTCGACGTAGACAGCCGCTCCCTGGGGGGTGGATATCGCATAGATCGAACCAGTTCCCGGAGAGACCTGGGAGAGGCTGGCAGACACCGCTGTTGTCCTCCCTGCCGATACGCTGACGCTACTGCTCCAGGTCTGGTACCCGGACTTTGTCACCCGGACGGTATGCGAACCCGGATAGACATCGTGGAATGTGCAGGGGGTTGTCTGGGAGTTTGCTCCGTCAAGTGTCGCGGTTGCCTGGGAAGGCGACGAGTCCACGTAGATACTCCCATAGGACTGCACGGGCTGCAGGTAGGCCGAGACATAGATGGTCTCGCCTTCGGCCGGGTTCCCCGAATAGCTGTTCGACCAGGTCTGGTACCCTGAGAGGGAGATACTTACGGTGTGCCCGGGAGTGCCGGTTGAGGGGACGGTCACAGTAACCGGGGTGGTGCCCTTGTATGTACCATCAAAGTAGACGGTTGCTCCTGACGGTGAGGATGTTATCGAGTAATACCCCTTCCCCCCGCCGATCGGAGTGGTGGGTTCAATGTATACAAGGTTGGCATTGATGTGGATGGTCTCGCCTTCGAAGGGATTGCCGTAATGCGTCTCCTCCCAGGGCTCGTAGCCGCTCTTTTCCACCCGTATCGTGTGATCAGGAGTTCCGGTGGAGGAGACCGGTATGGTGACCGGTGTGGTCCCTGCATACGAATCATCGAAAGACACGGTGGCGCCGGACGGGCTCGAGCTGATCTGGAAGTATCCCGTCCCCCCACCAATATCGTCAGCAGCGGTATTCGCAACCAGCAGGGACACTGCTATTAACAGGCACACAGAGAGAATCGTTGGAAATTTCAAGAGAAAACACCTCTTTGGCTTCATATTATCATCTATCTGAATATATTTCAAACATGTGGTTTCTGCTGATTCGAATGCAGGAGAGTATATTTGCCATGGATGATCCCTTGCGAGAATGGGATCCTGGAACGAAAAGAATCCCGAAAAACCGTGAAGATCAGCAGGAAAAAAGGCTCTTTTCTCCCTGGTGTGGGCAGGATTGATGAACCTGATACATTTTGTGGGGGCATTCCCCCCATATGCGATGCCATGCCGCCGCCCGAAAAAATACCGCGAGGCCTCCGCCCTCGACCCGGGGGCCTGCGGTCACTTCCAGATTCACGATCAAAATTTGAGCAATCGGGTATGAGTTCTGTGAGGGCGCCCCGGCGGCGGTTGAAGTGACTGGATCTTTATGGAGATGAAAAACTCTGATTCAGTCTCCCCACACGAAACAGGGAGGAGACAAAAAAAGGTTATTTTGTCATTGCATTCGATTAGGCATCTATTCAGCCTGGTGATGAAAAATTGTGGGGATACCCGTTTTCCAAGTCACCATGATACGCAACCATTCGGGCTATCGTCAACCAAATACGTGTACCGATGATGCCTTGAACGTCAGGTATACCATGTCCCCTTCCTTCAGGGCCATCTCTTCAAACCCCAGTCTTGTCAGGATGACAATGAAGGGGATCCCCGCATCGACCGATATCCGGGCAAAAGTCCCGTTATCTGCAATATCAACAATCTTTCCGTGGAACCTGTTCCGGGCGCTCGACTCGAAGGGCTCTGTGGAGACCAGGATATCTTCAGGCCGGATGGATGCATAGACCCTGCCCCCTATCCCGCACGTGTTTGATATGATGCGGTGCCCGTCGACATCGATCGCACATGCCCCATCCAGATCCGTGCAGATGCCGGAAAAGAGGTTTTCTACACCCACGAAATCGGCAATGAACTCCGAATTGGGTCTTCGGAAGACTTCTTCAGGCTTTCCAATCTGGGCGATGCGCCCATCGTTCATGACTGCGACCCTGTCGGCCAGCGAAAAGACCTCCTCGAAGTTATGCGTCACGTGAATGACCGTTATCCGGTAATGGGCATGCAGGTGCTTGAGTTCCTTTCTCAGCTTGTCTCGTGTTCGGCCGTCCAGCGCACTCAGTGGCTCGTCGAGCAGGAGCACCACC
>JAHDSI010000059.1 GCA_018432765.1 Methanoregulaceae archaeon | reverse complement strand
AAACACCTACTCTACCGGAATGCCTACTTTTAAAGGAGTACCAATCGAGGTAGAGATTGCAATGAACGAGAAGATTCTCAGTTCCGTCGAACTGGTACAGAAAAAGTGCCGGGGTGAGGCCTGATGACAAAGGTCATACCCGACGTGATCTGTCCCTTCTGCGGGACATTATGCGACGATATCGAGGTTGAAGTATCTGACGACGGCAAGGCCATCGTCGATGTGTACAACGCCTGCGCCATCGGTGCACAGAAATTCATGCACGCCCAGGCAGGCGACAGGGTTACACGTCCCAGGATGCAGCAGCCTGACGGCAGCTACAAGGAAGTCAGCTACGACGAGGCCGTGGAGTATACCGCACAGATGCTGGTAAACGCCAAGAAGCCCCTGATGTACGGCTGGAGTTCCACGAGTTGCGAAGCCCAGGGCGTCGGTCATGAGATCGCGGAGAAAGTGGGCGCTATCGTCGATAATACCGCAACCGTGTGCCATGGATCGACACTCATCGCCGTGCAGGACGTCGGTATTCCGAGCTGCACGCTTGGCGAGATCAAGAACCGTGCAGACCGGATTATATTCTGGGGCTGCAACCCGACACATGCCCACCCACGGCACCAGTCCCGGTACTCGATATACCCGAGGGGATTCTTCACGAACAAGGGTCACAAGAACCGCAAGATGATCGTGGTCGACCCGAGGAATACTGATACGGCAAAGATGGCTGATATCCATTACCAGATCGAACAGGGAAGAGATTTCGAACTGCTTTCTGCGTTCCGGGTTGCGCTTCGGAATGAAGTGTTGCCTGATTTCGTGGCCGGCATCCCCAAGGAGAAGATCTACGAGGGTGCCGAACTCATGAAGAGCGGCCGTTTCGGGGTCATCTTCTTCGGTATGGGCGTGACACAGTCGCTGTCAAAGAACCATAACATCGACAATGCCATCATGCTCACCAAGGACTTAAACGAGTTCACGAAGTTCTCCATCATGGCGATGCGGGGGCACTATAACGTCACCGGGTCCGGGCAGGTACTCGGCTGGCAGTTCGGATTCCCGTTCTGCGTGGACCTGACCCGCGGGTTCGCACGATACAACCCGGGTGAGACGAGCTCCAACGATCTCCTGCGAAGGGGAGAGGTGGATGCCGTATTTGTCCTCGGAAGCGATCCGGGAGCACATTTCCCCATAAGTTCTGTCAAGAAGATCGCCGAGCTCCCGTCTGTCGCTGTCGATCCACACATCACACCGACGACAGAAGTCTCGAAACTGCATGTGCCGGTGGCCTTTGTTGGAATTGAGGTCGGAGGCAGCTGTTACCGGATGGACAACGTTCCCATCGATGCCAGAAAAGTCGTAGACCCGCCGGAAGGTGTCCTCACCGACGAGGAGTTCCTGACCAGGGTGAACACGCGTGTCGGTGAATTAATGGGGGTGAACTGAAACGATGTCTGAATATCTCATCAAGAATGGATTCGTTTTTGATCCGGTGCTTGGAATCAAGGGAGACAAGGTAGACGTCGGCATCAAGGACGGGAAAATTGTCGAGGCGTCAGACGTTTCGTCAAAGGCGAAGAAGATCGATGCATCGGGCAAGACCGTGATGGCCGCAGGAGTGGATGTCCACGCACATGTCGCCGGGCCAAAGGTGAACGTCGGCCGGAATTACCGTCCGGAGGACAAGCTCTTCAAGGGCTCCCCAAAGAGCGGTATGAAACGCATGGAAGGCGGTTTTTCCGTCCCCACGACATTCCGCACCGGGTATAATTATGCCAGGATGGGGTACGGTTTTGTCATGGAAGCGGCGATGCCGCCGCTCTATGCCCGTCACGTCCACGAGGAGATCCGCGACACCCCGATCATCGATGAAGCCGCCCTCCCTGTCTTTGGGAACAACTGGTTTGTTCTCGAGTACCTCAAGAACGGCGAGGTTGAGAACACCGCGGCCTACATCGCATGGCTTCTGCGGATGACCCGCGGATTCGGTGTCAAAAACGTCAACCCCGGCGGAACAGAGGCGTGGGGATGGGGCCTGAACTGCCCGACAATACATGATCCCGTCCCGTACTTCGATATCACCCCTGCACAGATCATCAGGGGACTCATCGAGGCGAACGAATTCCTCGGGCTCCCGCACTGCATGCATGTGCATGGCAACAGTCTCGGGGAACCGGGCAACTATACGGTCACGCTCGACACACTCAAGCAGGCCGAGGGATTCTCGCCGAAGGGATCATTCGGAAGGGACCAGGTCCTGCATCACACACACCTGCAGTTCCACTCGTACGGCGGGGACTCATACGCATCCAAGAGCTTTGAATCCAAGTCAAAGGAGATCATGGACTATGTCAACAGTGTCGACAACATCACCTTCGACATGGGATGTGTCACGCTCGACGAGACGACGACCATGACCGCCGACGGGCCGTTCGAACACCACCTGACAGAGTTGAACCACCTCAAGTGGGCGAATACCGACGTGGAACTCGAGACCGCAGCAGGAGTCGTTCCGTACGTCTATAACCCAAAGACATTCATTGCAGGTGCCCAGTGGGCAATCGGCATTGAACTGGCGCTCTATGCGAATGACATGATGAAGGTCTTCGTCACCACCGATCACCCCAATGCCGGGCCTTTCACCAGGTACCCGCGGGTCATCAAGTGGCTGATGAGCAGGAAGGCCCGTGAAGATGTCCTTGACAATGTCCTCAAGTATGGCGACACGGTCCGCGACAGGTGCTTTATCGGAGAGATCGACCGCGAGCTCTCGCTGTACGAGATTGCCATGATGACCAGGGCCGGGCCCGCAAAGGCACTCGGTCTTGCCCACATGTTCGGTTCACTCAAGCCGGGCCTCGAGGGCGACGTGGTCGTCTATCCATTCAACCCGGAGACCGACGATGATCCGGAGAAGATCGAGCAGGCGTTCTCCAACTGCAGCTTCCTGGTCAAGTCCGGCCAGCTCGTCATCGACAAAGGCGAGATCGTCAGCAACGGTACAAAGAGAACCCTCTGGGTCGATGCGAAGGTGAACGAGAACCCGCAGGTCATGAGGGATGTCGAGCAGAAATTCCTGAAATATTACAGTGTCAACCTTGGAAATTACGAGGTCACCGGCCACCACTTTGTGCCAAACCCGTATGTCATCGAGGTTGATGCAACCCAGTGAGGTGAAAAAGAGATGGATACGGTAACATTAACCTTAAAAACCCCTCCCACTCTCTACCTCGAAGCAGACAACATCTCACCGGATGTTTTTGCCGGAAAGAAGGCTTCCGAGATCGCGGAACTGCATGTATTCGAAGGAAGAGAACAGTTCCAGCTGGGTAAATATTTCGATGTCGCAGGCAGTGCCGCGACAACTGCTGCCGATACCAGGATCGTGGTGAAGGGTGATACCACACGCGTGAAATATATCGGCATGAAGATGTCTGCCGGTGAGATCCTGGTGGAAGGCGACGCCGATATGTATACCGGTGCCTGGATGCAGGGTGGATCGATCCGTGTAAACGGCAACGTCGACGCCTTCACCGGAATCGGAATGACTGGCGGCGAAATTACAATCAAGGGCAATGCCGGCAATTACCTGGGAGCTGCCTACCGCGGTGACTGGCGGGGTATGCAGGGCGGCACAATCCGGGTACTCGGCAACGCAGGAAGCGATACCGGTTACTTCATGAACGGAGGCGAGATCATCATTGAGGGTGATGCCGACGTCCATGTCGGGACACATGCGGAAGGCGGCCGGATAATCATCAAGGGGAACGGCAAGAGCAAGATTGGCGGACAGATGGTCCAGGGTGAGATCATCGTCTTTGGCACAATCGATGTGATGATG
Source organism: Methanoregulaceae archaeon (assembly GCA_018432765.1). Classification (GTDB taxonomy): domain Archaea; phylum Halobacteriota; class Methanomicrobia; order Methanomicrobiales; family Methanospirillaceae; genus SD8. Next base: position 306 of record JAHDSI010000059.1, on the reverse strand, counting down.
CCCGGCTTCAAGTATGTCGAGGATGTGGAGATGGAAGTGGACGGCACCAATGCAAACTTCGCTCTCTATCACGGTGACCTCGGAGAGCGTCATCCCAAGAAAAAAGGTCAGATCGTGTACGGGAAACTGTACCAGAAGATCTGAACAATTTTTTTGTGAAAGCGCACCAGTTTTTCAACAATAATTATTCTTAATTGAATAATTTATGCTACCCAATTTTAGATTCGTAATACTGCGTAAAAAACCAAAATGAAAAATATATCTAATATTTGAATATTCCCCCCATTTTATTTATTATTTTTTTTT
>JAHDSI010000122.1 GCA_018432765.1 Methanoregulaceae archaeon | reverse complement strand
TCCTGCCAATGAACGTCTCCACAGGCAGGCCGGTGACCCTCTCGATGGCCGAATTAATGAAGATGTGCCGGCGTTCCCTGTCAAATCGGGCGATAATGTCGGGAATATTCTCCGTGAGGGTGCGGTACCGCTCCTCGCTCTGGCTGAGTGCTTCTGCTGCCTGCTTCTGCACGGTCACATCCTCGTAAATGGCGACAACCTCTCCCGAGGGGAGCCGGTAGACGAAGTTGTCGCGCCAGCCCACTATCCGGTCGTCCCTGTACATCGATACCGGGTGTTCGATTGGCTCACCGGTCTTCCATACCCTGGAAAACACGTCGAAGAGCCCGAATTCCTGTATCCCCGGAAAGACCTCGAGCACACTGCGGCCGATGACCTCGTCCCTTTTCACCTTCTCTATCCGCTCTACCTCGGGATTGATATCCCTGATGACGAAGTCCTCCCCGTTCCCGACCGCCTCGTAGATCGCTACCCCTGCGTGCATGTTCAAGAAGAGGTTCCGGAAGCGCTCTTCGCTCTCGTGGAGCGCGGCCTCTGCCTCTTTCTGTGCCGTGATATCGCGGCCCACTGACTGGTACTCCTTCACCCTGCCGGAATCGTCGAAGAACGCACGGTCGCTCCACTGCTGCCATCGCACGGTGCCGTCCGGCATGATGATCCGGTGTTCGGTGAGGACCGGGGACCCGGGAGAGAGGGAGGCGAAGACCTGCCTGACTTTTTCCCGGTCCTGTGGAAAGATCCCGGGGAAAAAGACCTGCCCGATCAATTCCTCCGGTGTCTTTCCAAAGTACCGGGCATACGCGTCATTTACATAGACATAGGTGCCGTCCGGCCTGAACCTGCAGACAAACTCTGTCTGGTCTTCGATGATGTTGTGATAGCGTTCCTCGCTTTCGCGGAGTGCATTGAGCATCTGAATTCGCTCCGAGAGATCGAGCATGGCTCCGACCATCCTGATCGCCCTTCCCTCCCGGTTGCGGATCACGTACCCGCGGTCAAGGACCTGTGCGTAGGATCCGTCCGCCCTGCAAAACCGGTACTCCTCGGACCAGACGTTCTCTCCTTCATCGATCGCTGCATGGATACTCCCGATGACCCGATCCCGGTCATCGGGATGTATCCGGTCATACCACGAGGTGATCCTCGGTTCCACCCTCTCAGGCGTGTAGCCAAAGACGGCCTGGATTCCCTCGTTCCACCAGTGATCGTCAGTGACGAGATCCCAGTCCCATATGGTGTCCCTGGTCGCCTTCGCAACGAGGGTGAACCGTTCATTGGACTCCCTGACCTTCGCTTCCGCTTCTTTTACGTCGGTCATGTCCCTGACCACGGTGACTGCCCCGGTGATGGTGCCGGATACATCCCTGACCGGCGAGGAACTGACCTGGCGATACCGGAGTTGCCCCGTCGCGGGGGTCCGGATGATCTCCTCCATGCCCGTGATAACCTCACCCGCAAGGGCACGGAGTGGAGGTGCCTCATCGATGGGGCGCGGGGTACCGTCGGGCCGGTAGACCTCGAGGTTCCCTGCAAGCGCCTCGACAACAGGGGTGTCCTCCTCCCCAAGCGAGAATTCTTCTCTTGCCCGCGGATTTGCGAGCGTGAACCGGTGGCCTTTGTCGGTGAACCACACCTCGTCAGGTATACTGTTCAGGAGCGATGAAAGCCATTCCTTCTCGTCGCTGAGCGCTGCAACCAGCGTTTCGATCCGGGCCTCAGCCTCTTTCCGGGCCGTGATATCGAGAATATTTCCTACGAGCCGGACGGGCCGGCCCCCGGCATATTCAACCTGTGCAGTGGTCTTTACCCACTTCTTCGTCCCGCGGCGGCTTTCGAACTGCAGTTCAAGGTCGTACGGGGACCCCTCCTCGACTGCCCGGCGGAACGCGTCTTCGAGGATAGCGCGATCCTCCGGAGAATAGAAGGCGATATCCGCCTGGATGTTGTTTGGATCGTAGTCGGGTGGTACCTCATAGATCCGGTACACTTCGTCGGTCCACGTGATCGTCGCGGACGGGATATCATATTCCCAGCCACCTACGTGGGTAATCTCCTGGGTCTGGTTCAGGAGGAACTCGCTCCTCCGGAGCGCCTCCTCGGTCTTCCTCCTCTCAGTGATATCCCTGATCACCTCGATCGCACCTGCCCTGTTTCCTGTACTGTCATAGAGAGGAGCCGCGGTACCCCACAGGTAGGCGCCCCTTCCCCCGAACAGACCCGGGATGTAGGCCTCCGAGGTGATCTTCTCTCCGTCCCGTTGCATGTACAGGTATCGCTTCTCGATATCCTCCTCGCGTTCCAGGACGAGATCGATCAGGATCGGCCGCCGTTCGCCATAGAACGGAATACTGTATTCATATTCGCCCTTCCCGAGCACCTGGTCGGCCGAAACGCCTGTCATCGCCTCGATTGCCCGGTTCCATGCGATGACCTTCCCTTCCATGTCGATGGCAAACGTCGCGTCCGGGAGTATGTCGAGGATATCTGCCAGTCGCTTCCAGGATTCCCTCGCCGTCTCTTCTGCCTTCTTCTTCTCTGTTATGTCGCAGGAGATGACCTGCACGCCGGTGACTGCGCCGCCGGCGTCCCGAAGCGGCGAGTATATCGAGATCATCGTGTGGATCCCGCCGGGCGACTCTATCTCATCCTCGTAAAAATCGGGTGCACCAATCATCTTCTGCGCCTTTTGTATCCGCCCGAGAATGATCCCGGCTTTTTCACGGCCAGACAGTTCGGATACCGGTCTCCCGGTGAAGTCCCCGGGACTGCCGCCGGCCAGGTCCGCTGCAGCCCGGTTTACGGACAGGATGGTGCCCTCCGGATCACAGGACCATATCGCCGCCGCACCGACGCTCCCTGAGATCTGCCTGAACCTTTCAGCCGCCTCAAGCGACGAACTCCAGGCCCTCTCCGCGGATTCAAGGTAACCCCAGCAGTCAAGCGTGCGCCTTGTATAATGGGGAAGGTCCCGGACCATTCCTTCCGACCAGACGGCATAATCAAAGGCTCCCGCCTTCACGGCCGCCTCCTCCACACGCTGGCTGTCTTCGTCTCCTGCTACGAGAACGAGGGGCACGGTTGCCAGGCCGTCAATTTTTGTCAGGATATCCAGCCCGTCTCCGTCGAAAAGCCGGAGCGAGGCGAATATGAGATCGGGCTGATCATCCCCGGCTGCGGACATCCCTTCCTGGAGCGTCCGGGCGATCGTCAGGCGAAACTCGTCGGCGTGTTGCGAGAATACCTCTCCGATCAGCTCAACCCGGGTCCGGTCGTCTTCGACCACCAGTACGTGGAATGGTCCTTCTTTCTTCGCATGCCCGGTTGCCGCGATGAAGTCTGCCATAATACCGGTCAGGACACCCCGCTTTGCCGGGTCTGCACCACGTCCCGGTACCCGAATTCTCTGATCAGGCGTGCAGGTATCCCGGATTCAAATGGCACTTCCACGTCACTGTCCGCATGATCACCGGAGCTGTTGACACAATCCCCTTTCTCCGTAACCATGCACGAGGTCAGGCAAAGAGACGGCATGTCGGTGATCGCATGCTGGACGTGAACACCGCAAATCCCTGGAAAGAGTCGAATGGATAGAAAGGGATCTTGCGCGTTATATTTCCTCGGGCCACCGGTTTTTCCGCCGTAGAAGAGATAACCAGCCGGTTCTGCTCCAGCCGACCGGCCCGTCCTGTCTGCCGGACACAAATCCCGCATGCACCGGGGCACCATCACCGTATGCTCCGGACTATATTTCGTGGCGATAAAATGGTCTGGCTCTCCGGCAGGTTCAGCCATATATCTGTCTTTATACACCCGTTTATTTATAAACCTTGAGAGGATTTCGAGCCCTTGGAACCCATGCCCGCCACCTTTTGGCCTGTATCCGGCGGGATTATGACCGGAATTGCAATGAAAAAGATACTTTCGGATATGTATCAGGAGCCGTTCCGCTGGCGGCCCTGGCCGGTTCCATCACGGCGGTGCACCTCTCTTCCACACATATTTATTGTCCCCTGTCCAAAAGATTTGATGATATATCGCATGGTAACAAGGACGTTTCCCAAATACAGTAGTTTTCTTTCTTTTTCTCATAGTCGGGGTGTGGCCACTGCGGATCTCGTGTCTCCTTCGCCTTTGGACTCTTCTTTTCCATTCATCTCCCCCCTCATCCGGCGACGGTCCGGACACGCGTCACGCCGTGTTTTTGGCAGGCTTTTGGTGTGCCGTGTCCATGGTATGACGGAGCCGAAAAGACCGGGAATGCAGCCTGTTGTTTCTGGCCAGGAGCCAGGGGGAGCGGCCGTCAGGGGTATGACCCCGGAGATCACCACGAACGGGGGGGGCGCCACTGGTTCATGACGACAGGACACAGATGGAGAAGCGTATCCCCATCCTCGTCATCGCCGCGATCCTCATCCTCCTGATCATCGGCGCAGCAGCCGTCTTCTACCAGTCACAGAAAGATCAGGCGAGAGAGACGGTAACGAGGGACCTTGCATCGATAAGCACGCTGAAGGCGGAACAGATCGCGTCCTGGAGAGAGGAGCGCCTCCAGGACGCCAGGAGGACATCCCAAAACCCCTTCTTCATCGAGGGGGTGGACGCATATCTCTCCTCGCCAAGCCCCGGAGACGAGGAGAAGATCCTAGCAATGATGCACGAGATCAATACATCCGCCCATTACCATAACGTCCTCCTGGTTGACCCCGGTGCGAATGTCAGGATAAGCCTGGATCCGGGAATCTCCACGGTTTACCCTGGTGTCTTCGAGGGTATGGAAGAGGCGTTCGCGAGTGGAGACGCGGTGCTCACCGGTCTCCATCTCCTTCCGGGGACGGATACGCCGCACATGGACGTCATCGCACCGCTCGTTCTCCAGAACGGCGAAGACAGGATAGATGTTGGAGCCATCGTCCTCTCCATCAATCCGGAAGCGTTCCTGTACCCGTATGTCCAGTCGTGGCCTGTCCCGAGCAGGAGCGCCGAGACGCTGATTGTTGAACGGCAGGGAGACCGCGTCCTCTTCCTCAACGATCTCCGGCACCAGGAGCACACAGCGCTTCACTTCAGCATACCCCTGACCGAGACCGACGTGCCGGCCGTGATAGCGGTCTCCGGGACGACCGGGATTTTCGAAGGCCGGGATTACCGCGGGGTCGATGTCATCTCTTTTATCAGGCCCGTTCCTGCCTCGCCATGGTTCATAGTTACAAAGGTCGATACCGAGGAGGCGTTCTCCAGCTGGGCGGCCCAGTCGGCCATGATCCTCGCTATCGGGGCAGCGCTCCTGGCAGGAGTCCTCGTTTCGACCGCCTGGATCCGGCAGCGGGAACAGAGAGTGCACTACCAGTCCCTGTACAGGATGGAGGCAGAGAAGAGCCGCGTGGAACAGCTCAGCCGCGAACGCATGGAAGCGTTATTGCACCTCGCCGGCATGGAGACTGCAACCGAGCAGGAGCTTGCGGATTTCGTGATGGACGCGGCATGTCGCCTCACAGACAGCTCGCTCGCATTTATCGGGAAGATGTCGCCGGACGAGTCGGTCTTCTGCCTCACCGCATGGTCGAGATCGGTCTTGGCCGAGTGTGCGGTGGCAAAGGACCCTCTCCACTTCCCGGTCGCATGGGCAGGCATCTGGGCAGAGGCAGTCAGACAGCGTAAACCAATCGTCGTAAACGATTACGCAGCACCCCTCCCCGGCAAAAAAGGGCTCCCGGAAGGACATGTCCCGATACACCGGTTCGTCTCAGTGCCAATCTTCGAAGGCAACCGGATCGTCATGATCTGTGCCGTCGCAAACAAGGAGACCGAATATGTCCCTCTCGATGTCGATCAACTCGTGCTCCTGGTGCAGGGGGCCTGGCGGCACCTGCAGAGACGGGTAGCGGCAGAGGCCCTCCGGGAGAGCGAGGAGCGCTACCGGGAGTTCTTCACCACATCGCGGGACTCGGTATTCATCACGACACCTGATGGCAGGTGGATCGACTTCAACGATGCATCCCTCGAGATCTTCGGGTTTGCTTCACGCGAGGAACTGATGACGCTGCCGCTCCCGGAACTCTACGAACACCAGGAGGAGAGGGCTGCACTGCTGGCACTTATCGAGAAGGAAGGGCATGTAAGGGAGTACCCGGTCCGTCTCCGGAAGAAAGACAGGACCGTCATCGACACCCTGATCACTGCAGTCCCGGTCCGGGAGAGCGATGGGAGTGTCAGGGCATACATCGGGTCGATCCGGGACATCACCGAGCGGAAGCTGGCACAAAAAGCGCTCCGCGAGAGCGAGGAGAGGTTCAGGTCTTACTTCGAGGGATCAACCACAGGTATCTTCATCTCGGATTCGCAGGGGCGTTTCCGTGGAGTGAACCCCACTGCCTGCAGGTGGATGCGATACTCAAGGGAGGAGTTGCTCGGGTTGAGTATTCCCGATATACTGGACGATTCCTCGCGCAGGACCGCCATGGACAAGTTCCGGGAACTCGTGGAGACCGGGAGAACAACCACCGAGGCCGTCTTCGTACGCAAAGACGGCACCCGTTTCATAATGGTTGTCGATGCGGTGAGGATCAGGGCGGATGAGTACATCGCGTTCTGCCAGGACGTTACCGCGCGGAGAGCGGCGGAAGAAGAGCGGGAGGAACTCATCCGGCAGCTCGGGCAGAAGAACGCGGAACTCGAGCGGTTCACCTATACCGTCTCGCACGATCTCAAGAGCCCCCTGATCACCATCCGCGGATTTGCCGGACTCCTCGAGAAGGATCTGCTCAGGGGGGATATAGAACGGACCACAACAGACATCAGCCGGATCAACGCTGCCGTCGACAGGATGCAGCACCTGCTCACCGACCTTCTCAACCTCTCGCGCATCGGCAGGCTGATCAATCCTCCTGAAGATATCGAGCTTGGCACAATCGCCAGTGAGGCGGTCGAACTCCTCGCCGGGCCAATCAGGGAGCATGGCGTGCATGTCGGGATTGCTCCCGGCCTTCCCACGGTCCATGTCGATCATGCCCGCATCCTCGAGGTCTACACGAACCTGATCGAGAATGCCATCAGGTTCACGATGGGACAGGAGAACCCTGTGATAGAGATAGGGATGCGGGAAGAGGAGGGAGAGCGGGTCTTCTTCGTCCGGGACAACGGGATCGGGATCGAGCCCCGGTACCTCACGAAGATCTTCGGCCTCTTCGAGAAGCTGGACGGGAGATCCGAGGGGACGGGAATCGGTCTTGCGATCGTGAAGCGGATCATCGGGGTGCACGGCGGGAGGATCTGGGCCGAATCCCGGGGAGGGGGTACGGGCACCACATTCTGCTTCACCCTTCCGATGCCTGGCGGAGAGTAACTGGCAAAGAATAAAAAGATCAAAGCATAAATCGTCAATCATGGCAGAACTCCCAGGGGAACCTCTGCATATCCTCCTCGTCGAGGATAACGAGGCACATGCCGAACTGATTATCCGGAGCATGCACGACCTGCAGGTAGCAGGCAGGATCCACCACGTGCTTGATGGAGAGCAGGCACTCGACTACGTCTTCGGCCGGGGAGCGTACGCCGATTCCACACAGTATCCCCGCCCGGACCTCATCCTTCTCGACCTCCGTCTGCCACGGATCGACGGGCTCGAAGTTCTCGAGACCATCAAGACCACCCCCGGTCTTTTGAGAATCCCGATCGTCATCCTCACCAGTTCTGATGCCGAGAACGATATCGCACGTTCATACGACTTCCACGCGAACAGCTACGTGGTCAAGCCCCTGGAGTTCAAAAAGTTCACCCGCCTCATGAAAGACCTCGGGTGCTACTGGCTGGAATGGAATACCATGCCTGAACCGGAATAAACCCGGAGCCTGTGAAAGAGCGTTCCGGGCGATATATCCCGGGCCCGGAATCAATTGCCCGGATATGCATTCCCACAGCATGATGAGGCACCCCACACATCTGCCCGGAAGGTTTTTTCGGTAAGAGGCGAAGGGATTATTCCTCCCCTGGCACTGGAAGATCCCGGTCGCCGGGGTTCGATACAGGAAACCCCCCTGCGATGAAGAGGAATCGCGATCTCCCGGGTGAAGAGCTATCCTAATAAATCCTGCACAGTGTATACATGATCTGATGGACGAATCCCGGACCGCGGGTTCTACGGGACCTGCAAGGATACTGATCGTGGAAGATGAGATGATTGTTGCCGAGGATCTCGCCCTGGTGCTCAGTAGTCTCGGGTATAAAACGGCAGGTATCGTCGCTTCAGGCGAGGAGGCCGTTGAGAAGATACGAGAACTCGCGCCTGACCTCATCCTCATGGACATCAACCTCGCAGGAAGAATGAGTGGAATCGAGGCAGCAGACAGCATCAGGACATTGTACGACGCCCCTGTCATCTTTATCACCGCATTTGCGGATACGCACCTCATCGACCGCGCCAGGGCCACGATGCCGTACGGATACATTGTCAAGCCGTACAACGAGAGGGAGATCCATTCAACCATCGAGATCGCACTGTACACGCATGGACTCCACCAGCAGGTCCGGGCGAGCGAGGAGCGATACCGGGGATTCGTCGAGAACTTCCTCGGTATAGCCTGCCGGCGGAGGATGGATCACTCACCCGAATTCTTCCACGGGACGACGGAGGCGATAACCGGTTACACGGAGACCGAACTCCTTTCCGGAACACCTTCATGGGAAGACCTGATCGTACCGGAAGATAGAGAACGGATAAGGCAGCATGACCGTGAGATCATCGGGCAGGGTGCAACCAGGCATACCCGGGAATACCGGATCAGAAGGCGGGACGGTACTTTCGTATGGGTCCGCGAACTGATCAGCGTTGTCCCGGACAGCATGGGAAAGCCACGGTACATCCAGAGCGCGATATATGACATCACGGAGCAGAAAGACGCGGAAGCCGCGCTGCAGAAGGCAAACGAGGAACTCGAAGAGCGTGTGAGAGAGAGGACAGAGTCGCTCAACCAGCAGGTCCTCTTTCTCCAGCAGTTGATCAACACCATCCCAAGCCCGGTCTATTACAAGGACACACGGTGCACCTACACCGGGTGCAATACCGCCTTTGAGAGTTACCTTGGCATCCCGCGGTCCCGTATTCTCGGGAAGACCGACGAGGAGATCCTGCCCGCAGAGATAGCCGCGATGACACGCGAGAAGGACCGGTTCCTCCTCTCGCACCAGGGGATACAGGCATACCAGATGAAATTTCCCCATCGTGACCGGACCACACACGAGGTTCTTGCAAAAAAAGCGACTTTTACGGACAGCGAGGGTAAGATTACCGGATTTATCGGGTTTTTGGTGGACATCACTGACCGCATACAGACAGAAGATCGGCTACGGGAGAGCGAGCAGCGGTTCCGGGCGGTTGTCCAGGACCAGACCGACCTGATCTGCAGGATCCTTCCCAACAGGACGGTGCTGTTCGCAAACACCGCATTCCTATCCTATTTCGGAAAGCGATCAGAGGACACCACAGGGTACATATTCCGCTTCCCTGTCCACCCCGACGACCAGGCCGCTTTCGACTCGCATTTTGCATCTTTTTCACCGGACCACCCCGTCGGTTCACTGGAGTTCCGGTGCCTGAAGGAGGGCCGGGAGGAGAGATGGCACAGGTGGATCAACCGGGCCTTCTTCGATGACCAGGGCAATCTCCAGGAGTATCTCTCGATCGGACGTGACATCACCGAAAAGAAGGATCTCGAAATACGTGACCGGGAGGCACACCTGAAGATGGAGCGGATCAGATCCCGCCTTTACAGGCTGAACGACCAGGTGAGAGGGCCACTCTCTGCGCTCATTCTCCTTGCACGGAAGGGAACCGGTGAGAACGCAGCGGAGATCCTCATGAAGGCCGAAGAGATCGAATCGGTTCTGGAACAATTTTTTTGGGAACCAGACCATTAAAAGAGATTTTGAGTTACGAACACAGGGGCATTGTCCGACCGGAAAGCAGGCATTTCACCCCCGCCCGGGGCGTCTCCGGGATACCCTTACTTCAGCCGGGAAGACCCGGCGTTCCCGATCAGGATCAGGATGTTTCTCATCCCGGCATTATCCTCCTTGATGATTGCAGCCCGGAGCCAGACCAACCGTGTCCTGCCACTCCTTGTCGTGATCAGCGCCTGGCATGGCAGGTAGTCGACCGCTTCCAGTGAGAGGATCCGCTGTATCGTCTCCTCTTCCTCCCCGGTTTTCGCACCCGGTGCAAGGTTTAACAGGCCAAAAATGTCCTTGCCCATGAGTTCCTGCGTGGTATACCCGGTCACGAGTTCGGATGCAGGGTTCGCAAAGACTATCCTCCTGTTCGGATCGATGATCAGGCCGCAGTCACTGCTCCGCGTGAGCGAGAGCTCCACCTTCTCTCTCGCACTCCCGATCCTCTCCTTCAGCCTCCGCTTGTATATCGCAAACTCGATATTGGAATACAGTTCGCGTGGATTATATGGTTTGACAAGGTAGCTGTGGCTCTCGGTCCGGAGCGCCCTGTTGAGTGTCTCTTCATCCGCGTAGGCGGTCAGGTATATGACCGGGATATCCGTGACCTTGTTCAACTCCTCTGTCGCCTGGATCCCGTCCATGTCTCCCTTGAGATGAATGTCCATCAGGATCACGTCGGGCTGGGTCTCGATGGCCATCCTGACAGCCTCGCTCCCTGTTATGGCAATCCCTGTGACGGTATACCCCATTTTTGAGAGTATGGACTTCAAAGAGAGTCCAACCACGCCCTCGTCCTCAACGATCATCACCTTCTTCGTGATCATCTGCCTGCGCTCCTCGTATGACAATAGTCATCGGGCATTCATATAAATGATAAGGGATCTTCCGGACAGGCGCCGTCGGTTTCACAGGCAGGTATATTTGTTCAAATCGCACAGATGCAGGTAGGATAAACCGCTTCCGGGCGTGCGGGACCTTGCGTGCTCACTGGGACGGTGACGCCTTTTCCATTGGAAAATGCGGCGCGTTACCATGAATTGTAATCCTGCTGTCCGATGAGGAGTCGATGAATGAGGACCATATCGAGACTCAACCTTGCTGTCATCCTGATCTCCCTGGCCATCTCGATCGGGATCGTACTCATCAGTATCTTCAGCCTGAAAAGCGGGATCTATGATATTTTTCCGTATTTCTACATCATCCCCATCATCATCCTCGCATACCGCAACCCACGGATTGGCGTCTATTTCACGATAGGACTCGGATGGATCTACCTCATGCTGGTATACCTCTACGGGCCCTTCGATATCAGGAGCTTTGCCGCAAGCGTTGCCTGGTTCTACGTGTTCGTCACCATCGGCGTGGTCATCTCCGCCTTTTCCAACGAGATTGCGCGGGAGAGGAGATTCCGTGAGATCTTCTTCAATTCCCAGGCAGGTACCTTCACCTTCAACCCCGAAACCCAAAAGATCAATATTGCAAACAGCCAGGTGTCGTCCCTGCTCGGGTATGGACCAGAAGAGATGCAGGATCTTGACCTGTCGGCAATCCTTCCTGACGACGAAGACCGGACCGGGTTTTTACAGGAGGTCTCAACCGAAAAAAAGGTCAGCGACGCAGAAATTCCGTTTCAGAAACGTGATGGTGAACGGATCTGGATGCTCGTTTCGGCATCGCTCGCCTCCGACAACCAGGTCATCTGCTCCACGCTGGATATCACCGAGCGAAAGCGGATAAAGGATGCGCTGGCCTATACCGAGATTCACTACCGGGCCCTCTTTGACAGCGCCGGGGATGCCATCGTCATCCATGATCTTGATGGAAAGATCTACGAAGCAAATGCAGTCGCAACCCAGAAGACCGGGTACACGCGGAGCCAGCTGGAGACGATGAACCTTTCGGACATCGACCCCTTTATCACCAGCAGTTCACTCTCGTCCCTCGTTGCGGAGGTTCGCCGGAAAGGAAGCGTGCTCCGCGAGAGCGTGCTTTGCACCAGTGATAACCGCACTGTTCCAATCGAGGTCAGCAGCAGGGTGATAGAGTACTACAGGTCACCCGCGATCATCAGCATCATCCGGGATATCAGCGAGAGGAAGAAGGCCGAAGGGGCGCTTCAGGAGAGCGAGAGGCGCTACCGCCAGATCGGAGAGCTGATCCCCTTCGGCGTCTGGATCACCGACGGGGAGGGCAGACTCACCTATGCATCGCAGTCTTTTCTCGATCTCCTGGGATTGAGCCTTGATGAATGCAGAAACGAGAACTGGATGGAGAGGCTCTCCATTGACCAGAGGCAGGCTGCGATGAACGACTGGCAACAGTGCGTGCTTGGTGGGTGTTTCTGGGACTACGAGTACCGGATCCGGAACCGCACGGGCCAGGAAATCTATGTCCTCTCCCGTGGTGCCCCGATGATGGACGAGACAGGGAGGATCGTCTCCTGGGTGGGGCTGAACCTCGATATATCTGATCGGAGGCAATCCGAGAACCGGCTGAAGGCATCCCTGAAAGAGAAGGAGGTCATCATCAAGGAGGTGCACCACCGGGTCAAGAACAACATGCAGGTCATCTCGGGATTTCTCCAGTTACAGTCCCTCTATATCCATGACCAGGACTCTCTTGAGAAACTGGAGGAGTGCCAGATGAGAGTGAAGACCATGGCGCTTGTCCATGAGAAACTCTACCAGTCAGGGGATCTCGGGTTCATCAATACCAGGGAATACATCGAGAGCCTCGTCACAGCTCTCATGGACTCGTACGCACTCCAGACAGATATCTCTGTTTCCCAGGATATCGATGACGTAGACATCAATCTCGACATTGCTGTTCCCTGCGGACTGATACTCAACGAGCTTCTCACGAATGCATTGAAATACGCTTTCCGGGGAAGGGACTCGGGCACGATCTCCATAGCGATGCATCTCGGCATGGACCACCGGTTTTCCCTGGTGGTATCGGATGACGGTGTAGGCCTTCCCGAAGGGCTGGATATTGAGAATGCCGAGACACTCGGGCTTCAGCTGGTTACGGTGCTCGTCAGGCAGATAGGAGGAGAGATGAATGTCGAAGGTGACGGCGGAACCACGTTTTTGATCGACTTTCCCGAGAGGTTCTGAATGCACTCTCTCTTTTTCCGGACCAGGTTCCAGAGCCGTCTGCCCGGCCTTTATATAATCTGAAAAAGTACCATCTTTTTACGATCACAATGAAGACGGCCATCTACTATTTCACCGGGACCGGGAACTCGTATGCCGTCGCTGCACGGATCCGCGACGCTCTCGGCGACTGCACCCTCGTGCCGATCGCGAGCCTTCCTGGTGACAGGATCGTTCCCGATGCCCGGCGTGTCGGAATCGTCTGCCCCGTCTATGACATGGGGCTCCCCGAGATCGTGGACTCCTTTGCAAGAAGACTGGATGCAGGAGGATGTGAGTACCTCTTCGCCGTCCTCACGATGGGGGGCATGGGTGTCTCGGCGCTGCACCAGCTCAATGGGATTTTCAAAGAACAGGGGAGCGACCTGGATGGAGCCTTTACAGTAGCGATGCCCGCGAATTTCGTCCCCCTCTCCCGACCTCCAACCGGCGCGAAGCTTGAAAAGATCCTGGACCGTGCCGGCGAAAAGATCGACACCATCGCAGGTCTCATACAGCGTGGGGAAAAAATTCCACTGCCCAATGCCCCCTTCTCTTCGCTCCTCCGGCGCCTCTTCTACCCCGGATACATACAGCATACGGATACTCTCGACGAGAAGTTCTGGGTGACCGAAGACTGCATCTTCTGCGGGACCTGCGCAAAGGTCTGCCCCGTGGGAAATATCGAGATGGTGGACGGTATGCCGAGATGGCTCCACCACTGCCAGCTCTGCATGGGGTGCCTGCATTTCTGCCCGACAGAGGCCATCCAGTGGGGATCACGGACAAAAGACCGCGGCCGCTACCTTCACCCGGAGTTCGGGGCGAAGAAGATGAAACGGCAGCGGCTCGGACCCAAAGTCGACGACAGTCAGAAGACTGAAGATTCCGGTGTTTGAAACCCCGCTGGAACAGGTTGTCCCTTTTTTTGTTCCGGGATTCATTCAGACAGGAATAAGCGGATAAAAATCACTCCGATACGATTCGCCTTTCACCTTACTGGCCTGCATAAGATAAGCAACTGTCATTTTCTGAATGTTTAAATAAACTATCTACCATTAGCAAGCTGGTGAAAGAGATGGAGATCAGTGCACGAAATTTTCATAAAGGAACAATTAAATCGATCAAGCATGGGCAGATCCTGACGGAGCTCGTCATCGAGATGCCAGGCGGGCTTGAGATAACCTCGCTCATCACGAACACCTCGGCAGAACGCATGAAACTTGCCGTTGGAAAGCCCGTCTCGACGATCATCAAGGCTTCGAACGTCATAGTCGCGGTCGAGTGAGGACTGACCGGTTACGGGAAGGACTATTCGTCCTTCCATCCTCCTTTTTTTGAGACTCTTTTCTACCTGGTGTGTGTAGGATTGATGAAGCGGATACATTTTGTGGGGGCTATATGCCCAGATCG
>JAHDSI010000189.1 GCA_018432765.1 Methanoregulaceae archaeon | reverse complement strand
TCTCTTCCGGGGTCAGATCGTCGCGCCGGGCCTGGTGCAGGTACTTTTCCAGCTGGTCGACAATACTCTCTGCCGTATGGTAGTCGTCAACCTCGACGTATGCGGGGGCCCGCCTGACATTGATCGCCTCTCCACATACCGCACAGAGTTTCCACTGCTGGAACCTGTCAACATAGGTAAATGTCCTGCAGCCCGGGCACCGGATCACCAGGAACATGGGTATTTGGTGATTGTGCCCTCCATGGGTATATATATTACGCAGGTCTTTCCCACCTGACCGGGACCGGATCCACCACGTGGACTGCCCTGGTCAGGCTACCCCCGCTACACGGGCATACGGAGGCTGGAAATGCGAGTATTTTTCTGATCCCGCTCCCTTTACTGGTTGAGGAAAATGTCAGAGGAACCTATAGAGGTCATCGGTGTCACCGGCCTTCCCATCATACACGAGGGTGACGATCTGCCTGCACTGATCTGTTCGGCCATCGGACTGCAGAGTGGCGATATTGTCTGTGTAGCATCGTCCGTCTACTCGAAAGCCCGTGGGTACACACGAAGGCTCGCAGATATCTCCCCGGGCGACCGTGCCAGCCGGATCGCCGGCATGACAGGAGAAGATCCGCGTTTCATCCAGGCCGTCCTGGACGAATCTACCGATATCCTGCTTGAGTACCCGTTCGTCCTCTCTGAAGTGCCCTGCGGACACATCGGGGTGAGAGCGGGTGTCGACCAGAGCAACATCGAGGACGGGATGTTGATATTCCTGCCCCGTGATCCGATGGGCGCTGCACAGGAGATCGCAGACGCGATCAGATCCGTCGCGGGTGTCGATGTGGCGGTCATCGTCACGGACACGTGCGGGAGGTCGTTTCGGCGGGGGCAGACGGGTCATGCGATTGGATGGAGCGGGATCACCGCTATCAGGGATTTCAGGGGAGATTGCGACCTCTTCGGACATATCCTGCATATAACGGAAGAGGCGGTGGTCGACGAGATCGCAGGATTTGCCAACTTCGTCATGGGAGAGAGCCACAAGGGCGTCCCGGCCGTGGTGTTTCGCAACTGCCCGCCGTGGACGGGGCATGACAACATATATTTTACAAAAGAGGAGGACGTGATCAGGAAGCGGCTGCAGGATACAAGTGCATGATCTGTCCGGACAGACCGGAGAGAAGCGACCCATACCTGAAGATGGCGTCGCGAGGATTCACTATACCAAAAATCCTTTTCCAAAAAAAGAGAATCGCGTGGAGCCTCAGTAGATATAGTTCATTATCAGAATAAAGACCCCTATCGCCGCCGCTGCAACAACCACGTTGACAGGACTGATGTGGATCGACCGCTTGTCCTCGCTCTCATAATAATTGACGAGTCCCGCAGAGGATATCAGTCTTCCACCCTTCTTCTTTGCCATACAAAATTATTTCTCTCTCTCCATATATAAAACGGTGTCAGGAACCAATGCCAATACAGGATATGACCTTCGAGGGGCGGGCTCTCGTCGGCAGGGAACTCGAAGAGAAAGAGGTCTTAATTGAGGTCAGGGATGGAATTGTCCACAGGATCGAGGAGATAACCGGTACGGAAAACAGCCTGTGGCTCTGCCCGGCATTCTTCAACGCACACACCCATCTCGGGGACAGCATCGCCATGGACATACCGGCAAAAGGCAGCCTTGAAGAGCTTGTAAAACCTCCATTTGGCTTGAAACACCGTATCCTGGCCGACACCGGAAAGGAGCAGCTCGTACGTTCGATGCGCGCGACGCTTCTGACCATGGCCGGTTCGGGCCAGGCGGGTTTTGCAGATTTCCGGGAGGGCGGGATCGATGGCGTTGATGCGCTCAGGCAGGCTGTACATGATATTCCCCTCATGCCGGTGATATTGGGACGGGACGGAGGGGAGCATGTTGCCAATGGAATCGGCGTGAGCAGCGTGCGGGACATCCGCGATATCGAGTCCTCCATTCGATTGGTCAGGGAGAGGGGCGGGATGGTTGCATTCCACGCAGGGGAGAGGGACTCCGCTGATATCGATCCGGCCCTTGAGTATGAACCCGATCTCCTCGTCCATTGCACACATGCCACTCCCCGGCAGCTTGCCAGGATCTCGGAGATGGAGATACCTGTTGCGGTATGTGCACGGTCCAACTGGAAGCTCGGCGTCTCGTCCTCCGGTACCCGCCCCCCCCTGCACGAGATGAAAAAGCAGGGATGCAAAATCCTTCTCGGAACCGACAACGTCATGTTCGTTCAGCCGGACATGTGGCGCGAGATGGAATTTGTCGCCACCATCTACAGGATGGACCCGGAGAGTGTACTCCGGTCCGCCATCGACGGTGCAGGGCTCATAGACCACTCGTATTACCTGGAAGAGGGCAACCCTGCGAATTTCCTGGTTCTTGATCCGCGCATCTCAAATTTGCAGCTCTCCCGCGATCTGCATTCAACACTGGCAAATCGTGCAGGAGAGTCAAGTATCGTCAATAAGGTTTTTAATTCATAATTACCATAATAAAGGAGACTGTTTTGGTAGGTACCTATGTTCAATCAGATACTCGTGGCAATAGATGGATCAAAAATCAGCGAAAGGGCCTTTCACCTGGCCCTTGAAGAGGCTCGCATCTGGAAGGCAAAGATCCACGTGCTGTATGTCGTGGAGACAGGGCTCTTCTCCTCCCTGCCCATGGACAATACATGGGAGATCATGTACAGCATGCTTGAGAAAGAAGGAAAGGAAGCTCTCGATTCGGCAATACGGGAAGCCCAGGAGAAATCTGTCGATATAGAGACCCATATCAAGTCTGGCCATGCAGGAAACGAGATCCTGAAGGTCTCAAAAGAACTCGGAGTCGATCTCGTCGTTATGGGTTCCCATGGACGAAGCGAAGTCGATCGCCTTCTCCTCGGAAGTGTAAGCTCGTTTGTCGTAACCAACAGCACGGTTACCGTCATGGTGGTGAGACCATAGTGGACGCAACAGTATCAGACTATATGACCACTGACGTGGTCAGCGTGGAGATCCCGGGGAACAGGGACGATGTCTTAAAGATCCTGAAACGGACAGGTATCAGCGGCGTCCCTGTACTCAAGGACGACAGGCTGGTTGGAATCATCACGAGAAAAGACCTGCTCCGGAAATCAGAAGAGACCCAGCTCGGACTCCTGATGACCCCCGACCCGGTCACGATCGGACCGGAGTGCACCCTCCAGGAAGCCGCCCGCATCCTCATCCATGAGAATGTCAGGAGACTGCCAGTGGTCGAGGACGGGAGACTGATCGGCCTTCTGAGTGTCGCCGACCTCGTCCACGCGATCGCCCAGATGCGGATCCCGAACGAGATAAAGGAGCAGTTCACGAGCCAGACTTTTGCCATATGGGAGGAGACCCCCCTTCCCCTGGTCGGACGCATCATGGAGATTTCGGGCTTCGAAGCGATACCCATTCTCGATTCCGAAAGCAGGCTCCAGGGGATCATATCGGAGCGTGATCTCATCAGGCACTCATCCATCGAGGACATGGTCGAAGTGAGCGACTTCTCCAATGGCACCGATGACGACGAGTGGACCTGGGAGAGCATCCGTGACATGCACACCATTAGTTACGGCATCTCCAGGATCCAGCTCCCGGATCGCCCGGTAAAGACCGCCATGGTGAAGAACGTCATATCGGTCCCATTAAACGCGGAAGTGAGCGAGTGTGCACTCAAGATGAAGAGAGGACGGATAGACCAGTTGCCGGTGGTAAACGGTGACAAGAGACTCGTTGCCATGCTCTTTGACCGGGAGCTCGTAAAAGTGCTCTGCGCCGAGCTGGCATAACAATAACCTTTAAATTTATTGATGACATTGTATTGTTGAAGCGCTTTTTCAAGTTTTTACGGCGTTTACCAACGTTTTGGGGTATTTACATGAATCCACAATACCAGGAACCCCTGAAGGGAACTACAACAGTAGGCCTGATGTTTGATGGCGGAGTGGTCCTGGCCACGGAAAAACGTGCAACCATGGGATACATGATCGCCAGCAAAAGGGCAAAGAAAGTCTACCAGATTGGCAACAGGATAGGGATGACAACAGCAGGCGGCGTGGGCGATGCACAGCAGATGGCACGACTGATGACCGTCGAATGCAGCCTGTACCAGATACGGAGAGGACGCCAGATGACAGTCGGCGCCGCAGCGACCCTGCTCTCAAATATTCTCAATAACAACAGGATGTATCCTTATTATGTCCAGCTGCTGGTTGGCGGTGTAGATGAAAACGGACCCAGTATCTATTCAGTCGACGCACTCGGTGGGGCGACAAAGGAAGAGGAGATCGTGGCAACCGGATCGGGATCACCCATGGCATATGGGGTTCTTGAAGACAGGTATACAACGGGAATGGACAAAATATGAAGCTGCAAGAGGCG
>JAHDSI010000031.1 GCA_018432765.1 Methanoregulaceae archaeon | reverse complement strand
CTCCCCGGCCGCGGATATATTCTTCCAAAAACTTCCTGCTGCCCCTGTTGAAGATGGCGTAGGTGACAGTCCCGAGTGCCAGTGCCGCATCGATGAACGGGCGGTCCGCGTGTGCGACCTGTGCCCCAAAGGGGGGATTCATGATCACGGTGGCGCAGAACCCGATTTTTGCCAGTATCTCCGGGTCACGGACGTCGCCGGTAACAAACTCAGGTTCCGCACCGATACTCTCTGCATTTTTTCGTGCACGTGCAACTGCCTGTTCATCGATATCAACACCCTTTACAGAAGATGCCCCGAGAATACACGCACCTATCGAGAGGATGCCGGTTCCACATCCCAGGTCATGGACGCGTTTTCCGGAGATATCGTCTCTCATCAGTGCATGATAGAGGAGCCGCGCCGCAAGAGACGCAGGCGTCCCGTACTGTTCACGCCTGGCAGATGGAGAATCGAACCCTTCCACCTGCTGGAGTACCATCTCCAGTTGTTTCAGCCGCATCCTACTCAATCTCGTCGATCTGGTAATCGTCCCAGGAACGGACCCCGCATATTATCTCATATTCGGCTGGTGTGATTACCGGAACCGGAAACCTGGACTGATCGTCGTACGCAAGCCTCGGGCAGGCGGTATTCACGTAGCAGGAGAATCCCAGGTTGAGCAGCTCGTCAGGATCCACCTCTTCTGTCATCACCAGGAAGCCTGTATCTGAGAGCGATTCGAGTCTCTTAGCAAGGGTATACCTGTTCTGGCCCTGCTTGAGACTGACGATAATCCCGTAATTTTTTGCCTTCCTGGCCTTCTCTATGAGCGCATGCCTTATTCGTAAGAATCTGCCGGCATCGACCTCCCTTGCATCACCGGTATAGGGGTCGAGGGCGATGACCCTGGCCCCTGTAGCCAGCTGCACTCCCAGCGGGTGGAATACACCTGTTCCCACATAGAGTACTTCGGAGACCCCTGGTATCCTGGCTGCAGAGAAAGAGCAGCCGAGTACCTGTCCCGGATATCTCACCCTGCTTCCTCCCTCCTGGAAAACCGCCTCGATTCCCCGTGACTCCAGGTAGTCCCTGATCTCTTCGCCCATGTGGACATGCTGGACTGTGGTTACGACACCGACCTTTCTCTCCCTGAGAAGGGGCAGCGCCTTCTCCAGGATAGTGGGGTCAATGTCCATGAACAAGGGTTCGAATATGATGTCCGGGTGTGCGATCATCTCGGAATGTCCGAAATGCACCAGCACATCGGCATACTCAAGGAGGCGCAGTGCAGGGTCACAGGCACCGTAGCAGGGATCTCCGCTGACCAGAACCTGGAAACCCTCGTCCCTTAATGCCCTGGCGATGGCAGGGCCTCTCCTTTTCAGGCCCTCAGGAAACTGGAGGGCCACTCTTCTTGCACCCCGCTCATGAAGTCTTCGTGCCAGTTCAGAGATATCTGTCAATGACCTGCACCCTGTCCGTGACTTCGATGGTGACCAGGGACTTGAAGGGACGCCCGATATCGGCCTCTCCCCTCTGGATGGCAAAGCAGATATCGGCCACTTCTGCTCCTGCGATTTCAAGAGCTTCGAGGAGTGCCCGGGTCGTCCCGCCGGTGCTCACCACGTCGTCAACGATGACCACCCGATCACCCGGATTGATGCCATTCAGGTAGAGTTCTCCCTTCGAGTACCCTGTCGACTGGTGGATGGCAATCTCACCCGGAAGAAGGTACTCCCTCTTCCTGACGATGTTCATGGGAATATCGGTAAGCGTGGATATGACCGCCCCGATGTGGATCCCCATGGCCTCGGCGACGACGATCCGGTTGACTCCATCAAGGTCAAGCACCTTGATCATCGCCGCGGCGACTTCCCGGAGCAGCCCGGGCTGCACCTCAGGGACTCCGTCGGTGATGGGATGAATAAAATAATGGTATTCGCCTCTCTTTACAATCGGACAGGATTCAAGTGATTTAACCAGTCTTTCAAGCATATTTCTCACCGATATCTTCTAAAAATGATTCTATGACCCCTGCGGTCACGTGGGGCATGCATACTATCCGCAGGTGGCCCCTTCGTGTCCACGAGACCTGCCAGGGTGCAGGGATCTCCCGGGGGAGGAAGGTCGCAACATTGACCTCCGGGGTCACCACTCGTCTGAACCCGAATGTCCCCATTCCGTCGATGAGCCGCCAGGTATTCTTCATGCAGCCGTGCACAACCGCCCTCATTCCCTCTCTTCCAAGGTATTCGAGTACCGCGAGCGCCCCTGCGACAGGTGCGCCCGGCCGGGTTCCGCTCAGGGTGAACTCCTGCTTCACCGTGAGATACGGGGTTTCTACGGAGAGCGAAGAGATGGACTCACTCTCCCTGACGATGAGGCAGCCCGCCGGAATGGTACTCATCCCCATCTTGTGGGGGTCGACAGCCAGGCTCGATACTCCAGGAAGCGCGAAATCGAACGGTGTATGATCGTCCATGAACGGAAGGACCATCCCTCCGAACGCCGCGTCGACATGGAGAAATATCCCCGAATCAACAGCGATATCTGATAGTGCGGGTATAGGGTCGACAACACCGTATTCCGTGGTGCCGGCGATACCGACCAGGCAGCAGGTCTGGTCGTCGATTGCCTCCTTGGTGCGTTCAATGTCGATCCTGAAATCATCATCGACTGGGATTGACCTCATCTCCAGGCAGAGGATATCGCACGCCTTTTTGAAGGAGAAATGGGCAGATTCAGGCAATACAACATTCGGCCGCTTCTTATCCGCCAGGGTCTTTGCCATGCGGAGGGCCTGAATGTTCGACTCTGTCCCCCCGGAAGTTGCATAACCCGATGCCTTTGGAAGAGAATAGAGGTTGCCCAGGCGCTCTATGAGTATCTGTTCGAGCGACGAGGTCCCCCGAAAGAGTCCCGGATCGCCAAGGTTTGTCTCAATGAACATGATATGCGCCCTGACTGCAACGGGGTGGGGGATTGTGCACATGGACGAGAGGATACGCGAAGGGTTCATATCCTCGCCCTTCTTCCCGGAGAGATATTCAAAAAGGGTATCCTCGCTGCAGCCCTTCTCGTTCATGATCCCACGCGATGTGAACCGGAAGTGTTTGTCCTCGTGTTAAAAATTGGGGTTTTATCCTGTAGAACTACCGGTTCAGGCTTTTCTGGCAGCTTCAAGAATAATCCCCTGTTCGGTCCGGGCAACGGTCTCCCGGATCTTTGCTATTGCATCGATATTGGCCGATACGCTTGTTATTCCGTGTTCAACAAGCCACTTGACCATCGGGGGTTCCGATCCCGCCTGCCCGCAGATCGAGCATTCAATCCCGTGATCACGGCATACGCGGATTGCGGAGTCGATGAGGGCAAGGACCGCCGGGTGTTTCGGCTGGTACATGGAAGCCACGTTCTCGTTGTTCCTGTCAATGGCGAGCGTGTACTGGATCAGGTCATTTGTGCCGAATGAGGCGAATTTGATCCCGGCCCCGATGAAGTCTTCGATCATGAGGACGCTGCTCGGGATCTCGATCATGATCCCCAGTGTCGCCTTCTCGACATCAACTCCCCAATCCTGCATCATATTCCTGGCCCTGATGAATTCCTGCGGATGTGAGACCATCGGGAACATGATTCCCAGGTTGTCGTACCCCTGGTTCCAGAGCCGTTTGAATGCCTCGACCTGGAGCCGGAACTGTTCAGGAGTCTGGAGATCCCTCCGGATCCCCCTCCAGCCAAGCATCGGGTTATGCTCTGCTGGTTCGCTCTCCCCGCCTGCCATGTTCCTGAATTCGTCGGTTGGGGCATCAAGGGTTCTCACCCAGACCGGTTTTCCATAAAATGCGTCGAGGACAATCTTGATTCCGTTATACAGTTCCTGGACAAATTCTTCCTCTTTTCCGTTCGCGATGAACCAGCCCGGAGTGCGGTTGAGTCCAAGGATCAGGTGTTCGATGCGGAGCAGCCCCACACCGTCGGCCCCCGTGGCTGCCGCACGTCCGGCGGCCTCGGGTATGGAGACGTTGACCTTCACACTTGTCGCGGTGATCAGACCGGTAGTGGCTCCCGCTGTGGCAGGGGCTTCAGCACGTGTTTCTGCAGTCTTGATCGCACCTTCAAAGACCTGGCCCTTCTCCCCGTCCACCGTGATCATCTGCCCCGGTTTCAGGACGGTGGTCGCGTTCCTGGTTCCCACAACAGCCGGAGTGCCGAGTTCCCTGCTGACGATGGCTGCATGGCAGGTCATCCCCCCCTCATCGGTGACGATGGCTGCGACCCTGCGCATTGCCGGCACCATGTCGGGATTGGTCATCTTCGTGACCAGTATATCTCCTTCTTTCACTTTTCCGGCGTCTTTTATGTCCCGGACGATGACCACCTTTCCGGATGCGATTCCCGGCGATGCGCCCTGCCCCTGCACGATAATCTTTCCGGAATCACCGGAAGACGAATCCCTGGAAGAGACCGCGGATCCAATCGTGGTTATCGGCCTTGACTGGAGAATGTAGATATCATGAGCGACGATCGCCCACTCGACATCCTGGGGAACCCCGTAATGGGTCTCTGCAATGTTTCCGAATGATGCGAGGCGGCTCACCTCTTCGTCGGATAAAACCGGTGCATCCCTGCGGTCTTCCCCGACATCGACGACCTTGGTCCCATTCTCACCGTCCGATACGATCTCGATGTTTTTCGTGGCTATAAGCCGGTCAACCACTTTTTCGGACCTGTTATCAAAGACATACTTGTCAGGTGAAACAGAGCCCGATACAACCGCCTCGCCAAGGCCCCAGGATCCCTCGATGATGCTTAAGGGCTCTCCCGTCACGGGGTGCGATGTAAACATAACCCCTGCCTTCTCGGAGTGAATGAGTTCCTGCACGACAACCGCGATATTTACACTCCTGTCGTCGAATCCCTGTTTTGAACGGTAGTATATTGCCCTGGCGCCGTAAAGCGAAGCCCAGCATTTCTGGACCGCTTCAAGGAGGTTTTTCTCTCCCTTTATATTGAGATAGGTCTCCTGCTGACCCGCAAAACTGGCATCAGGGAGGTCTTCGGCTGTTGCACTTGATCGAACCGCGACAATGAGCCTGGATCCCCCCATCTTTTTATAGGCCTTGCGGATACCATCCGTGATAGAACCCGGCATCCTGGCACCCATTATCGCTTTCTTCGCACGATTTGAGGCCGCGTCGAGCGCATCACTGTCATCGACGTCGAGTTTTTCCAGGTCGTTGAATATGACGTCTTCAAGATTCTCCTCGACCAGAAACCGCCTGAATGCATGACTCGTGACCACGAATGCCTTCGGGACGGGAAGCCCTATCGCAGACATCTCTCCAAGAGATGCACCTTTACCGCCTACAGCGGCAATATCCTCTTTCCTGATCTCCTCAAGCCACAGAATATCCGGCATCTGTTTCATGCACGCACCACTTATATCTCACTCTTCATGTGCTTAATAAATTATCATCCATTTGAGTCTCTTCTCTTCTTCACCGTGGTCTCCGGAGCACTTCAGGAATGGCTGAAGAAAACCCTCAATACGTACGATGCCGAATATATGTGGGTTTTATTGTGAGCACGAGAATACTTGTCAGTGATCCGCTGGCAGAAGAAGGCCTGGAGATCCTTCGCAGGGAGTACGAAGTGGATGTGCTGACGGATCTCAAAGAGGATGAGCTGGTAAGGAAGATCGGGGATTATGATGCACTCCTCGTCCGCAGCGGTACTGAAGTGACGGCAAAGGTGATAGAAGCCGGAAAGAAGCTCCGGTTCATCGGAAGGGCGGGAGCTGGAGTGGACAACATAGATATGGATGCCGCCACCCGCAGGGGTATCATCGTTGCCAATGCACCGGAAGGAAACACGCTTGCCGCCACGGAACATACCATGGCAATGATGCTCTCACTGGCGAGAAATATCCCCCAGGCAAACGCCTCGCTCAAGAGCAGGGAATGGAAGAGATCGAAGTTCATGGGTGTGGAGCTGAATGAGAAGACACTCGGGATCGTGGGCCTTGGCAGGATCGGCAGGGAGGTTGCCAAACGTGCATCGGCGCTCGGTATGCATATCGTAGGATATGATCCGTTCATCACCAGGGACAAGGCCGCACAGATCGGTGTCGAGGCGGTCTCTCTCGAGGAACTCTTCAGGGTATCGGATGTGATAACCGTCCATACACCGCTTATCAAGGAGACAAAGCATGTCATCAACGAAAAGACCATCTCCACCATGAAGGACAACGTGCGAATCATCAATTGCGCACGGGGCGGAATAATTGATGAAAAAGCCCTCTATGAAGCGGTGAAATCAGGAAAAGTTGCCGGGGCGGCTCTCGACGTCTTCGAGGAAGAACCGCCTCTCAACTCTCCCCTGCTGGAACTTGACACGGTAATCACGACACCCCATCTCGGGGCGAGCACCGTAGAGGCACAGAAGAATGTCGCAGTCTCAATCGCAAGGCAGTGCATCGCGGTCCTCAGGGGTGGTTCTGCGAAGTACATCGTGAACGCACCCATTGTACCCGCAGATCAGCAGGAGACTGTCGAGCCATATGCCATCCTTGCTGAAAAGATGGGGCGTTTCCTCACCCAGCTCGTGGAAGGAAGAACGGAGAAGGTGGAACTGGTCTTTGGGGGAGACCTCTCAACCCTGGGGAATAACAGCCGTTTCATCACCCGCATGGCATTGAAAGGTCTCCTGGACCCCATCCTGCAGGTCCCCGTAAACATTGTCAATGCAGAGTACATTGCAGGAGAGAGGGGCATAGCTTTTTCGGAGACCACTACCCGGGAGTCCGGCGGATTCAAGAACCTGCTTACCCTGAAGATAAAGACAGACCGGATGGAGGAGACGATGAGCGGTACCGTATTCATGAAGGGCCGGAGCCGCATCGTTGCTATCGGAGGGTATACGATGGACATGATCCCCGAGGGATACGTCATAATCTCGCGCCATCTCGATAAACCGGGGGTTATCGGTCGTGCATCCACCATTCTTGGAAAAGGCGACGTCAACATCGCCGGAATGCAGGTCGGCCGCATCAATCCCGGTGAAGAGGCCATAATGGTCCTGAACGTCGATTCAGAGGTCTCGTCCGGGATGATGGACGAGATACGCTCGATGCCTGGGATCTATACCGCGAAGTTTGCAAAGATATCTGACAAACTGATCTGATACCCTTTTTTATTCAGCCTGTTCGAATAAACGAACCATATCCCGAAAAATCCCCCTGACGCCTTCCCGGTCATGGAATGTGATATCGCTTCACCCGGCCACGTTGCGTTCGAAGGAACTCTTCACACAATCATAGATTTCCCGATTCGCCCCCACGTGAAGAATATGGAGAATCAATCCCCTGCGTGGAATGCCAGGGTGATCTGTCCATCACTTCCCTGGCCATTTTATCGCGATCCGGGCAGGCGGTCTGCACCAGAAAGCATGTCCTGCCCTCTGTTGTACATGTACCCGGTAATCTTCCATGGGTTCGTTTTGTGGCATCAGGGCTCTCCATTCATGTCCTTTCTCTCTCCTGGTTCGTGAACCTGCGGATCAGGCGGAAAACCCAAAAAAGAGAATTATTTTATACTGTGTGAGCCCACCTTGTAAGCGCATAATCCTTGAATTGGGGCTCGTGGTCTAGCTGGTTATGACGTCGCCTTGACATGGCGGAGGTCCTGAGTTCGAATCTCAGCGAGCCCATCTCTCTTCTGAACAGATTATCCCCTGACTCTCCGGCCATGTACGGCGCAGGCTACCGTACCAGTTTGGCAAGCATCGAAAGGACAATGACCGCGAGAAACGCAACTCCCGCCCACCACATGCTTGCCGTGAAGATGAAGACGACGGCAGCAACGATGGCGGCAGGGAGAAGCGCCCATACAACCTTCACGACAAATACAACAAGTGCGACCCCCACGATGACAAGGGCGGCAAAACCCATGAGTGATATATGGGTCCATTGTACATTTCCCGTTTGCCTACACCCTGTAAATAACATTTTGCCGGCGATCCCGTCTGTATCACTCACAATAAAGAACATTCAGTACGTGGCAGATGGAAGATCAGTTACGCAGGTTAATTGGTGTTACGCTCACATTCAGATCACATGGATACATCCGCCTTCAGGATGCGCCTGTACCAGATCCTGGAACCGGCAAAGCCAGGAGATTCGGCCAGTTATCTCTTTGATGCGTTCATCACTGTCGTAATTCTGATCTCGATTGTCGTGATGATCCTCGGAACCGTCCCGCAGTTGCAGGATAATTATCATATCCTCTTTTCGATCCTCTTCTTCTTCAGCATGACCGTCTTCTCCATCGAATATCCCCTCCGGTTATGGTCGTGTACCGCTGACCCCCGCTATACTTCAACAGTTGCCGGACGTCTGAAATGGGCCGTCACACCATTCGCAATAATCGATCTCCTTGCAGTGCTTCCATTCTACCTGGAAGTGATTGTCGGTATAAATCTGACCGGGCTTGTCGTGCTTCGTGTCTTTCGGCTGTTCAAGCTGGTCCGGTACTCTGAGTCTATCAACCTCATCATCCGTGTCATAAAATCACAGCGAAATACCCTTTTTACTGCATACGCGGTCCTCTTCATTGCACTTATAGCATCATCCACCCTCATGTTCGAGATCGAACACCCTGTCCAGCCGGATCTCTTCTCCAGTATTCCCGCAACCATGTGGTGGGGAATTGTCACTCTCACAACAGTTGGGTATGGCGATATGGTCCCCGTCACGCCTGCCGGTAAGGTTCTCGGTGGCGCGATCACGCTCATTGGTATCGGCATCTTTGCCCTTCCTGCAGGTCTTCTCGCTTCAGGGTTTACAGCAGAGCTGAAGAGACAGGTGGCGGAGGGAGAAGTGACAGGGCCGGACAGGCCGTCTGCCGTATACCTGTGCCCTCATTGCCGAAAAGAAATTCTTGAGAATGAACTCTGGAGGAGAGATTAGGGATGGGACTCGGGATCACAGTATCATATCAGAAGATACGGTTGATGCATGTTTTTAATGCAGGAGGTGGGAACCTGTGGATAATCGACCACATATATCCGACGAATCGGTCATGAAGAGATGGATGGGCCTTGAGATCCGGAAGATCAACGAGTCAGTCGTAGCCGGGAGGAAGACACTCTCGGCCCTGCTCTCTGAAGAGTCACCGTCTTCACTGACAAAGGGTGGTGAAGAGTACCTGTTCGACCGGGACGTTCTTGTAAGGATGGGAGAGACACTCCCGAAGGATATCCGGGACCGCCTGAAGATCCCCATTCTCTTCTATTTTGATTCGACCGTAGCCGACAGCTGTTTTCTCGCGGATGAGACCGCTGTTCGCGCCCTGCAGGAACTGGGCGAGATCAGCAGGCTGCGTTCGGCAACCGGGGAAAAAGTCTGGGTTGGAAAACCCATCGTCTTTGCAATCATCGCTAAATACAGAAAGGCCGTTCAGATAGTGATGCGGTAGACGCCGGGAAGTGATCAGTCATGCAGGTTCACTGGCGCCGAATATCGTTCGAGGAGAATGATCAGGATGATATCGGTTGCGATTATGGTCCCAATCATTTCAGGAACTACCTCGGATGCCACAACAAGATAGGTAGAGAGAAACGGGGCATCAAGGGTATATGACGCATAGATGAAGACGTGGAGTGGCAGGAGCAGAACGTAATAATAGAGCGGAACAGTGAGTGTCCAGACAATGATCCGCGAGATCTTGGGGTACGGCATCTTCAGGCTCCAGTTCCAGAAAAACGCGTACCATAGACCCCAGAGGAAGGCCGCAAACATATGGGCGGGGATGTTCCTATCAGGGGCATAGACTATCCCCTGCAAAAACCCGATGATGAGCCCGCCTGTGGGCCCGCAAAGCGCCGAACCCAGCGTAACAAAAATCTCGCTCGGCTCCAGGAGGAGTCCGCCTCCCACCGGGATATGAAGGTCCAGGAAATAGACGCCGGCGGAGGCAAGGCCAAAAAGTATGGCGAGCAGCACCGATACGCGGTTCATTGCCATGCTCTTACGAAAAAGCGCGTAATATTCCACCAGTACCCGTCCTCTTTTTTCAAGCAGAATGCCCGTGGTATTCTAATTCTTTGAACATGACCGCACAGCGATCATTGGTGGTCAATGCGATAATGGCTGCATCATTGTGTATGCATGTTTATCGATGAGAATCTTGTGGTTTTTTGTTTTCATGATCCTTCAGGATCTCTCATGCAATCGGTTCTTCTTTGCTGGTGCAGGAAAAACTGGTGCAGGAAAAAATCCGTCCAAACAGCAAGGTTAAAATTCCATATCTCATATACGGGTCCAATGTTATGAGGCCGGCATGGATCAGTATATGTGCATTACTCTTCTTCCTTGCATTTCTGTGGCTCCCCGCTGCGGCAGACGACTGCGGATGCAATTCAGGCCCGGGTGACGACTCTGGCGGGGACGCTGGAGAGAGTGTGGATGGAGAATCAGGTGATGAAGACAGTTCATCTGACAGCTGGGACGTCACCGACAGTTCGTGGTACTCCGATTTCAGCGGCGGCGATGATCCGGGCTCGGAGGATTCATCAGATACATCGGATTATACCGGCGGTTCCGGAAACGTGGGCGCTTCGGGGGCAGACGGGCACGCAGACGACGCATACACCAGCTATCTCCACGCAAGGCAATATTATGAAGAGGGGCGTTACGAGGAGTCGCTGGAAGCGTATAACGCCTCGGTCACACGTGATCCCTACAATAAACGTGTCTGGATGGGGAGGGGCGAACTCCTCCTGGAACTTGGTTATTACCAGGCTGCACAGGAAGCCTTTCAGCAGGTAACAAAACTTGACCCTGCAGAGTACGAGGCATATTTCCTGACAGGGGAGGCGTTGTACCACATGGGGGCCTTTGAGGATTCAGTAACGATGTATGACCGGGCACTGGCAGTAAATCCCCTATTTGATCCTGCCAGGGAACAGAAATTGCGTGTCCTGGAAGCGTTGGCAGGGCTCTCACCGGGTGGGGATGAAGAAAAAGAGCCTTCATTGGACAGTAACGGCTATGAAACAGGGGAAGAGCAGGTGGTGGAGACGCCGGCAGGTATTGAAACGCCGGAGATGACTGATACAGGGACCGGGACGGGATCTCATCAGGCGGCCGGATTGATGCCACATACTGTCCTTTTTGCGATCTGTATCCTCCTCTTTCTGGCAATAACTTCTACGAAAAAGCGATAATATCCATCTTTCCATTCCATATTAGTTATTCAAGAGTGTTTTTTCATGAGAGAAAAAAACCTCCTTGTAACTGGAACGCCCGGGAGCGGCAAGACCACGGTTGTCGAGAAGATGCTTGAAACACTCGGCGAACACAATCCCAGCGGGTTTTTCACGAAAGAGGTAAAAAAAGGCGGTATTCGCACTGGTTTTGAGCTCGTGAGTCTTGATGGCCGAAGACGGATCCTTTCACACGTTGGTATCAGGAGCCGGTACCGGGTAGGGAAATACGGTGTTGACCTGGAGTCTTTTGAAGCGTTTCTGGATGAATTATCACTATTCGAACCTGGAACAGGACTCATTGTCATAGACGAGATCGGAAAGATGGAATGCCTGTCAGGGAAGTTTTGTACCCTGGTCAACCGTGTCCTGGACTCTTCGATACCGTTCCTCGCAACGATTTCCGTCAGCGGTCCGGCTCTCCTTGATGAGATAAAGGCAAGGGATGATGTCGTCCTGATGGAGATAAGACGAGAGACCCGGGAATCGGATGCAGACGCCCTTTCCCGGAAGGTCGGCGAGCTTCTGGCCGGCTAGAAACGCCCCATCTCCTGAGCAGCTTCAAGATACTGGAGCACTTCAGCATCGCTTAAATCGTGCCAGTGACGGTAGGCGTCGGCCACGGCAAAGGAATGCCCTTCCCGGATATTCAGGCACACGACGCATTCGACAATCTTTCCGATCATGGAGACCGCCCGTGCTGACCCGGTTGGCACAGCGGCAATTATTCCTTCTGGAGCATCAGACCTGACGGCCTCGATCGCTGCACGCATGGTATAACCTGACGCAAGGCCGTCGTCGGTTACGATGACAGTGCTTCCTTTTATGGCCGGCGAAGGCTCGTTGCCGGGAAATTTGATCTGTCTCTGCCTGATCTCCTCCCTGCTCTCCCTGATTGCTCTCTCGACAGCATCTTGCGAGAGCCCGGTTCCACGGACGAGCGCTTCATTCAGAAAGACCCTTCCATCCCACGTCACCGCACCAAATCCGGCTTCGGGGTTCCATGGAATCCTGACTTTCCTGACGATACCAAGCATCATGCGGGCATCGAGCGAGCGGGCAATCCTGACCCCTGCCGGGACACCCCCGGCAGGTATGGCGCAGACGAGCGGATTTTGGAGATTCAGGGTTTCACGTATGAACCGGGCAAGCCTCTCTCCGGCATCGTCACGATCGGCAAAGACCATCGTGCGATTACGAAGCGTTTTCTCCTCGTATATCTTTCCCATGTCAACCCGCTATGGGGGTCTGTCCTGTTATCATTTTCCTCGCTACCCTTCCCGGAGAATGCCCGGGTCACCAGGATTAAGAGAATAGAGGGTGAATATGTAGCTAATCTTTGATGAAAGAACCAGGACCGACCGATGAGAGAGACACAGACAGGGACGGAAGAGCTTGTTATGGTTGTACACGGCCCGGAAGCCTTTGATTCGGGGGATGCCGCCCGCATGATCGCGGCAGTGCATCCCGAAAGAGTGGTTGTTGCAGGTGTGATGGGAAGGACTGCCGCAGAAGAGTCCGGCATCAGGTGTGAGTATGCAGGACTCCCGCCAAGCAGGGTGATACCTGGAATCGAAGGCAGGATATTCATGCTCAACCGGGGCAAGACAGCCGAATCAGGAAGGATTTTTGGTGGAATCGTAGCCTCGAGGCTCGGTGAACCGGGCCTGTTACACGTGGAATGCTCGAACGGTTGTATCTATTGCTGGAACAGGGCGAGTGATGACCTCTCGGATTACCTCGCTTCTGCCACCGGGTATCCTGTCCTCCAGGTCCGGACAGGGGAAGTGACAAACACCAACGTACGCGAAATCCGGGGCTGCATCCCGGGAGAGGCGGTCTTTGTCGATGGAATCGTGATCGGGAGAGCACGTGACACGAAAGTCGTGCTCACCCAGGAAAATGGCAGGATCGTTCCGCTGTCGGGCCTTATCCCAAAGATCCATGGCCTTGAAAAGATCCACCGCCGGGGCTGCCTGGATGTGACGAAGGCCTGGTGCAAAAGTGGTCCTGTGAGGCGGGCAGATCCCGTGACCAGTACACAGCGGCGTGATGAGGGCCTGGTGGTTTATATCGATCACTGTGGCCATGAGCTCTATTCAAGGGTGGATGATCGCACCTGCGGTGTCGTGAGCGTCGGTGACGATACCACTGCAGTGTGCGGCCACATTGGGGCCCACCTGGGACTTCCTGTCCTCGGGGTCGTGGATGGTGACGGGGATGACGTGGTCGGGCCGCGCTTTGCGCCAGGGTCGGTCATCCTCCATGTGCTGGAGGGCAGGGATGACGATCTCGGCCTTGAAATCAGGGATAAAATCAGCGATTCCCCGGTAAAATGGATGGAATTTGTGAAGGATATCATCTCCTTCCTGGGTCCCAGGGTACGCGTCGAGATCCCCGGGCATCCCGATTGATTCTCCTGAAAAACACGCAAACGTGAGTTTGAAGCCTGGACGATCGGCCAAATGGGTGGTCCGGAAGCGGGAATTATTCCCCTGACTGCTGGCGGTAACGCTCCCTGATGCCGGATAGGGTTTCTACTTCGTCGACTGCCTTGTCGTCCCGGATCCGTATGAAGCGGGGGAACCGAAGGGCAAAGCCGCTCGGGTAGTTGGGGCTCTTCTGGATCTCCGAATATCCCACCTCGAATACAAGGAAATGCTCGAATTTTACCTCTTTTCCAGAGCGGGATATCACGTGGTCTTTCAGTATTTCATAGGCGTCTGCCAGCTGTTCGTCAGAGAACCCGGTTGCAACTTTTGAGAGCGGGACGAGTGCTCCGTTGTCCCTGCATGCCAGCAGAAAAGAACCAAACAGGTGTGCCCGTTTCCCCTCGCCCCAGTCTGCTCCGATCACCGCCAGATCGAGAGTATCAACAGAAGGTTTTATCTTAATCCAGTTCTTCCCCCTGATCCCCGGCGTATATGGCGATCCCGGGACCTTGAGCATTATGCCTTCATGACCCAGAGCCAGTGCCTCATCGTATATCTTTTCGATGACCCCGGAGTCGTCGCTCACGATCTGCGGTGCAACATGCCCTGTCACGACGCGCTCAAGCAGTCTTCTTCTCTCGAAGAGGGGTCTGTCGATCAGCGTGTCTCCATCGAGGTACAGTATGTCAAAGATATTCGGGATCAACAGTATCTCTTTAGAAATTGCGTCAATCCCGTGTTTCCTCCTGAATCTTCGGAGAACCGTCTGGAAGGGCAAGGGTTTTTCATCCTTTATTGCAATGACTTCTCCGTCAAGTATCACTTCGTGATCGGTTGCAGAATCGAGCATCACGATGATGTCAGGAAGGGCATCGGTCACGTCTTCGAGTTTTCTCGAGTACATCCTGCACTGGTCGCCTGATTTGTGGAACTGGAACCTGCTTCCGTCATACTTGTACTCTGCGGCAATCTCCCCGTTATCTGCGATCGCCCCGGAGATTGTCCCCTGCTGTGCAAGCATCATCTTCACGGGATGGAAGATCCGGATGTGGACATCACACAGGGCATTCTCTCCTCTCTTTGCAAGCAGGGCAACCTCTCCAAGATCGTTTAGGGCCTGGTGTGCATGCTCGACGAGCGAGGAATCCACGGAAAAGGCCTTTGCGATGGCCTCCCGTGCATTCCCTTCACCAACACCGATACGGAAATCCTCCAGAAGAAGCCTTGCCAGGTACTTGCCCTCTCTAGGAGTTGCGATGGAGAGAAGGGAGCGGATGATATTCAGTTTCTGCTGTTGCGAAGACCTTCCGCCCGCCCTGGCGATTCTTTCCAGGTCACGATAGACGCTGGTCAGGGTCATCTGTTCCGTC
The DNA here is from genome assembly GCA_018432765.1 of Methanoregulaceae archaeon. Classification (GTDB taxonomy): domain Archaea; phylum Halobacteriota; class Methanomicrobia; order Methanomicrobiales; family Methanospirillaceae; genus SD8. Next base: position 38,329 of record JAHDSI010000031.1, on the reverse strand, counting down.
TGCTCGAAGAGCTGTTTCTGGATGGTTGCAGTCTGTGCCGAGCGGGACGAATACGATTCGCTCTTTCTCGTCAAGAGGATCTTCTCAAATGCTGTTCCCACGTCACCGGCCTCGTTGATATCGTCGATGATGTCATTCCGGGTTGCATCGATCATCCCTGTCATGGCATCGTACAGGAGGTTGGGGCCGATACCGATCTTTTGCGGGCTCCAGTCCGGAAAGATCCGTCCCATCACGAACCGGGTGAAGATCGGCAGCTCAGCATCGTCCAGTGTTGGCAGGACCCTGGCGATCAGATCGATCATGTCAAGCCGTCCGGAGATCTGTTCCAGCTGATCGGCATAGCCGGCAAACTCGGAAAATAGCATGATATCCTCTTGTCCAGAATTTCGACCGGCGATCGGATAAGAGTTCTCATAATCGGGTGAGGTGCGGAGATTCATGGGGAATATAAAAGAATACAAGGCCATTGTGTCTCCCGATTAACCGGATACGGGATTAAATTGTAATTCTGCGAAATCCAATTGATTTCAGGACGGAAAATATACTTTCATATATTTTTACGAAGAATATATCCGTATGGAAGGGGCTTGGCAGCCCGATGCCATCATCGACAGGAAGATTGGCGAGGTGAAGAAGGATCTCTTCGAGTACATCGAGAAGAACTCGGATAGGATAGACTCCAATATTCCCATATTCTTCGGCCACGTCATCGATATCCTGGAGAAAAACTTCCCCGACCTGCCCGATGCCGCACATGACCGGTTCATCGACGATGCTACCGTAAAGGTGCTTGAGGTCTCCGGGCGGTCAACGGATGTCGAATATATCGAAAAACTCTTCAAGCATGCCGTCAGGAACAAGCGAAGGCCGGGTGGGCGGGTAATCTTCGATATCGTGCTTGGAATCAAGATGATCGATTTTGGCAAATACTCCGAAGCCATTGAAGTCCTGAAAAAATACCGGACCACCGATGCGATTGTCTGTACCGCAATCGCCTACAGTTACTATATTCTCTCGACCGATGAAGTAACCCCTGATCAGCGGACCTTAAAAGCGAAACCGAGCCAGATGGCCCTGAATGCGCGGGAACAGATGATCGAGCTGGCAAGGCTCCGGCCCCCGATAAACCGGCTGAAGTTCCCGCAGGTGGTGCAGGATTTAAAGATCAACAAGATCTTCTGGTACATGCTCAGGCTTGCATTGGAATGGTTCCCGCAGGAGTCCGAGTTTATTAAAATCGGTCTTGAGAAGGCAAAAAAAGATGGAAACAGGGAGATGAGGGGAGAACTCTTGAAGATCGCTGCGGAACGGTATTACAGCGATATGTTCTTCCTCCGCGATCTCTACCACTTCAAGCTCGAGGCGAGGGATGCGGGAGGTGCGACGGCGGTGGTGCGGCAGATGATGCAGCAGCACCCCGATGAGCTCGAGCCCGTCTATTACGGTCTTCAGCTCTCCATCATATCGTCCCAGAACTCTGCATACCAGAAATTCCGGGAAACTGCCATCTCGAAGGGTATCCCGGGCCAGGCAATTCTTCTGCTCGATTTCGCGTTTGTAGTCATGAGCGGGCAGCAGAGTGATGCTGTGGCATGCCTCGAAGACATGAAGAAGAAACTGCAGAGCAAGAATCATCTCGTCACCCTGCTGGAATACGTGGCAGGAGATATCTATTCAGAGGACGAAAAACGGTCGAAGGCGGCAAAAAAGGTTTTTCTCGACTCTATTGACCAGTACTGCATGCGGTTACTCAAGATGAAGGACTAAATCCCCCGGGGCGCTGGTCAGATGCGAATCTGCCCCGGCCACCCGTTCGAAGGCCCGGGGTTCTGTGCAATGGTAACGTTGATGCTGTCGAGGTAGATGCCAAGGCCGTTTTGGGCCGAATTCATTGCCTTTTCCGGGGTGTTGTTTATCTCGCTCAGGTGTGCCAGCATGACTTCATGGATGTCGGGGCAGCAGTCCCGGAGAAATCCTGCTGCATCACGATTGGAGAGATGCCCCCGTCGAGACCGTATCCTTCGCTTCAGCATCTCGGGGTACGGCCCGTCCCTGAGCATGTCAGGGCAGTGGTTGCTCTCCAGGACAAGGGCGTCGCATCCCATTAATCTCTCACGGATCCGTGCGTTGATGACACCGGTATCAGTGCAGCACCCGATCCTGATGCCGTTTTCCCTGATTGTGAACCCGGCCGGTTCGCGGGCATCGTGTGACGTCTCGAATGCCTGTATGGTGAAATCCCCGATCTGGTACTGCTCGTCATAACAGAGCCGTTGTGCCCTGACCGGGGCCCGGGTACATTTTCTGTGTTCGAGAAATTCACAGAGTGTCCCGCCCGTTGCATAGACCGGGACAGAGAGGTGGCGGGCGAGTGCATCCACCCCAGATATGTGATCAGTATGCTCGTGGGTGACCAGGATGCCGCATATGAGATCCCTGTCTCCTCCCGCCTCCCCAAGACGCCTTAAAAATTCCTTTCGCGAAAGGCCGGCATCTACAAGGAGAGCGCCGCTATCCGCTTCAATATACAAACAATTTCCCTTGCTCCCGCTTGCCAGGGCAATACAGCGCATTGTGAACTAGTTTACGTGTTCATGGCATATACAGGCGTCGATTGCGAAAGTGTGCACGCGTGAGACCTGCCAGAAGAATGCCCTGATACGCTCCCTTAAATCAGGCAAACAGGGGTGGACTACCGGTATGCAGTTACTCTGTCCCTCTGTGCGATATGAATACGGGATTCGTGTCGAAAAATCAGTCAATCCTGACAACGTGGACGGCACTGGCTTTGAAATATACATGTACCGATCCTCCCTCCTCTATCTCAAGTTCATCGAATGAGCGCTTCGTGATGACTGATATGAGCCGGATACCGCAGTCTATCCGGACTTTGACCATGGGTCCCATTGCAACTACTTTTGTTATCCGGCCCAGGAACCGGTTTCTCAGGCTGGAACCGGGAAACTCAGCCGTCGAAAGAACAAGGTCCTCCGGGCGGATGTATGCCGTCACCCTGCTCCCTGTCGGACAATCACTGGTCGCAGCGATGTCGTACCCCTCGATATCGATAATCGTAAGCCCTTCTTCGTTGTTCTTCACCATTCCTTCAAGAATATTCTCGACTCCCACCATGTGGGCGACATCCCGGTTTCGTGGTTGGTAAAATATCTCGTGAGCGGTGCCTGTCTGCCCTATCGTCCTGCTCAATACCACCGCGATACGGTGGGCCAGCCGCTGCCCCTGGTCCATATCGTGCGTCGAGAGAATTATTGTGGTCCCGAACCTGGAATTTATGGTATGTACGAGGTTCTCGACTTTCTCCGTCGAGACCGGGTCGAGGTTTGCCGTCGGTTCATCAAGCAACAGGACCTCGGGCCGGGTGACAACAGCACGTGCGATGGCAACTCTCTGCATCTCTCCGCCTGAAAGGGTCGAAGCCTTGCGACTTTCGTAGCCGGAAAGCCCTACCAGTTCCAGCGCTTCCGGTACGCGCTTTCGAATATCCTCGACCGGGACCTTCCTGAACCTGAGCGGGGCTGCAATATTATCGAAGACATCACCTCTCAACGCAGCAGGTTTCTGGAATACCATGGACATGCGCCGCCTGAGCTGGAGCCGGGTCTTTTCAGGGCCCGAGGTGTCGATACCTTCAAAGAATATCTCACCTTCTGTTGGAACGTCCAGCAGGTTGATCAGTCGGAGAATTGTCGATTTTCCCGTACCACTCGGCCCGATAAGGGTAAAGATCTCACCCTTCCTGATCGTCATACCGACGTTTCGAAGTACCTCCTTCTCACCGAAATTCTTGTATACTCCGATAAGTTCTATCATCTGGTCAGCGCTCCTGCACGAGAAAGAGAATCGTGGTTACAATCAGGGCGATGAAGAGCAGGATGAGTCCCAGGGCAATAGAGAGAGGAAGGTTCCCCTGCGAGGTCTCGAGTGCAATTGCCGTGGTGAGGATTCGGGTATATCCCCTGATGTTTCCGCCGATAATCATGGCCGCTCCGACCTCGGATATGGCGCGTCCAAAACCGAGAATGACTCCGCCAAGTATTGCAAACCGTGCCTCCTTGATTATTGTGAGGATGCTTTGGAATTCGTCCGCTCCAAGCGAGACAATCGTATCCTGGATGTTCTTTCTCACGCCGGAGAGGGCGATCAGGGTCATCCCGATCATCAGGGGGATGATAAGCACCATCTGGCCGAATATCATGCCTGTGGGCGTGAACATCAACCCGAGGAAGCCAAACGGGCCGGAACGTGAAATAAGAAGGAAGACGAAGAGGCCTGCCAGCACGGTAGGCAGTGCATAAAGAGCCTGGATAATCGTAATGAGTCCTTTCTTGCCTCCAAACTCCCTGAAATGAATCAAACCTCCCAGAGGTATTGCGATAATTGAAGCAAGAAACGTCGCAGAGAGTGAGATGAAGAGCGAGCGTATGGTAATTCCCATGACTTCAGGGTTGAGGGTAACGATGAGCTGGAATGCCTGGGTGAATCCTTCAATTATATCATTCATGATACGCGACCTGGGTGGAGTCGGAGCACCTGATCACCATGATAATACCGTGGAACGCTGGATCTTCCATGATGTGGTGTAACCAGTATTATACTTATTCAAAAAATAATTAAAATGAATCGGTTAACCTGGTGATATAACAAGTGGTGTACACACTATCCGGAAGCCCGCTTCTGTATCTCCCTGAATATATCGGCCCCAAGAACCCTGATTCCCTCGTCGTGATACGTTTCCAGGAGAAGGTCCAGATATTTTTTCGTCCCTGCCGTTGTTGTAAAGATCCCAATTCTTTCTGCCCTGGTAACCAGCTGATTCTCTTCCATCATCGCAAAGTACGGGAGGACATAGTAATGGGGAACTCCCAAAAAATCTGCGAGAGCGCGTGTCGTGGGAAACTTGATCCGTATGTCCTCCCCGGAGATGTTGAGAGTGATCGCTCCATCGATCAGGAGGTGAATCCGGATTGCAGCGTCGAAGATGAGATCAATGTTTAAAGCGGGCATAGACTGGGATAGGTTCAGCGGGAAAGCTGATAAAAGAATTGAAGATGTGGAATCAAAAAAGTAAGAAAAGAATTTATCCTAATTAATGTTTCTTCTTCTCCTCGTCTGGGATCTCTTCCAGGTATACCACTTCAGCCCCGATGTCCTTTGCTATCTGCTCGATCTCGAACTTCCTGAAATGAGTGAGCTCGATCTGGACCTGGCCTCCCGTTACCGCAACAATCCGGAACATCGGCTGTTTTGCGCCCTCCCGGACTTTCAATCTCTCTCTTACGTATATCTTTACCATCACCAATCACTTCCTTTCATGCTCCGTATAACTCCTGAACAGTTATAAGCCTTATCTCACAACTGTTATATCAGTTGTTATATCAATAAATTCTGTTAGCTTTTAATAAATATAAATCTATGTATACGCAGATGAAACGGAACCGGTTTGAGATGGAAAGTGAGCTGAAAGGAGAGTCACTGGCAAGAATCGGGCTTCTTCGTGCATATGAACATGTCCCCCAGCTGAAGCTCATGCCTGATCTGAACGTGGTGAAGCTCGGAGGTCACGGCATCATCGATTACGGAAAGGATGTGGTCCTGCCATTGGTGCAGGAGATCGGAGAGCTCTCAAAGGAATACAAGATCCTCGTGGTGACCGGAGGGGGTGTGAGGGTGAGACACATCCTTGATATAGGGTTGAACCTTGGGATGCCCACCGGTGTGCTTGCCGAACTGGCGGGTAAGATCAGCGAACAGAACGCCATCATGATGTCCATCCTCCTCTCTCCATATGGTGGAATGAGGATACATACTGCCGATCTGCTGGAGCTTCCCATGCTTTTGAGACTTGGAGTCCTCCCTGTCACCCATGGAACCCCTCCATACGGCCTGTATGAACAACCGGCTGAAGTCGGCTCGATACCCCCCAACAGGACTGATACCGGAGCATTCCTTGCCGCAGAGGTTCTTGGGGCCAGGAATCTCGTGCTGGTAAAGAACGTGGATGGCCTCTTCACGAAAAATCCGTTCAGGCATCCTGAAGCAGAGCTGATCCCCGATATCACCGCATCCGAGCTTCTCGATATGGAGATGCATGACATGGTCCTCGAGCCGAAAGTCGTGGAATTACTCCGTTATGCAAAGAACCTCAAATCGGTCAGGATAGTAAATGGCCATAAACCGGGGAATATCCGGCGGGTCCTCGAAGGGGAGGATATCGGGACCACCATTCATGCACACTGACTAACAGAAACCGGATTATTAAGGATTGAATCAGATCGTGAACGGTTCAGAGGATGAGAATATTCCAAAAATCCGGTTCGATCTCTCCGAGCTGGCCGGCAGCATGGGGGATTTTGGAACCATCCTCCCGCTGGTTCTGGCAGTCGCCCTGGTAGCCGGGCTGGATATCGGATATATCTTCTTATTTTTCGGCATCTGGTTTGTCATCAGCGGTCTTCTCTATCGCGTTCCGGTTCCAGTAGAACCCATGAAGGTGATCGCGGTGATCGCAATCGCCGAAGCGATCGGACCGGGCGAGATTGCGGCGGCGGGGATCCTGCTCGGCGTGATCTTTCTGGTGCTTGGAACGGGCAACTGGATGAACCTGCTCGAGAAGTGGATCCCGGACAGTGTGATACGGGGAATCCAGCTTGGGCTTGCCCTCCTTCTCCTCAAAACCTCGGGAGGCTTCATGCTCGAGGATCCGATCTATTTTGTATTCGGTGTTGCGATAATCGTCGGGATCTTCCTCTTTTCCCGCTGGCGAAAAATCCCTGACCTTTCCTCCCTGGTGCTGATTTTCCTTGCCCTGGGAGCGGGAATCCTCGTTCACGGGGTGCCCCAGCTCGTCTTTCTGTCACCTCCAGCGCTGGTTCTCCCAAAAACCGATGATTTTATCCCGGCTCTTTCAGTGCTCGTCATCCCGCAGGCCCTTCTCACCCTGACCAACGCCATCCTGGCAACCTCGCTCCTGTCCCGCGATCTCATGTCAGTGAAGCTCATGCCTGCCCGCCTGTCACGCACAATCGGCCTGATGAACCTGGTATCGGTGCCTTTCGGGGGGATGCCAATGTGTCACGGTGCAGGTGGAATGGCAGGGATGTACCGGTTCGGGGCACGGACAGGAGGTGCGAATATCATCGCCGGGGGAATATTTGTGATCCTGGCTCTTTTCTTTGCGGGACCGTCTATGGTCAGCCTGATATCAGTCGGGGTGTATGGAGCCCTGCTTGTCTTTGTTGCGCTCGAGCTTGCGAAGCATGCCTGGAAAACAGAATCAATCGCGGTGACCATCACCATCGGAATACTCTCGCTCGTATTCTCGATGACGGTAGCATTTTTTATTGGTATGGCACTCGCCTATCTCCTTTTGTATATCGAAAAAAAGCAATCGGCCTTCCACCCGGATTGAACAAAAGGAAAGGTGAATCTCATTCCCCACAGATCACTCTTCCTTTTGTCCATATCCGGTAGCACTGAATCTGATGCGGTACACGGGGGGGTCCGAGGTTCAGACATGGAATCGAGTACGCATCACCACACAGGCCCCAAACCCATGTGGGCAAAGATAATATGGATAACAATAGTAAATAAAACTTATTGATTATAGTCAATTATTAAACAAAAAAAATTTATCTCTCTCCAAACCGGTGAATGGTAGATCCGGACACGGGCGGCAATGCAAAGGACAGGGACAGAAGAAAATACTGGCAGAAATGAAAAGGAGAAAGGATTAGATCCTGATATTCTCCTTCATTCACCCCCTGATGTCTGTTGCTGGTGATAGCATTTCAGAGGTATCAGACATGGAATTCGATACATGATCGCCACACAGGCAAGGAACCCATGTAGCCAGGATAGTCTTGACTTACATATTAAATAAAAGATGCCCTTTTGTTTTAAGAGTCAAATAAAAAAGGTTAATTTTAAAAATTTCAGGCGACCGCCGGAGTGGTCTCTGTCGCCGGGCTCGTGCAGTCACAGTCGAACTGCTCACAATCACCGCTCATCGGTGAGAAGAGGTTCTTCCCGTACGTATCTACGCCGAAGCTCCCGATCTCGTCCTGGATCTCCGGCGAGGTGAGGAAGTCGACGAAGTTGTTCGCCATGGTGATCTCGTCAGATGAGAATGCCTCGTTATACACGGCTATCACACTGTACACATTCAGCAGGATGTCGCCCTGGTCTATCAGGGGGACAATGTCGAGGTCGCCCTTGTATGCCAGGTAGGTACCTTCGTCTGAGAGAGTGTATGCCTGTTTCTCGTTGGAGAGCTGCAGAGTCTCGCCCATCCCCCTCCCTGCCTCGATGTACCAGTCGCCTGATTTCTGAATATCTGTCGCATAATCGTATCCGGCAGCTGCCCAGATGGCTTTCTCCTTGGAATGTGTTCCGGAATTGTCACCCCTGGATGCAAACTGGACGCCCGGAGTCGCAGCCATGCCCATGTCGTAGAGTTTCTGGAATGCAGCTTCCGGATCCATTCCCCTGATGCCTGCCGGGTCATCATCCGGTCCGACGATGATGAAATAATTATAGGCAAAACATCGTCTGTTTAATCCATGCCCTGCGTCCATGAACACCTGCTCCTGGGCTGGAGAATGGACAGCCAGGACGTCGGCGTCACCGCGACTGGCAATCTCTATCGCCTTTCCCGTCCCCTGCGAGGTGATCAGGAGTTCAACATTGTATTTATCTTCAAACATCGGCTTTAAGTGATCCAGGAGCCCGGTATCATACAGGCTGGTGGTCGTTGCAAGCAGTAACTTCTCTTTCGGACCGACCGAAGTCGTGGGCTGAGCTGTCGGAGTGCCTGTTTCAGGTGTCGTTGTACAACCTGCAAAGAGAACTCCTCCTACAATTATAGCAGCAAAGACCAGAATAAGGATAGACTGGGAATTTTTGTTCATCAGTACCACACATACCCATTCACGGCATCTGTAATCAAAATTTCCTTTTATCTTCAATTGAAAATTAAATCAATTGCATTACCAACTGAATATACCAACTGTTTCCCGATCCTCAAAATATCTTTTTCTCTCCTGTCAACGTAAAAGCTCATTAGCATGTGGAAGCCAGTGAGTATCGAGTGGTGGCTGAATAAACGCAGAGCGGATATAACGTCAGTAAAAGACGCGGTCAACGAGATCATCGGGCAGGTCAGGTCCGGGGGCGACGAGGCTCTCCGCGAACTGACCTCCCGTTTCGACAGGATCGTACTTGACGACATCCTTGTTAACGAGGAGAGGCGCGAGTCTGCCTACGATGAACTAAAACCCGCTCTCGTTGAAGCGATCATCGAAGCGGAATCCAGGATCTCAAGGTTCCACGAGATGCAGAAGCCCCGGGATCTCTGGCTCGAGGAGGTTGAACAGGGTGTTATCCTCGGGGTAAAGACCACGCCTCTTGATAGGATAGGCGCATATGTCCCTGGCGGAAGAGCGGCATATCTCTCCACGGCCCTGATGTGCGCAGTTCCCGCCCGGGTAGCAGGGGTTGGATCCATCTGCTGCTGCACTCCGCCGCCCGTGCATCCTGCAACCCTGGTCGCCCTGGACATCGCAGGCGTCGACGAGGTCTATTCCGTCGGCGGTGCCCAGGCGATTGCCGCCATGGCGCTGGGCACCGGGAGTATTGCCGCAGTGGACAAGATCGTCGGGCCTGGAAACGTCTACGTGACCCAGGCCAAGATGCTTCTCCGGGAGGAGGTAGAGATTGACTTTCCTGCAGGACCAAGCGAGATCGGCATACTGGCTGACGGATCGGGCGATCCCGAGTACATTGCTGCAGACATTCTTGCCCAGGCGGAGCATGACCCGGACGCAGCCTGTCTCCTGGTCACCACGGACGCCGGCCTGGCGGAAAAGACCGGAAAGGCGCTGGAGGACATGGTCCTTGAGGCAAAACGAAGGGATATCATCTCGAGATCGATCGGAAATACGGGATATATCCTGGCAGATACACTGGAAGAGGGTGCAGAGATCATGAACCTGGTCGCGCCAGAGCATCTCTCCATCCAGGTACATGACCCGCTTGATGTGATCCGGATGGTCCGTCACGCAGGATCCATATTCGTCGGAAGATACTCCCCGGTTGCATGCGGGGATTATGCCTCGGGAACCAACCATGTGCTGCCAACTGCCGGGAACGCAAAAACCCATTCAGGTCTTGACGTCCGGCATTTCTGCAAGAGCTCCACCATACAGATCATCAGCAGGGAGGGACTGGAGAGAGTTGGCGAGGTGGCCGAACGTATCGCCTGCGCGGAAGGGCTGTATGCACATGCGGACTCGGTCCGCATCCGAAGAAGAAAAACCATCTGAAAAAGGCTGGATTACAGGCTTTTATTCTCTTTTCCGTGCAACAGACGCTGCTGCCGCCAGCGCAACCATGGCGATTGCGGCGCAGGGAGGGCCGAGGGGAGGGGTTTTCTGCGTCTCGATGAACGTGACATTCACCGATGACGAATCGCCGGCAGGCATCCGGTCCATGCCGAGAGGGACGTTTATCACGTAGATGGTGTACGTACCGGGTATCAGGCGTCCTGCGATAAGCCCGGTGTTCCATTCATATTCCCACGAACCATCAGCTGAAACACGTGCCGAGGTGAAATATCCCTGACCTGCAGGGAGGTTCAGGTTCTCAAGGGTGACTCCTCGTGGGTCAAGTTCCGGACCAATGAGAAACAGGTAGACTGCGATGGTGTTTTCCATCGTGGTCGTGCCTGAAAGAACAATCTGTTCACCGACCTGGCAGACCAGTGGGTAGACGGCAATCGTGACCCCTGAGGCTTCGCAGGCAGGTATTCCGGTACACAAGATGAAGAGAAGAATCAGGAATCCCAGGTATCTGCCTAAAACAGCGTCGTTTCTCTTACACGGTGTTCTGTCAACCCGTTGCACCATACAAATTCCTGTATCTTCCCCACTCGATCAGAAAAAACAAAAAACGGTCAGAACTCCACGACCATGACCGCTTCTTCCTCCTCTTTTAACTCATCCCGGATATGATCGGCATCAAACGAGTAGCTCTCCCATGGATCATAATCTTCGTACAGCTCGCACTTATCGAGTACATCCACAAATTCCTTCAAAAAAATCCTGGGAATAACGTCGATTCGTCCACCGAATTTCCCCGTCACCTTCTGTATCATCGCCCGGATGAACCTGTGGGTGACCCTGCTCCGGTCAACCTCCGTGTATGCCTCCGAGTAGATGTCCATCACCTTGAGGGCGACCTGCTCCAGTTTCCGGGAATTGAATTTTGAAAGGACAATCTGCGGCTGCCGCGGATTCCGGAAATCGTCAGCCTGTATCACGTTGATCCTGTCAAAAAGCGAGGGGAGAGACCTGATGCCCCTGGGCCCCTCGAAGAAGGCAGGGGTTCCGGTAAACAGGAAATAGCAATGCGGCATCTCCCCGCGATCGAGAATGTCGACGACCTGGCGCAGGACATTGTATCCCTTCTCCCGCTGGTTCCTGGCCTGCGACTGGGTCGTCTCAACCTCGTCCACGGCAACTGCAAGCCCTGCATACCCTGCAGCGACGATGATGCGGATAAGCCCTCTCAAGAAGATCAATGCCACGCTCTCGTCGATATCCCCCCTGATGCCTGCTTTTTGCTTGAACTCTCTCCCGACATTGGGTTCGGCACAGATCCATCCGATCGCAGCCTGTGCAGTCTGGAAATCTCCTGCATTGTTTGCCCTGTAATACGTGCGGAGCGCTGCAGCCAGGGACGTGTTCATCTCGCTGATACCGGCAAGTGAGGTCTCAATCTCTTTTACCGTCGCCTTCTCGAGCGTCTCTTCATCCATGTCTTCCCTGGCAACCTTGAGGATCTTCTCCTCAATACCAAACAACCAGCTGTCGATTATCGCCTTCTGGGCATGTTCCTCCTCCGTGGTCCGCATCGTGGCGCAGATCTGCTGGTAGATACCTTTCAGCTTGTGGAGCGGTGCTGTCTGGGATATCACCACGTGTGAGGTCACGAAATTCTTTGAACGGGCGATCTCAAGTGCCCGTGCCACCAGGAATGTCTTTCCGCTGCCGTATTCACCGCGTATAAATTTTATATCGCCTCCACCCCTCGTGACAAAATCAAGTTGTGTTGCGATCGTCTCTTCCTCGACATCAAGGCCGACTGCGATCCGCTCGAGTCCACTGGCAGGGACCGTCCCCCGCCGGAGAGCGTTGATGATATTCATACTCTCCAGTCCGCGGGTTTTTGTCTGTTCATGCCCCGCAATATTCGTATATCTCTCCATATTGACCAACTCCTTTCTTCTCAATTATCTGTACTCCCTTCAAAGCCGATTTTTGCAGCAATCTGTTGACATATCCGGCGGCTCTCCGCGTCCCAAGCAGGGTGCGGAGGTCCATCTCGTTCGCCCGTCCGTGTGCTTTCAGAAAATCAACGATCTTCTTCTCATTCTCATCAAGTTCCAGGAGTGCGTGAAGCGTCTCGGCAGGAATTTCATCCCCTGGCCTCTCATGCTCATCGGCATGAAAGAGGGGGATATCATACAGCGTCCTCTCCTTGCATGCCTCGAGCAGTGCAAGAAAATCTGCGGGGGAGAGATCGCGGGGGCGGGGTGGTATGATGTCCAGTCCCCTGAGGCATGCCTCCTTGCACCCCGGAAAATCGTTCTCCTCGAGCGCCTGTGCTGCGGAAAAGAGCAATGACTGCGCAAGATATTCCAGGCCGTGGGAATTCAGCATGGATATCCGTGATTCAAGCCGCTGGATCAACCGATCCAGCAACCGTTTCAAGCGGTAGAACCGGGAATCGCCGACAACAAGGCCGGAGATCCGTATGAGATCCTGGGTCTTTTTGATATTATTCACGACATACAGCATGACTTTCTCACATTCACGAAAGTCTTTCTGGTTTGCAAGAAACCGGGCATATTCGCAGCCTCCCTCGAGGTAATCACTCCTGTATGCGCGATAATACCATGACCTGGCCTCAGTGAAATCTCCCAGTTCTTCATAGAACCGTGCAGCCGCAAGGAGGCAGATCACGTCCGGCTGCCCGGATACAAGCTCAAGATATATCGGGGCAGCAGTCTTCAGGGGATAAAACGTGAGAAGAAACGTTTTGAACGAAGAGAGCGCCCTGCCGAGGAGCTGGGGTTCGCTCATGAGGATCATCTGGGATCGTATCAAACGCCGGTACTCTTCGAGGGCCCTTTCCCTGTCACCGGCAAGGGCGTATAGTTCCGCGGTCATCAGGTGAATCCCGGCGGTATCGTCTTCATTTTTCCCTGTGGTCATCGTTGAACATGCGTCTATTGCCTCATTGTAACGGGCTTTCTCCTTCAGGAGCCGGATGTGGTCCTGTGCAATGTCATCGTTACTGGTCTTTTTGATTACCGGCGGATAGGCGGCGAGTGCAGCATCCGGATCTCTCCTGGAGAGAGCTGACAGGTACAACCGGGCAAACAGCGGATCACCAGTTTTTTCCATCCCCTCCCTGGCAAGATCCAGTGCGGTATCGATCTCGCCGCAGGAGAGCAGTATCCTGACATACAGGGTATCGGGTACCGTGCTGCCCTTTCTTCCCTTGTAGTATTCGAGAGCCTCGTCAGCCTCACCCGAAGCCAGGAGTGCCTGGATGAGAGTCCGGAAATCCTCTTCCTTTCCGGACAGGTCAAACAGTGTTCGTAAAACCGTGACGGAAGATCTAGGATCGCCGGAGGAGAGGAGATATGCTGCATAACTGCGGAGAGCTTCCTGGTTTTTTGGGTCAAGTATGATTGCCCTGCCATAGTGGGCGATGGCCTGCTCCTCCCCCTTCATCTCCAGTACCTTTCCAAGATAACTGTGAATGTAGGAGGATTCCGGCATCCGGCAGACGAGGTCCTGAAAATATGCTTCGGCTTCGTCCAGCCTGCCCATGTGGAAGAGGTTCATCGCTGATAGGATCACTATCGAGGGATCATCATCGGTGGCAGTGATATCCCTGCAAATCTCGTATGATCTCTCGTAACTCCCTCCCTCGAAAAGCATGAACGCTTCCCGCTTCCTGCCAGGTCCAAGATCCCCTGTCATCTCTTCACCCATGGATACGGAGTTTCAGGAGGCCGGCAAGCATCCCGCCCGCATCTGATCTCGTTACCCTTGAATCACTCATATTCGTCCATTTAATCGGGATTTCCCTGATGGTGTATCCCTTTCTGGAGAGCCGCCACAGGAGTTCCACATCAAATTCGAAGCCGGATGATACCATATCCCCGATAACTGCATCAATAGCTGATTTTTTAAATACCTTTGCCCCGCACTGCGTATCTTTGAATGAAAGGCCGAAGAGTACCCTGATGAGAAGGTTGAAGATCCTGCTCTGGATGCGCCTCGAGAACCCCTGCTTCCTCGGTAGCCGTGATCCTGGCAGCCACCGTGATCCAATCGCACCGTCAAGGGTATTGATCTCTGATACGAGCCGTTCCATCTCCCTGATGGAGGTGGAACCGTCTGCATCCATGAAGCCGACGATGGGTGTATTCGCGATCCTGAATCCTTCGAGTATTGCCTTTCCCTTTCCTCTTCGTTCGCCATGACGCTCCACGTGAATGGGGATACCCGGATTCCTCCTCGAAAAGTCAAGGATCATATCAGGTGTCCGGTCATCGCCGTCGCAGATGAAGATGGAATTCCCGGAAGAGGATTTCAGTTCTTCCAGTACCGCACCTATTCTCTCCTCCTCGTTGTATGCCGGGATCACGAGGGTGTAATCCGGGATGTGTGCGTCTCTCTCGTTTTGATCCATCTTTGTCGCGGGCGTGGGATTCTCCTTCTTCGCTGCAATTTTCGGGTATGAATATCTGTATGCTACTGTTCCTGGTTATTGGGAATCCTGGGTCCAATAAGACTACTGGTGACTGGCAACATGTGTGTAAAGGCCGGTATCAGGTCTGTATCTCTCTGCAATCTCGAGTGCCACCTTTCGAAGTTGCTGGTGCTCCCGTATGCAGGACTCCGGCGGGGGGCTTTCTCGAAGAATCGCAGATGTGTTTTCGGTAACCTGTATCAGTTCTGTCGCTATCAGGGCATTCAACCAGATGAGATCCCGGAGCATGGATTGCAGTTCGGGTTCCATAGGATACATTTGGATGTAATAGTCTTTAATTGCGGCGTTGGGATCCAGCAATTCTTATTGAATAGGTTTTCCAATATAGTTACACCATGAATTATATCGAGAAGATCCGTGCGAAAGGAAGGGATGCAAACCCGTTCTTTTCCCTGATGGGGATAGATGTGGTGGAGATAGAGGGGGGGGATGCAGTGATATCCATGGAGGTTCGGCCCGATATGCAGAATGGCGAAGGCTGGCTCCAGGGGGGAATTTTTACCGCCCTCGCCGATGAGGCGATGGTGCTTGCCATCTACCCGCTGCTCGAGAAGAATGAGCGTCTTGCCACGATATCTGAACACACGACTTTTATCAGCGGCGCCCGGGAGGGTATCCTGTATGCCGCCGGACGGGTGGTGAAGAGAGGGCGGCGGGTAATCTTTGCAGAAGGTGAAGTCAGGTCGGGCGGCAGAGAGGGAAAAATTCTCTCCCGCACAACGGCAGCCTTCGCGGTGGGCAGGGAATAACTCCCTCTTTTTGGACCCCCGAAAACCCTCTTGCAGCGCCGATTGCGCATGGGGGCATAAAACTATCTTTTCCAAGGAACAATAACTGATGCATACCTATGAGAAGGAGCGCCAGGGGATTTCATTGAAGTACATTTTTATTACTGGGGGGGTGATGAGCGGCCTCGGGAAAGGAATTACTGCCGCATCCGTGGGCAGAATTCTCAAAAACCGCGGTTACAATGTCACCGCGGTCAAGATTGATCCATACCTGAATATCGATGCCGGGACCATGAATCCGGGCCAGCATGGTGAAGTGTTCGTCCTGAGTGACGGAAGTGAGGTCGATCTCGATCTTGGCAATTACGAGAGGTTCCTTGACATCGATCTCACATCCTCGCACAACATCACCACCGGGAAAGTATACCGGAGCGTCATCGACAAAGAGCGCCGCGGCAATTACCTCGGAGAGACGGTCCAGATCATTCCCCATATCACGGACGAGATAAAGACTTCAATCAGGAATGCGGCAGAAGAAGAGATTCCCGGCCAGGAGAAAGCCGAAATCTGCCTTGTCGAGGTGGGCGGAACGGTCGGGGATATCGAGAGCATGCCGTTTTTGGAGGCGGTGCGCCAGATGCGTGGGGAACTCCCCGAGCACGACACCGTCTTAATTCATGTCACTCTTATCCCCTCCGATACGATGGGCGACCTCAAGACCAAGCCCACCCAGCACTCGGTAAAGACCCTGCGTGAACTGGGGCTTCTTGCAGATTTCATAGTCGGCAGGTGCGAACGGCCGATCGGGTCGCAGACCAAGCGAAAGATCTCCGCATTCTGTGATCTTGAACAGAACGGGGTTATCAGCGCGGCCACCGTCGCCGATATATATCTCGTCCCGATGGAGCTTGAGAAAGAGGGCATTGCGGATATTCTCGCCGAGCATATGGGCCTGGAGAAGAGAACCGCGAATTCTGACTGGTATCACGTTGTCACCAGGGAATATACCCGCCGGGTGAACGTGGCCATCGTTAGCAAGTACGGGATCGAGGATGTCTACCTGAGCATCAAGGAGGCGCTCAAGCATGCAGGGCGGGCCCTCTCGACCGAGGTGAGGATCTCCTGGATCGATGCCGAGCGGTGCGACGAGAAGCAGCTCGAGGAGTTTGACGGCATCCTTGTGCCCGGAGGATTCGGAAAGAGAGGTATCGAGGGCAAGATCACCGCTATACGTGTTGCACGAACGAAAAATGTACCGTTCCTCGGTCTCTGTCTCGGTTTCCAGCTATCAGTTGTAGAATATGCACGGAACGTGCTTGGATGGGAAGATGCGACAAGCGCGGAACTCGGTGAAGGCAGGCACGTGATCGCCATTCTCCCCGAACAGAAGGATGTCACGGACCTGGGAGGCACCATGAGGCTTGGAAATTATCCGCTTCAGATCAAAGACGATACACTGGCAATGGAACTCTATGGAAACGGGGAGATAGTCGAGCGTCACCGCCACAGGTACGAGGTCAACCCCAAGTATATCGGGGAACTCACACGGGCAGGCCTGGTCTTCTCGGGATATAACCAGAACCGCATGGAGATATGTGAGATCCCGGATCATCCGTTCTTCCTGGCCACACAGTTCCACCCGGAATTCAGGTCGAGACCCACGAGGCCGTCTCCTCCATATCTCGGGTTTGTCGGGGCCTGCGGAGCGAATAAAAAGTCAAAATAGGTTTGGTTTAAGATGAACACAGAGTCATTTATCGAAGATGCAGTCTCGAAGATCAGGGCTGCTGCAGGAGACTGTCACGTCGTTATTGCCCTCTCCGGTGGAGTTGACAGTTCGGTCTGCGCGGTTCTTGCAGAGCGGGCGATCGGGGAGAGGCTGATCCCCATATACGTGGATACCGGCCTGATGAGAAGAGGAGAGACCGATCGTATCATGCAGCTCTTCGGGCACATGAACCTGCATGTCGTCCGGGCAGCGGACGAGTTCTTTCCTGCTCTTGCCGGAGTCATCGATCCGGAGGAGAAACGAAAGGTCATCGGCGAGAAATTTATCCGTATCTTTGAGAGGGAAGCCAGGAAGACCGGAGCCCCGTGTCTCCTGCAGGGGACCATATATCCTGACCGTATCGAGAGCGAGGGAGGGATCAAGAGCCACCATAACGTGGGTGGTATGCCGGTCGAAATGGAATTTACGCACCTTATAGAGCCCCTTTGTGACCTGTACAAGGATGAAGTCCGCCAGGTTGCGATGGCGCTTGGCCTGCCGGACGAGATCGCCCACCGGATGCCGTTTCCCGGACCCGGCCTTGCCGTCAGGGTTATCGGGGAGGTCACCCCGGAAAAGATCGAGGTTGTCAGGGAGGCCAACTGGATAGTCGAGGATGAGATCGTGGATCAGTACAAGCCCTGGCAATGTTTTGCAGCACTTCTTGGGCTTGGAACAGGGGTGAAGGGCGACAACCGGGTTCACGGATGGATAGTGGCGGTCCGGGCTGTCAATTCCCGTGACGGCATGACCGCAGATCCCCTGCAGATCCCGTATGAGGCGCTTGACCGGCTCGCGTCACGGATCACCTCCGAGATTCCGAATGTTGCCCGGGTAGTGTATGACGTCACGCCCAAACCGCCGGCAACGATCGAATATGAATAAACACATATAACCAGGTGAAGATCAGATGAAAGATGAAAATTTCCGCGAAATGGATGCAAAATACTATATGCCCGCATTTTCCAGGGAGATCATGATCTCCCGGGGAGTGGGGTCCCGTGTCTGGGATGCTGACGGAATGGAATATATCGACTGCGTGGCAGGCATCGCAGTCTGCAGTACCGGCCATTGCCATCCCCGTGTCGTTGAGGCAATCTGTGACCAGGCTCGTCGCCTGATTCACTGCTCGAATCTCTATTATGTGCCCCACCAGGCAGAACTTGCAGAAAAGATGGTCGAGATTACCGGCATGTCGAAAGCATTCTTCTCAAATTCGGGAGCCGAGGCCAATGAAGGGGCTATCAAGCTCGCACGGCTGGCCACAGGAAAGAAGAAGTTTGTTGCATTCACCCACGGGTTTCATGGACGGACGATGGGATCCCTTGCGGTGACGCACAAGCCTGCGATCAGGGAGCCCTTCGAGCCGCTCGAGCCCGGCTGCACATTCATAGAATACGGAGATCTGGATGCAGTGTGCCGTGCCGTGGACGATCAGACTGCAGGTGTCTTTTTAGAGCCGATCCAGGGCGAAGCAGGCATCATCATTCCCGACAACGACTTCATCGCAGGAGTGCGCCAATGCTGCGACGATCACGGGGCACTCCTCATCGTCGACGAGGTGCAGACAGGGATGGGGCGGACCGGCAAATGGCTTGGTATCCACCACTCGGGGGTCAGGCCCGATATCGTAACTCTTGCAAAAGGCATGGCCAGCGGTTTTCCAATCGGAGCACTCCTGGCCCGCGATGGGCTTGAATTCAAGAAGAGTGAGCATGGAAGCACCTTTGCAGGCGGTCCGCTGGCCTGTGCGGCCAGCCTTGCCACGATATCTGTGATCGAGGAGATTCTGCCTGGTATCGCCGGCAAGGGTGAACGCTTCAGGAAGGGCCTGGCATCTCACGACCCGAGGGTGAGAGGGTTGATGGTAGGGGTGACTGTCGGAGAGAGGTGTCCCCAGGTGCAGAAGGAGTGTGCCAGGAACGGGGTGCTTGTGAATTGTGCCGCTGATGGAAACCTTCGCCTGGTGCCTCCACTTGTGATCACCGATGAAGAGATCGATCGCGTGACAGATGTTGTCAACGATGCACTAGGATAGAACAATTCCTTTTTTCCCTGTCGGTCTGGATCGGGCCGTGATGGATTTTTCAGAGTACCCAGGTCCCAGGTACCGGATGTGCCCCGGTTAATGCATCATCCCGGCTCCTGCCTCTCTGCGCCTGTGTGCTACGGACCGGTTAGTTTTTTTCAAAAACCGAAAGCATAAGCCCGGTGGATTCGATATACAAGCTACGGTATTTTGCATGCGAAAAAAAAGCGAGGAAGGGCTTGTACTCAAGGGAATCGTCACTGACATTGACGGGACAATCACTGATTCGTGGAGGCGTATCCACACCGGTGCCATCCAGGCGATACGTGATCGTGTAGACAATGGCAGCGAAGTCATACTTGCAAGCGGGAATACCGCATGCTTCATGGATGCCTTGTGCCGGATGATCGGAACATCAGGCTCATTCATCGGAGAAAATGGGGGAATCTACCGCATAGGATATGGAAACGTCCCCGTGGTCCTCGGGGACCAGACCGTATGCAGGATTGCCCTGGAGACACTGGTGGATCATTTCAGGAGAAGTGGAACAGAACTCGATCTGTACAGCCCGACATACCGTTTTGCGGACCTGGCATTTGCAAAGACGGTCAGCGTCCCTGAGGTCCGTGAGGTGCTTGCGGACATTCCTGTCCAGGTGCTTGATACAGGGTTTGCAATTCACCTCCAGGCGCCCGGGATAAGTAAAGGGACAACATTTACCCATATGGTGGCCGAGATGGGGCTTTCACCGGCAGGTTTCCTGGCGACAGGTGATGCCCAGAATGATATCGATCTGCTCGTATCTGCGGGTGTGGGTGTTGCAGTCGGAAATGCTCACCCGGATGCAGCACGGGCTGCTGACTGGGTTTCAAAAAATTCGTATGGAGAAGGGTTTGTGGAAGCTATCCAGAGATATTCTGCTTATTTTCGCGAGAGATAACGATCCACTATAATATAATCTTTTATATCCTTCACTGCCTCGAAATTGATGAAGAGCCGATCACCCTCGACGCGATAGCCGGATGTGTCGAAAGAGGGATCCGGATACACGATCAAATCTACAACCTGGCCTGTCTCAAAATCCACCACGATGTTCTTGAGGGTCCCGATCATCTTGCCCTCGTTTGTCACAATCTTCTTCCGGGAGAGGCTGCGGGCCATTACTCTGGACATGAAAAGAGTTGTTGAGCTTTTAATATTTAAATATGTTTAAAAATTCATGTGAATTGGCTTTTTAGTTGAATTAAAGCCGTTATTAGTGAATATCTGACTGCGGCACCATCCGATACAAAAACGATAAGCGGATTATCAGCACTCCCTGTCAGGGGAAATCCAGCGAAGTGAAAAAAACGCGGGTACTTCGCCAGCATGTGTGGAAATGAGTGAGAATGAGGATATATGTTGTTGGGGGTCTCTGGATAATTCGATACACTCTGCCAGATTCAATCGTGCTGGCTTTTCGTCTGGTGCCCATCAGGGCGTACCAGGGATGGAATAATGAAAATTGGACTCTTCCCCTGTGAAGACTGCGACGTGTCAAAACCAGGGGCTGCCCGTACAATCCACCCGAAATATCAGGAGAGATTCAGAGCGACGGAAAGACCCTGATAATGTCTGACTGGGTCAAAATTCCAACCGGTTTATCGTCCTCCATCACCAGGAGCCTGCCGATCTCCCGTTCCTTGAACCTCGTGATAACTTCAAAGAGCTGTATGCTCGATGGCGCTTTCACCACGTCGGCTGTCATAGTGGACGATACTTTTTCGTCCAGTGACCTGCCCTCTTCCAGGACGCGGGCGATATCACTCATGGTAAGTATGCCTGCAAGCCTCTCCCCGTCCATGACCGGCGCCCCGTGAATATGGTGGGTATTGAAGAGTGAGAGGGCATCCATGAGCGAATCGTTTTGTTTGAGGCTGATAAGCGGACTGCTCATGTAGAACCGGATAGGCTTTTTTGGAAGGGAGATCATCTCGTAGGTTGAGATGAGCAGTGTCTGCGATATCTCGTCCTTTCCATATACCTCGCCCCGTATCAGCAGCTTGTTGACCGGTGTGGGACCGATTGTGATCTGGTCCCCTATCCCGAACGACTTGATGCTTCCTATCACCCTGACGCTTGCCTGGCAGATATCGGGGTGGCAGAGTGTGGTAAATGCAATTTCAGCGACTTTTATCCCTAGTAATGTCTCGCCGTCCCTCGCAATCGGCACATCATACTCACCCTCCGTGATGTTGAGGTGCAGTTCCCTGTATGCCTGCTCCGTCGGGTTGTATCCGCCTTTCGGACCCGGTATACCATCAACGAGGCCGATTGCCTTGAGAGCCTGCATCTGGTTGCGGACTGTACCGGGATTTCTTTTTATCACCTCTGCAATCTCCTCTCCTTTTATGGGATGCGAATGCTGGTGATAAAGCGTAATAAGGGTGATAAGGATGTCCTTCTGGATAAGGGATAAATCCATAATGGTTTATCATATGCATTGGCATATATATGTTAGGTTGAAATCCAGTGGAGTTTGAGAAGATTCCGACGGTGCCCACGGCCGACGAGGTTCTGGACAGGTGCTTCCGCCGTGCGGCAGCCAAGATGAAAGAGAAGAAGAACAAGGACAGGGCAAATGAAGAGTTTGTACGGGCTGTCAGCCAGGCCATCCACGATCGTCTGGTCCGTGTCATGCGTTCATTTCCCGAATTTGAGACACTCGCACCCTTTTACCGTGACACTGTCGATATCCTGTGGGGAATCGACCGGGTGAAAAAGGCGCTTGGAGGAGTCGGGTGGGCTGCGAGATGGGCCAGGACACATGGTCCCGGCCTGGCATACCAGACCAGGAAATCTGAAACTCCACAGGTGATCAGGAAGAGGGCTGTCGCACGGCTGTCATCTGTTGTACACCAGATCGATGATGACCTGCGGTTCTTAAACGATATCCGGAATGTCCTGCGGAAACTCCCGCATGTCGAGGATGAGTTCACCGTGGTCATCGCCGGATACCCAAACGTCGGCAAGTCATCGTTCATCCGGCTCGTATCTTCAGCCACACCCGAAGTGGCTTCATACCCCTTCACCACAAAGGGGATCATCGTGGGCCACCGGATGACCGGAAGGGAACGGATGCAGTTCATTGACACACCTGGAGTACTTGATCGGCCCGCAGAGGAGAGGAACGCAATCGAGCGCCAGGCACTGACTGCCGTGGTCAACCTTGCAGATGTCATCCTCTGCATCATCGATGCGACCGAGCACTGCGGATACCCGATCGAAGAGCAGGTCCGGCTCATCCACGAGATCGAATCGCTGACTGACGCTCCGGTTTTGGTGGTGGCAAACAAGTCGGATCTCGTCTATTTTGATGGATACCTCAACATGTCCACTGAGACCGGTGAAGGGATCAGCGAGGTCGTCGACACGCTGATGGGATACCGCGAAAAGAAGGTCTCAGATGAGAAGGGTGAGGGCGAACCCTGCTAAAAAACCTGTAATTGCGCCTCCGTTTATTGGTGGAAGCCCGGCCTGCGCCTTTCCTCTCTGAACGTATACGAGAAGGATGGCAAGCCCAACAACCGATCCGGCTATTGTACCGATCGCGGGAAGATTGATGAATCCCCATACCTGCCCTCCAAGGAAGATGTTTGCCGAGACGACCAGTATTGAGGGCATGATGAGATCTCCCATTCCGATGATATAGGCGGCACGCTCACCTTCACCGATATTGCCCACTCCGTCCCGACGGTAACTGTAGTCCCGGTGTTTCGGGACGACGAACAGGATCGGTGCCTTGATATCCACCACTCCTTCCGCAAGCGTGATCATGTGCTTTGTCTTGTATACCGAGAGGGCGTCGTAGACTGCAAGTATGGTGAGCAGTAATATCACCGGCAGAATATCCAGCGATATGCCGAATATGGAAGCCGCTCCTGCTGCGATAAGTATTCCGAGAATGTCAATGACGTACCACTCGGGGTAGAGGTATAAAACGGCGGTTGCTGCTATCGAGAAGACGAGAGTGGCTGCAGTCGCATACACCGCGTTGGAGAAGACGTACAGGGAAATGGCACTGAATATGTACAGGAACGTAAAGAAGATGGATACTCCGATGATTATACCGATCAGTTTCTTCAACCGGTATTTTATGAGGAGGAGGAGGAATGCGGTAAAGATCAGCAGGAGCACGATAAATACCAGGGGGTTTGCCACTGACGACGGGTCTTCAAAAGCTGCTATCCCCGCGTCCTTCATCGGGAGGGAGAGGAGAAGCGCTCCCAGTTCAACCAGCACGAGCATTGCAGGCATGCTGATGAGGGGCAGTTTTTTGGCTAATTCCATGAAATCCGGGCTCCAGAGATGATAGGTAGTTTAATTAATGGGTGCTCATCATCTAAAAACATGAATATAAGTGAGTATATCGGGGATATAATACTCCTCCTGGTACTGGTTGTCTCAACCCTCCTTCTCGCCACAAACCAGAACTTTACTCCTCAAAACACACTCGCTCTTCTTCTGATCGTGCTCTCGCTCGGTGGGCTGATGGTCATCATTCATTACTCGATCATGAGGATAGAGAGAGAGATGATAAATCGCGAGAGGATGATCAGGGTCAACCTCGAAGAGATCTCGTTGAAGATGGCTCAGAGGTACGACAGCACCATAGCACACGTCGACGGGGTTGTCGAGGAATTCTCAAAGCGGGTGTATCGCTAAAGACCAGGGGTATTGGGGGAAGGATGGGCGTAGCACTTCGTGAAATCCTCGTGGATTACAAGGTATCGGTAACCTGGGAGACGCTCGGGGGAATTGCTGCCGTCGATGCTCATAATGCCCTCTACCAGTTCCTGAGCATCATACGCCAGCCCGATGGCACTCCGTTGATGGATTCCAGGGGAAGGGTGACGTCGCACCTGTCGGGAATCCTCTTCAGGACAGCGAACTTCATCGAAAAAGGGATCCGGCCGATATTCGTCTTCGACGGGAAACCTCCCGATTTCAAGGAGGAGACCATAGAACAGAGGCGGGCGGTCAGGAAGGAGGCAGGCGAACGGTGGCGCCAGGCACTTGAACAGGGTGATGTGGAGGAGGCATACAGGCAGGCACGATCTTCGTCAAGAATCGATGACGAGGTGATAAAGACATCAAAGGCCCTGCTCAAACTCATGGGTCTTCCTTTCGTTGATGCTCCAAGCGAAGGCGAAGCCCAGGCGGCATACATGGTCAGGGAGGGTGAAGCGCAGTACGTGGTCTCCCAGGACTATGATACCCTGCTCTTCGGGGCGCCGGTTCTCGTCAGGAACCTTGCCGTGAGTGGCAAAAGGCGCATGAGAGGGAGGACGGTGACCGTCTCTCCTGAAAGGCTCCTGTTGCCTGATATACTCAATGGCCTCTCCATCTCCCGGCAGGATCTCATCCGGCTGGCCATCCTGGTGGGAACGGACTTCAACCCCGGTGCCCGGGGGATCGGTGCGAAGACCGCGCTCAAGGTTGTCAGGCAGGGAGAATTCGACAGGGTGGCTGAAGAGAAGATGCCTGGAACAGATACCGAAAAGATCCTGGATTTCTTTGAAAATCCCCCTGTAACCAACGATTATTCGCTTGAATGGGGTCCGCCGGACGAAGACGCCATCACCGGGATGCTCTGTGACGATTTTGATTTTTCACCGGAGAGGGTGAGAAGATCCCTGGAAGGCCTGAAGGTGACCGGCAGGCAAAAGACCCTTGATTCATGGTTCTGATTGCCATCAGCCATACCAGGACAGGGCCTATCTCATCTTCTTCCAGACGTGCATAAACCGTTGAATAGCGGTAAAATGACCGAGGATCCCAAAAATCAGGAGAAGCCACCCAAGATAGGGAAGTCCGTATACGCCCCCCGGGATCGCGATATCCAGTATTCCTGCCACGAGCAGGAGGACGAGTCGATCGGCTCTCCCGAGCACACCCCCGTAAAACCGCCCCACTCCGACCGCCTGCGCCTGGGTGCCCAGGTAGGACGACATCAGGACGCCGGTAAGAGCAAAGACGCCGATGTATGCCACTATTTCAGGGGGATACTGCCATGTTGAAAAACCTCCGGCGAAGATACCGACAATGATGAAGATGTCCGCATACCTGTCCACGGAATGGTCGAAGAAGTCCCCGAGCGGGCCCTGCGTATTCTTCGCCCGGGCGATCGCACCGTCCAGCGCATCGAAGACGGCGTTGCAGAGCACCAGGAATGTTGCGGCCAGGATGTTTCCACAGTAGTAGGAGAAGCCTGCACCGATAGCCGCCAGAAAAGATGCTACAGTCAGTGAGTTGGGGGTGATACCAAGCCGTATGCAGACCGAGACGGCCGGGTCCATGATCCCTTTCACCTTCGGTCTGAACTGGTCGAGAGTCATAGGCTGGTTCCCAGGAAATCTGACCAGTCGATCTCGCCAAATGACGGGGGGATCTCTCCCCTGACAAACATCTCAATCATATCGGTGCATTCCAGGACACTCTTATCTGTTGTGTCCAGTTCATAAATCTGTCTCGCCTCGAAGCCTTCGAGACATTCGATCAGGATGAGATCTATGGCCTCGGCCTCGGCGTTCTCCCTCACCTTCGCCCCGGGATACCCACGTCTCCTGAGCCTGTCCGCCAGCACGTCCGGGCGGCACCGGAGTACCACGATCAGGTCGCATGGGAGGAGGTGGGCAAGATGCCCCTCGACAAACCCCTCTACCGGCGAAAATTCGCTGGCCCAGCTCTCTTCATCGATAATGACCGTGTCACGTTCTTCGTCTCTTTCAATCCGGTACGGCCCTGTCGTCTCTGTGAGCCGGACCACGGTGTAGCCCCTCGAGGAGAGTTCCTCTCCCACCGATGATTTTCCTGTCCCCGGTGTCCCGGTAATACCGTACATCATATGCTGTTGATCACGTCCAGGAAGAGCTCGCATTCCCAGTCATCCCCGACACTCACCCTGATGTAATGGTCCTCCAGGCCCTTGAAACTCCGGCAGGACCTGACGATGACACCCCTTGCCGCAAGTTTTTCGGTCATCACGTCACCGGAGCAGGGTGATACGTCAACAAGCACGAAGTTTCCTCCTGACGGGAGGACCGGAAAGGAACACTCTCGTATATACCGGGCTCTCCACCCTTTCACTCTCCGGACAATGCGTTCGACGTGCCCGCGATCTCCGAGAGCGGAGACGGCAGCTGCGGCAGACACACTGTTCAGAGAAAACGGCGTAGCTGCCCTCCTGTAATACGGCAGGATCCAGCCGGGGACGAATGCATATCCCACACGGAGCCCGGCCATGGAGAATGCCTTGGACATGGTCCGCCCGATGACGAGGTTGTCGAACCGTTCCATGAGAGGCCGATAGTCCTGGTCGGAAAATTCCACGTAGGCATTGTCGAGAAAGAGGATACCCTCGATCTCTTCCAGTATACCGGCAATGTCATCAGGCGATGTCTCGTTTCCGGTGGGATTGTTCGGGGTGCAGAGAAATGAGAGCCTGGCATGGCGGGCTTTTTGTATGAAGCTTTCGACATCCACGTTGAAACTGCCATCCCGCGGCACCCGGATTACCGTCCCGCCCTGGGCGATGGTAGCCAGCTCATAGAATGAGAAGGTCGGCACCGATATGACAACAGGATCGCCGGCATTCACGAGGAGCCGGAGCAGTGTCTCGATTACGCCATCCATCCCGGCGCCCGTGACGAAGTGGTTCCAGCCATGGTACCGGCCAAGCATGGCTTTCAGTTCACCCATATTCTCATCCGGGTACCGGTTGGCCTCCTGCAGTGCCCTGCAGCCCTCCTCGATCACCTCCTTCTCCGGAGGCTCCGGGTTTTCGTTGCTTGCCAGCCTGGCAACGCGTTCCAGTCCGTGTTCGCGGGCGATCTCCTCGGCTTTCCGGGCAAATACGTAACCCTCACCAGTGAAACACTCTCTCACCAGTAATTCAGGGTTTATTCCTGGTAATCTGTTGCTATCCTGTGGATCTGCCGCCATATCAACTATCCACACAAGCTCTGTATCCAATCTAAATAATTCCGTCGCTGGAAAGAGGAGCCACGGATTTTTTTAAAAAATGCAGGAGGCCGGGCCACCGCAGAAAAACGATGCCTGTCAGCAGGGCTTCAGTCCCGCTTCTTCGACCATGAATGTCGCTTCGCCTTCGGGAAGATTGGGGCTGTCCACGAGACGGGCGATACGTTTCCCACCCTTGCTCTTCCGCAGGTAGATACGGAACGTCGCCGTGTGACCGACGATATTTCCCCCGATAGGCTTGGTCGGGTCGCCGAAGAAGACTGCGGGGTTCGACATCACCTGGTTGGTGACGAGCCCCACGGCATTGTTCTCATCAACGAGCTTGAACAACTCGTGGAGGTGTCTGTTCAGTTTCTGCTGCCTGGTGGCGAGTGTCCCTCTTCCTGCGTACTCGGACCTGAAGTGCGAGGTGAGTGAATCGATTATGAAGAGTCTGACCGGTTTTCCGGACTCCTTCATCTCGGCTGCACGTCCCTTTGCACTATCGACCAGGAGCATCTGGTGGTCCGAGGTATGTGCACGTGCGACATGAATGTTCTCGAGGAAATCGGCAGGATCTGCGTCGATTCCGAGGCCGAGCACCATCTGTTCGATACGCTCGGGCCTGAACGTGTTCTCCGTATCGATATAGATGGCACTTCCGTTCAGGCCACCGGCATCTTCGTCCAGCTGCACGTTCACCGCCATCTGGTGAACGATCTGGCTCTTTCCGGAACCGAACTCGCCATAGAGTTCCGTTATTGCCTGCGTCTCGAGACCTCCCCCGAGGAGGCTATCGAGCTCGGGAACCAGGGTCCGGAGTTTCCGGATCTCCTTTCTCTGTTCAAATACATCTTTTCCGGTTTTGAATCCGGCTAAGTCGACCATCTCCCTCGCGGCGCGGATCATCTTCTTTGCCGTCGATTCTCCGATCTCCGCAGTCTCGGCCAGGTCGGCGGAGGTCGCGGTGGCGATATTTTCCACCGAGAGAAATCCTGCTTCGCGGAGTTTTTCGGCCGTGGTCGGTCCCACGCCAGGGAGGTCTTCCAGTTCCAGGGGTCCTTGGGTCATAATCTGATCACCTCTGTCAGAGAGATACGTAATCTGCGCTCCCATATATCTTGGGGGCCGTGCACTGTGAAAGTGTCGGATCAGGTGGAAGCATCACGTATTGCCAATGCCCTGTCCCGAACGCTCTCCACCTCCTGCCGGACCGGTTCTGCGTGGTGGAGCGCAAGCCTCTGGCCGGACACGATCCCCCTGACACGGAATTCACTGCCGTGCGGGAGATTCCCGTCTATAAGGAATATGTGGTCTCCGTCGTCAATAAAAAGCCCATGGCGTGTTGCGATAACTGTCCCGGTCATCTCGATCTCTTCCTGGTGATCACCGGGAATGACTCGCAGAAACGATCCCTGCCCCACGTGGAGCTCGAGGTCACCGAACCGTCCCTCCCTGGCCTTTCCAAGATAGATATCTGTTCTCTCTCCGGGCAGGACCGGCATGAGGGCCCGTTCACCCCAGATCACCACCCGGATCTCGCAGTCTCCACCGGCGATGACGATATTTTTCACGTGGGAGATCTGCCCGTCCCGTCGTGTGAATGTCCGTGCCGGCTGGACTGACCTGACCGTCCCGCCAACAGAATAGATGCCCTCCTCCCGTATCTCATCAATAGTGTTCAGGCGGTACCCGATTGCCTCTTCACCGGGGCTGATGGTGCTTGTCTCGTCGACAACAAGTTCCCGTGCAGCCTGCCGGTATTTCTCGAGTGCACCGGTGATGCGGATGGAGGAGCCTTCAGGAAGGTTTTCGATGAGTTCGGGCTGCCAGCAGACAAGCCGGCAGAGTTCCTCCTCGATTCCCACGACGGCTTCGCAGAGATCCATCGTGGTGCCGTCTCTTCTCGAGACCTGGCGGGGCTCTTCACGTGTAATCAGGCAGACCTCCACGTCCCGTCTCTTCGGCGGGGAGAGACGGGGCTCGACAGAGGTCTGGCACTGGATGTCGCAGACGGCCTTCCGGAGGGCGAGTACATTGATATCACCTCCCGAACGGCCAGTCCGGCGGCCGATGATCTCGAGAACATCTCCGAGATCTATCTCCTCGGCCGCCATGGCCTTCTCGTCCCAGAGCACTGCCCGCACCTGGCCCGTCTCGTCACCGAGGATGATGTTCGTGACAAGACCCTTCTCCCCTTCAGGGCGGAGGAACTCCTTTGCCTCCGATTTTGAGATGACTTTTCCGAAAAAGGAGAAGAGGCTGGATCTTCCATCCAGCGCCTCTATCTTCACATGATGCCGCCCGCAGTCTTTCACGACGAGCATCGCGGCGGTGGTCTCGTCGACCATATCGCCGCATTCCTGCATTTTTTCCTCTACACGGCGCTCGAACTCCTCCCTGCTCAGGAGATCGTCGACCAGTGCGTAGTGAAACTGCACCGCATTCCCTCTGTTACCGCTGCCAGGGAGGGGTAACCATCGTCGCTGTCAGATCCTCAAGCGTCTCGGCTCTCCGCATCAGTGCAGCCTGCCCGTCACGGACCATGACCTCGGCGCACCGGGGCCGGCTGTTGTACTGGGAGGACATGGCAAACCCGTAGGCTCCTGTATCAAGCACGGCGATGAGATCTCCTGTCGCTATCCGGGGGAGCATCCTGTCCGATGCGAGAATGTCGCCGGTTTCGCAGATAGGTCCGGCGATGGTGTAGATCTCTTCGGGCTTCCCGCCAGCCCTGTTTGCCACCAGCACCTCGTGGTACGAGTCGTACATGGCCGGTCGCACCAGCAGGTTGAATCCCGCATCCACGTTGACGAACTTGCTGTGGGCATCCTTGACCGAGTTGACCCGCGCCAGGAGCACGGTGGAATCGGAGACGAGCGACCGGCCCGGCTCCACCCAGAGTTCGGGAGAGATACCTGCCTTCCGGATCCCCTCGAGGAATATGGGGACCACCGCCGCGGCATAGTCTTCAGGCGTCGGAACCGGATCCGAGTCATGGTGGTAGGGTATACCAAGACCGCCTCCCAGATCGACGAAGCGGAGATTCACGCCCATGGCCGTGAGGTCGGAGACGATCTTCATCATCACGCCGGCAGCCCGTGCAAAGGGCTCAATTTCGAGTATCTGCGATCCGATATGGCAGTGTATCCCTACCGGATCGACATTCCTGCACTCGAGCGCCTCCCGGTAGACGCCGGGGATCAGGTCGTGTGCGATGCCGAACTTGGTCGTGGCAAGCCCAGTCGCAATCTTCGGATGGGTGGGAACTTCAAGGGCAGGGTTTACGCGAAAGGCTATCTGTGCGGTTTTTCCGGCGTTCCCTGCGATCTCGTCGAGCTGGTGCAGTTCGTCCAGCGAATCGACAGAGACCGGGACATTGTTCGCTACGGCAAGGGAGAGGTCTTCCCTGCTCTTCGAGCTTCCATTGAAGAGGAGCCTCTCCGGTGGAATTCCGGCCCGTATCCCGAGCAGGAGTTCACCGGAAGAGAAGACATCCGCCCCGGCCCCGAGTGCAGCAAGTGTACGCAGGATTGCAAGGTTTCCGTTTGCCTTGGCAGCATAGAGGACCCTGACGTCAGGATATCTCTTCTCCAGTGCTTCGCGGTATTGCCGGAATTTTTCGATTATCCTTGCCTCGTCGGTCACGTATAGCGGAGTTCCCCATCTCTCCGCAAGCTCGACCGTGTCTGTGCCCCCGATATACAGGTGACTGTCCCTGACCGAGAGGTGGGGGGGGAGGTTCATCCCGTCATCACCTTCATCCGGTCGAGTGCTTCGCGGATCCGTTCGGTGGACCGCGTAAGGGCGAACCGGACATAGCCTTCACCGGCAGTTCCAAATCCTATGCCCGGGGTAACCACGATTCCCGCCTCGTCAAGCATCCTTGTCGCGAACTTCATGCAGTCGTCGACGGCCATCCAGACATAGAATGTCGCCTTTGGTGGTTTGACGGAGAAGCCAAGGTCCAAAAGACCTCTCACGAGCAGGTCCCGTCTCTCCTGGTAGACAGCACATGCATCGCGTATACAGTCCTGGGACCCGGAAAGCGCCGTGATGGCGGCGTGCTGGACCGCATCGAAGACACCCGAGTCCACGTTGGTCTTGACCCGTCCGAGGCCTGCTATGATCTCGGGATTGCCGACCGCCATCGCGATACGCCAGCCCGTCATATTGTATGTCTTCGAGAGGGAATGCATCTCGATTCCGACCTCCATCGCCCCATCCGTTGAAAGAAAAGACGGCGCCCTGTATCCGTCGAAGGTTATCTCGGAGTATGCATTGTCGTGGACGATGACGATGCCGTATTTTTGGGCGAATTCCACCGCTTCTTCAAAGAAGCCTTCCCTGACAACGGCAGACGTGGGATTGTTGGGGTAATTGAGGTACATCAGTCCCGTCGATCTCGCGACATCTGCGGGAATGTCGTCAAGTACCGGAATAAACCCGTTCTCTTCCAACAGTGGCATCTCGAATACCTTTCCTTCTGCGAAGAGCGTTGCGGTGCGGTATACCGGGTACCCGGGGCTCGGTACGAGGACATACTGGCCAGGGTTGACGAACGCCTCGGGCACGTGAGCGACGCCGTCCTTTGATCCCATGAGTGCGATGACCTCCTTTTGCGGGTCCAGCGTGACTCCGAACCGGGTTTTGTACCAGTCTGCGACCGCTGAACGGTACTCCGGCATCCCTGCATATGATGGATAGTGGTGGTTCCGGGGGTCCCGGGCTGCCGTGCAGAGTGAATCGACGATGTGGGGAGGTGTGGGGAGGTCGGGATCCCCCACTCCAAAGTCGATGACGTCCACGCCCTCCCTGATCTTTTGCGCCTTCATATCGTCGATTCGCGCAAACAGGTAAGGAGGCAGCTGTTCCATTCGTTCTGCGTACATGCGGGGAATTATTGGGTGGGGACTACATTAATGTCACCTGTCATGGAACGAATGGGCCCACCGCACCCGCAAACACACGTCAATATTAAGCAGTCTCCTATTGGATATTGCAGGAGAGATCTGATCCATGGACGAAAAACCGATAGTTGTACTTACTACGGCCAGCCCCGAGATCGCCGGCGAGATCGCACGCACGCTCGTGGAGCGGCATCTTGCGGCCTGCGTGAACATGTCCGGTGTTCGTTCCTGTTACCGGTGGGAGGGCGAATTCTGCGATGAAGAAGAGGTACTTCTCATCATCAAGACAGTCGAAGGGAAGGCCGATGCGGTGACGGACGCAATCCTGGCAATCCACAGGTACGAACTTCCCGAGATCCTGGTGCTTCCGGTGGCATCGGGTTATGGGCCGTACCTGCAATGGCTGATCGGGGAGACCACAGAATGAGTATCGTTACCCATACCGGGATCCAGGTCAGGAACGGCCGGGCACGAGAGATCGAGGACCGGGTGATCAGGGAGGGACGGTTCGGGCTCTACGTAAACGACACCCTCTATACGGAGATGGTGGCAAGCGACGACCAGCTCGAAGAGCTCGGTGCGGGGTTCGTGGTCTGCCAGGGCCTGGCAAAGACCGTTGACAGCGTACGTGTCGATGGAGATGCCATTCATGTCTCGGCGCCGGTGGCAGGACTTTCCGGGCGGGAGATGAGCTCTGCAGGAGCGCTCCAGACGACGGCACCCGCGGGGAAGGTCACTTCCGATCTCACACTGACAGTGGCGGATGTCCTCTCGATAACAGGCGAGATCGAGACGGATCTGTGGAGAGAGACCGGTGGGGTCCACTGTTCTATCCTCTTTTTCCAGGGGGATATCCTTGCGAAGAGCAGTGATGTCGGCCGGCACAACACCGTCGACAAGATGGTGGGAGATGCCGTGCTTCGGGGAGTCGATCGTTCGCGGTGCGTGATCGGCTGCACGGGCAGGCAGCCAAGAGACATGGTGATCAAATATGCCCGGGCGGGCGTTCCGGTTATCATATCACGGGCGGCATCCACCGATAAAGGGATAATGGCGGCACAGGAGGCCGGGATCACCCTGATCTGTTTCTCGAGGGAGGGGCGGTTCACCGTGTATACCCATCCTCACCGGATTGCTGACCTTGGAAATTATATGGATCAAAAAAGAAAGTCTGGTTATGGTAACGAGGAGAATGACCTGCAATGACGACGAACCCGAAAGGCGATGAAGGGAAGACGGCAGCGCTCGTACTCGGATGTCCCCAGGTGCCTGTGCAGACCGGGATCGCCCTTTATCTCTCGTACTCACTGAAAAAGGAGGGGATAGAGCCCGTCATCGCGGGCAACAGGGCGGCCAGGGCACTCATAGACATATCCGACCCCTCCCGCCACTATGTTGAGAAATTTCTTGATCTCGACCTGTATATCGAGCTTCTGGCCGAGAAAAAGCAGGATTTTGACTACCATTTTGTATTCATACACAACGACGCAGGTGTGAGTTACGCCGCCACCATACAGGCGCTTTCTCCTGCGCCGGTCATTGTGCTGGTATATGGGGAACATTTTCGTGAAGTCTCCGACATGATAGAGTTCCCCTGTGAAAAGATTGCGGCAAAAGCGGTCCATAATCCCATGCCGCTTCGAAGAAAACTGGACGAGGTGTTGCCATGGCTTGTGTCGAGTCAATGAATTACGAGATACTGCTCCGGAACGCATCATTCCGGGAGTGCAGGGATTACGTGCGATCGCATTGTGCCGAATATGTCGACGTCTCCCCCGGGTACCGGTTGTTCGACATGCACATGATCGGGGTTCCTCCCATCTCCATCGGCCTCGATGGTGATACTATCGTCTTCCCCTTCACAAAGCCCTGTTACGGGACATATCTCTTAAAGATCGAAGACCGGAGCGAAGCGGAGAAGGTGCGTGCGCTGAAGAAGAGGAAATAGATCAAGGATTCTCCGGCTTTTTTGCCTTCTTTTTTCCATGTCGGAACATATAAGAGCGGTCTCTCCCATCACAGGTGTGCAGGTAGAGATCATGAATGACGTATCGATCCTTGTTGGAGGAAGGGCAGGAGACGGGATCAACAGTGCGGGGCTCATCGTTGCCCATCTCCTGAACCATATCGGGTACCGTGTCTACATGTATTTCGATTACCCCTCCCTGATCAAGGGGGGGCACAATTTTGCGCTGGTCAGGGGATCGGGATCGCCGGTTGGGGCGCACCGGAATCGGGCAGATTTTATTCTTGCCTTGAACCAGGATTCGATCGATCTCCATGGTGATCTCATCAGGGATGAGACAACGATTCTATTCGATTCCGGGCGGGTGGACGCTGACGGGATCCCGGTACCTGTCTCTGAGATATTAAAAGAGCTGGATGCGCCTGCTGTGATGGGGAATTCCTGTATCATCGGTGCTTTCGCCCGATCCGCCGGGATCGAGTGGGCGGTTCTTGAATCGGTATTCCGCCAAAAAATTCCAAAAGGGCTTGAAAAGAATCTCCAGGTGGCACGAAGGGGCTATGATGCGGCCCATGTCACGCAAAAGATTGAGCCGATCGGCCGGGAAACGTTCCCGATCCTCACCGGGAACGAGGCGATCGGAATCGGCCTCCTCCACGGCGGACTCGATGCATTCGTGGCCTACCCGATGACACCTACGTCGAATATCCTCCATTTCCTTGCCGAATCGGCCGTTGATCTCCCGCTGGATGTGGTCCACCCCGAAAACGAGATCGCGGTCTTTTTAATGGCCCTTGGGTTTGCGTATGCCGGGAAGAAAGCCGCGGTCTGCACGTCAGGCGGTGGCTTTTGCCTGATGACGGAGGGATTCTCGCTTGCCGGCATGGCGGAACTCCCCATCGTCGTAGTCATGGGCCAGAGGACAGGACCGAGCACCGGGGTTCCGACGTACACCGCCCAGACCGATCTCCATTTCATGATTCATGCCGGTCATGGCGAGTTTCCACGCCTTGTCGTCGCCCCCGGGGATGCCGCACAGGCCTTCACCTGGTCCTCCCTGGCACTGTCGATGGCATGGAAGTACCAGGTCCCGGCAATAATTCTTGCCGACAAGACGCTCTGTGAAGGGAGCTACAGTTTCGAACAGCGTGCGCCCCCCGATATCGGCGAGGCCGATAGCAGGATGGATCCGGGTGAATACCGGCGCTATGCCCTGACCGACAACGGCATCTCGCCGATGCTCCACCCACCAGCTCCCGGGGCGGTGATCAAGGTGAATGGGTACGCTCACGATGAAGCGGGTATCACGACCGAAGATGCGGATACGATCCGTATCATGACCGACAAGCGGAAACAGAAGTCTGCATCGCTGAAGGCTGCAGTGGAGGATCTCGGGAGTGTAATTGTCAGGGGAAAGGCCGACGCGTCCACCGCGATACTCTGCTGGGGTTCGAACCTGTCCGTATGCACGGAGGTGGCCGATAGTCTCGGGTTGAGACTGATCCAGCCTGTCGTGCTCTGGCCGTTCCCGGTCGAGACATTCCAGAAAGCCCTTTCCGGAGTCGAAAGACTGGTCCTGGTGGAGGATAGCGCGTACGGCCAGCTCTCCATGCTGATTTCGGGTTACGGGTTCCCGACAGACGACCTGGTCCTCCGCTACGACGGACGACCGAACTCGGTAGAAGAACTCGTTGCCCGAATACAGGAGGTGCTGGCATGACCCGGAGTTCACTGATCACGGATGCACAGAACACGTGGTGCCCGGGCTGCGGAAATTTCATGATACTGTTTGCATTGAGAAATGTCCTGGAAGCCCTGTCGGAGGAGGGCAGGAGCCTCGACTCGGTCGTACTTGTCTCCGGCATCGGGTGCCATGCAAAGATCGCGGACTACATGAACATCAACAGCTTCTACTCGATCCACGGGAGGACGATCCCCGTGGCCACGGGGATACAGCTGGCAAATCCGGATCTGACCGTGATCGCCTGCGCAGGTGACGGCGATGCATATGCAGAGGGACTGGACCACCTGGTCTTTGCCGCCAAGAGAAATGTCGATATCACGCTGCTCGTGCACAACAACAGGGTGTACGGCCTCACCACCGGGCAGTACACGCCCACCTCCCCCCTTGGGTTCCGGGGCAGATCGACCCCTGGAGGAACGATCGAAGAACCCTTCAACCCCCTTGAACTGGTGCTGGCTTCAGGAGGGACTTTTATCGCAAGGGAGTCCAGCCTGCAGATGGATTCACTCCAGGAGACCATTATGGAGGCGATTCGGCACAGGGGCTTTTCCTACGTGGACATTCTCCAGATATGCGCCACGTATTTCAACATGACCTCGTACTACCGGGAGAGGATGTACAGGTTAAAAGACCATGACGAGAGCGATTTTGACCAGGCGTGCGATCGAATGCGGGAATGGGATTACAACGGTGATGCACCCATCGGGCTTGGTATCTTTTACCGAAGGGAGAAGGATACGTTTGGCGGGAGACTGTCAGGAAGGAAGACCGTGGCGGTTGACAGGGAGTCAGCGATACGAAAGATACTCGATGAGAGGAGATAGTGCCGGGATTCTGATCTGTTCCCTGGTGGCCGAATCTCTCCAGAGGGATCGGCATGGCGGGGAGTTTTTGAGAGAAGGCTTTTTCATTTCAATCGCCAAGATATCTGCGTATTTCCGCGAGCGTGGAAGATGGTAGGTATACCTGCAGAATATGAAGTCTTCACGTGGGTTATTATCCCACTCCTCATCTTTTTTGCACGGCTGGCTGACGTGAGCCTTGGGACGCTTCGTGTGATCTTTATCTCAAAAGGCTTAAAATACGTGGCTCCCGTGGTCGGGTTCTTCGAGGTGATCATATGGCTTGTCGCAATCTCCCAGGTAATGACCAACATAACCAATGTCTACTCGTACATTGCCTATGGCGGTGGTTTTGCCGCGGGGACATTCCTCGGCATGGCAGTAGAGGAGCGTCTCCTGCTTGGCACCGTCGTTGTACGGGTGATCACGAAGAGGGATGCATCCGCCCTGGTATCGCACCTGAGAGGGGAAGGGTACGGGATCACGGTCATGGATGCCGAGGGATCGACAGGGAAGGTGCGAGTCCTCCTCATGATCATAAAGCGACAGAACCTGCCGAAGGTCGTCGGGATGATAACGCAGTTCAATCCCCATGCATTCTACTCGGTCGAGGATGTGAAGTCTGTTACCGAAGGAGTTTTCCCGGGAAAAAAGACAGGTTTTTCAGTGAACTGGCGGGATCCGATGGGTTTT
Organism: Methanoregulaceae archaeon; assembly: GCA_018432765.1. GTDB lineage: Archaea > Halobacteriota > Methanomicrobia > Methanomicrobiales > Methanospirillaceae > SD8. The sequence goes on along the minus strand of JAHDSI010000031.1, from coordinate 780 downwards.
TTCCGGAAGGGCAAGTAGGGACCCGAATCCTGTGGGACCTATCCGGTTGCACTGGTGTCGTCTGTTACGGTACTGCCTGAAGGAAAGACCGGGATATCCTCGTCTTCGTCGCCGGAAACGCGGTAATCATCGATCTGCTCTGTGTAATCGTCAAACCAGTAGGCGTCAGGGTTGCTCCTGAATGCCATGAACCTGCCCACATCGAGGGGATCGGCTGCCTGGTGGTACTTGAAAAATGTTGATCCTTCCGTCTTTCCGACCACCTCGATCTTTCCGCTCGCATGCGACATGACAAACCTCGCCCGTTTCGCCAGTCCCGAGCATCCTGTCTTGGCCTTCTCAAATATCTCGTAGGCCTCCTCGACTGGCATCTCGAATAGCCGGTTCCCGAGGGTCGGGCGGCACTGGAACACGTAGTACGGGGGCACTCCGATGAACGAGAGTTTCCTGAAGAGTTCGGCAAGAACCTGTGGATCACTGTTGATTCCACGCAGCAGCGGTGTCTGGTTCACGATGATAGCGCCGGCGTCACGGAGGAGATCGAGGGCTTCGATTGCCTGCGGGGTGATCTCGCGCGGATGGTTGAAATGGGCCATGATGTAGATCCGCTTCTCGGGACTGCTGTATCGGCGTATCATATCGGGAAGATCAGGATCGTGTAAGATACGGTGGGGATTGAAGGCGAGCATCTTGGTTCCGATCCTGATTATCTGGACGTGATCAATCTTCCGGATCTCCGAGATCAGGCCTTCCAGTCTCGGGGTTGCCAGGATAAGCGGG
>JAHDSI010000173.1 GCA_018432765.1 Methanoregulaceae archaeon | reverse complement strand
GCAGCGGGTGCGGGAACGAATACCTGGATCCGGGGTCCCGGAGGCACCATGCCCAGACGATCGCATGCCAGACCTGCGGGCCCCGGCTCTCGCTCCTTGACAGCAGCGGAAACCATGTCGAATGCGGGGATGTGATCGTCGAGACGGCCGGGCTGCTCGACGGCGGAGCAATCGTGGCCATCAGGGGAATAGGAGGCTTCCACATTGCGTGCGTGGAAGGATCTGCAGGAGAGTTGAAGAGACGACTCGGCAGGACAGAGCAGCCCCTCGCGGTGATGGTCCGTCCCGGGTACGTGGATACCATCACCCGGGTATCGGCAGCAGATCGCCTCCTGCTCGAGGGATACAATAGACCCATCGTCGTGCTTGAAAAGAGGGATTATTCAGCGCACCCGGAGATCAGCAACCTCCACACCATCGGCTGCATGCTGCCCTATACCGGGCTGCACCATCTCCTCTTCCGGCATCTCCGGCACCCGCTCCTCGTCATGACCAGCGCGAATGTCCCGGGATACCCGATGATTACGGACCTGGACAGGGTGATGGCTGCGATGAACGGGAAGGTCGATTTCTTCCTGACACATGACCGTCAGATCGTGAACCGGTGCGACGATTCGGTCGTCCGGGACGGCTATATCATCCGCCTTTCCCGTGGAATCGCGCCGAAAAGGACTCGTATCGACCTTGGTCCCGGGTCTATCCTCGGCGTGGGCCCGGAGCTCAACTCGAATATCACCATATACCGGGACGGGTTCTGCATCACGTCCCCGCATATCGGAAATGTCAGGAACCCGCGGACATACGAATACCTCCAGGAGACCATAGAGCGTTTCGGAACCCTGATTGGAGCAGGATATGACCTCATAGCCCACGACGCACACCCCCAGTTCCTCTCCACCCGCTATGCGAGGGAACTGGCAGAGAGTTCCGGCTCTGAACTGGTGCCCGTCCAGCACCACAAGGCCCACATTGCCGCGACCACCCGGAGACCATGTATCGGGATCGCGATAGACGGCGTAGGCTACGGGGAGGATGCAACCATCTGGGGTGGCGAGATCTTTGCCGGGGAGGCACCCGGATACCGGCGTGTCGGGCACCTGGAGACCGTGCCGATGCCGGGCGGCGACCTCGCCACGAGGTTTCCCGAGCGGATGCTCTACGGTATGCTCCCGGAGGCAGAGACAGCCGATATCCTCTCCTCACGGGGATGGACTGATATCGAGATAGGTGTGCTTGATACGCAATTAGCGAAGGGGATTAACGTCGCCCGTACAAGCAGCACCGGGCGGGTGCTCGATGCCGCCTCGGCGTTGCTTGGCATCTGCAGGGAACGGACCTATGACGGCGAGCCGGCAATGAAACTCGAGTCCCGGGCTGCAGGCGGAAAGCCCGAACCCTGGGACCTTGTGTACGGACGGGACGGGGACTGCGAGATCCTCTCCACGAGGTCCCTTTTGAAAACCGCCCTTTCACGGGTGGGACGATCCGGCACGGATGATATCAGGGAGATCCAGGACATCGCCGCATCGTTCCAGTTCAACCTTGCCAGGGGAATCGCAGGGCTCGCGATCCATGCGGCACAGGACCTGGACATCCCACTGGTCGCACTCTCCGGGGGTGTCGCCTACAACTTCGCGATCAGGGAGACGATCAGGCAGGAAGTAACGGATGCAGGCCTGGATCTCGTCATGAATGCCGAATATCCCCTGGGAGACGGCTGCATATCGTACGGACAGTGTATCTGTGCCGGTTCTCAAAAAAGATAGGATTCAACGGGAAAAAAATCAGATGATGATTTTAGGACGCAGGTAGATCACCGGGATGAAGGTCGTTCCTCCGATAGTGTCGCCTACAACGTCGCGATCAGGGAGACGATCAGGAAGGAAGTAACAGGTGCGGGCCTGGATCTCGTCATGAATGCCGAATATCCCCTGGGTGACGGATGTATATCGTACGGGCAGTGTATCTGTGCAGGTTCCCAAAAAAGATAGGATTCAACGGGAAAAAAAATCAGAAGATGATCCTGGGACGCAGGTAGATCACCGGTATGAAGGTCGTTCCTCCGGTAGTGATCGAAATCGTCCTCTCATCTGTCACGTATCCCTCCCTGGAGATCGTGAGCACGTGGCTTCCGGGGGAGATCCCTGATATCCGGCTCCCAAACATCGAGCTGTACCCGACGAATTCCCCGTCAATGAAGATTTCTGCGCCAGCCGGGCTGCAGTACATGATAAAGAG
>JAHDSI010000009.1 GCA_018432765.1 Methanoregulaceae archaeon | reverse complement strand
CTTCGTTTTCTCTGTGACACGGCCACCAGCCAGATGAAGGAGACCGCACGGCTCTCATTCAATGCCCGGGTGGTAGGCACGCTCTATGCCGGTGAACAGACATTCAGGGGTCTTGTTGATTCAGATATCCGGAAGGCAGGAATGCTTGGTGAGAGGCTCGTTTCGGCGATCAAGACGTCCTGAGACGACTCTGGATCACAGCACAAGCGGGAGAATCCCGGCAATTCCTCCTGTTTTTGACCTGCCCGGGAACGCCGTCTGCAGGCCGGCCGGGGGCCGGTGACCACCGGCAGCCATCACCCGGAAGAGTGAGGATTTGTGCCGGTGCTGCCCCACCTCATGGTCTGGGTTGTTCTCCGGTGTTTCCGGAAAGCAGGGAGATTTTTTTCCTGTGCCGTCCAACAGAGTACCCATGATCCGCATCGCACTCCCGAAAGGGAGCCTGGAAGAACAGACGCTTCAGCTCTTCAGGGAGGCCGACCTTGAGGTGAAGAGGAGCGACCGCGACTACAACCCGATCATCAGGGATTCACGGATCGAGAAGGTGAAGATCCTCCGCCCGCAGGAGATCCCGAAATACGTGGAGATGGGATACTTCGACATGGGCATCTCCGGTCTCGACTGGGTGAAGGAGACCGGGTCACGGGTTCGCGAGGTGGCAAAGCTCAACTACAGCAAGACCGGCGAGGGGACGGTCAAGATCGTGGTGGCGGTCCACCAGGGCGAAGAGATCGGCGAGGTCTCGCAGATCCGCCCGAACAGCCGGGTGACGACCGAGTACCCCGAGATCACGAAGGACTTCTTTGGAAGGCTCGGGATTCCCGTGCAGCTCTTCGCCTCCTATGGTGCGTCGGAGGCGAAGGTCCCTGACCTGATGGACGTCGTGGTGGACCTCACCGAGACGGGAAACACGCTCCGGCGGAACGGGTTGAAGATCATCGGCCAGATCATGGAGTCGTACACGGTGATCATCGCCAACCGCGAGAGCTTCGAGGACGAGGGAAAGAGGCGGGCGATCGAGGAGATCACGACCCTCCTCCTCGGGGTGATCGACGCGAGGCGCCAGGTGCTCCTCTCGATGAATGTCCCGGAAGCGACCATCGACGCGGTCATCGCGGCCTTGCCGGCCTTAAAAAAGCCCACCATCAGCAGGCTTGCCGGGATAGACTACTACAGCGTCCAGACGGTCGTGGACAAGGCGACGGTAAACACCCTGATTCCCGGCCTCAAGGCGGCAGGAGCCGAAGATATCCTGGAGATCCCGATCTCGAAGATCGTGCGGTAAGGAATACCAGGGCATTCACTCCTTCGCTTTTTTGAAATGACCACGCTATTCCCGCCGGGGGACAATGCTCGTGGCAAAGCCATTTCATGGGGAAAATATGAGGCATGAATGTGATCCTCCCTCTTTTCCACCCGGAGTTTTCGGCCTGAAAGACCGCATATCGACCGGTATGAAACCGGATATCTCCTGAGGATGGGCACGGTTTGCCCCTGCCCTCCAGGCCACAGGCACCGTTTTGTATTGACCCGATTATCGCCCTGATCTTCCATCACCATCGTATTCTCACCCAAAAATCCGATCCGGTAAAGGAAAATGGTTAAATAGAATAAAGAGAATTCTTTTCAGTATACAACAATTCACGGGAGAGAACCGGTTGAAAGGGAAACCGCGTCGGAATGGCCCTCACCCCCCGGGTGGCACACTGCTGCCCATGCTCGCGCTTTTTTCACCATATTCTCCCAAAATTCTCTCGATTTTTGAAAAATACACCGATTTTCTGATTCCGATGAGGAAGGTGCATATACCGTGTCAGGACGAATAGACGTGCTGGTGGACGGGAGCGGGGACGGCCACAGCGTCGCGTTGTTCCCCGGCGAGGAGGTCTTCTTCTCGTACGAGCGCGGCGCCTCGAACAACGAAGCGGAGTTCAACGCCATCATCCTGGCGCTCGAGAACCTGCCCTCGCACGGGAAGGCGCGAATCATGACCGACAGCCAGGTGGCGGTCTGGAACCTGACGCTCGAGAAGAAGATCCGCCACCCGTCGTACATGCGCAAGTGCTGCCAGATACAGGATATAATCGTCCAGAACCAGCTCGACATCGACATCCAGTGGATCCCCCGGAGGCAGAACCGGGCGGATCGGTTCCTCCGGCATTACATCGCGAGCCTCTGCGGGGCGTCGGG
>JAHDSI010000127.1 GCA_018432765.1 Methanoregulaceae archaeon | reverse complement strand
TATCCTGGAAAGACCACTGATGATTGTCGGGATACTCAAAACCAGTGAACGCTACGGCATCGCGGTGCGCAAAGGTGATGCAGAGCTCTTAGAAACCTTAAATGAAGGCCTTGACAGGCTCATGGACTCTCCCGAATGGCAGGAACTCATCGAAAAATACAAGCTTGCCTGACGATGGAGATCCCAGTGTCCTGGAGACGGCAGCACCCCCTGGTTTTATCCGAAAATTACACGGAGACCCGGGTTTTTCAGGAAAGTGCCTGGAGTGCCTCTTTCACCGTCTCCACGTGCCCGGGAACCCTGACCTTCCTCCATACCGCACGGATGACCCCATCCGGATCGATAAGGAATGTGCTCCTCTCCACGCCCATGAACTCCCGCCCGTACATGCGCTTCTGCTTCCACACGCCGTATTTTTCCATGACAGCATGTTCTTCATCGGAGAGGAGGCACACCCGCAGTTCCTTTGACTCAATGAACTTTTTGTGGCTGGCGGGAGAATCGGGGCTCACGCCGACTATTCGAGCATCCATGGCGGCGAAATCGTCGAGTTCCCCGGAAAAGGACCGGGCTTCCAGCGTGCAGCCCGACGTGTTGTCTCTTGGATAGAAATACAGGACAAGCCATGTTCCAGCATACTCTTCGAGGCAGACCTCTCCCTCATCGGCACCAGGAAGGCAGAACCCGGGTGCCGGCACTCCAACCATCTGATCTTCCCGCTCTTTCATATGATTGGAAATATAGCGTCCAACCATAAAGTATGTGCAGACAGGATACCCCCCCTTATTCCCCCTCTTATCCGATTGGAAAACTTCCGTCAGCCATACCGGAGAAGATACTCCGCTGAAGATGAACGGGATGGGGGTAGACCAGATACGGAAACGGTGCAGAGAAATGATTCAGTTTTTATTGCTGCATAACAAGGAGATGGTATGAAAGCCGAATTCATCGGAATCATGATTGCCGTCATCATCCTGGCGGTTGCCATCGCCGGGTGCACGACACAGCCCCCGGCAGAACAACCAACGCCCACACCGACGCAGGTCTATACACCTGGATCAACGACGGTCGTGACCGCGACCACACCCGCCCCGGTTCCCCTTGTCGGCACCACGTGGCACCGGGTATCGTTCAATAACGGTGTCATCGAGGCCGAGAACGTCATCCCGGGAACCGGGATCACCGCCGTATTCGGGGCAGACGGAAACCTGGCCGGATCGGGTGGCTGCAATCAGTACTTTGCCACCTATGCCCTCGGTGAGGGGAAAGCCATCGGAATCGGGACACCCGGATCGACCCTGATGATCTGCCAGTCGCCCACCGGCGTCGACAACCAGGAGCAGCTCTATCTTGCAATGCTTGACGGAGTGGAATCCTACAGTATCGATGGCAACCTTTTGAGTTTGATGAACAACCAGAAGCAGGTCATCGCCACATACAGCACAGAGCCGGCTGCAGCGTGAAAACCACGGCCCGGGTGAGATGCACTCATCCCGGAGTACGTGCTTTTTTCAGCTCTTACCGGTCAGGGTTGATTTTTTGATCCTTACACCAGAATGTTCTAAAAAATAAAGTCAAAATAACGATAATTCGAGCATTTAAAAAAATGGAAACCCGGAGATTTCCCGGTTACACTATCGTCTGGAACTGTTCAGAGGGCTGTATCTGTTGATCCCGTTCCGGTTCGCACCGAGTCGTAATGCATCAGCTTCTCAAAGACTGTCACGTCCCCGGAAACGGTGGTCTCTTCGGAGAATTCAACACGCTCGGCAAGCGGTGGCCAGTAAACGTATTCTTCTTCATCGTTGTTCTCCATGATAAGGACACTCATGTACGCCGACACCGAGCCTGTCGAGGGCAGGCCGGATACAAGTTCTGTTACAAGGATGTCGTGATTCAGTTCGACAGGGTAATCGGCAGAGGGCATAACGAACCTGTCGATGGAGCTGGTCCGGACGTTCGCTACGGTCATATCAATGGTGCTGCCCGCCTCCGCATAGTTGCAGTATGTTCCAGGATACATCCATGGAAGATTGCCGGCAAAGGGACAGATATACTGTTCAGGGATAGAGTCATACGCATATGATATACCATCGACAAGGATTGTATCGGTGGACAAAACTCGTGCCCCATCTGTACCAACAAACAAAAGCTCCTTTCCTGCCTCGATGTTCCACTGACCGCTGATCTGTCCTCCTGTTTCCACATCGAGCTCCTTGTCATAGGCGATCAGGCCAACGCCGTTGGACTGAGTCTCTTCAGAATAGACCGACTGGTAATAATCACCTTCAAGGTGGTCATCCGGATCCTCGACGGGCAACCCGTCCAGCCCGTACGCATCATCAGTAATCCTCCACTGGAGATCACTTGCCGATGCGAAGTTGCCGATCATGTCAATTGTAGTCGAAGTTACAATCCCCTGTGTTTCAGGAACAGGATCGATACCTGTATCGGCCATTGAAAGACCGGTGATGAGTCCGAGAGTCACCAGAAACAGTAAGATCTGTTTCTTATAGTCTCCACGTCGTTCGATACGCATACGAAGAGTGGTATCTCTTTGTATACGTTAAGATTTCTCATTTGGAGATCCTTCTCCGGGATGCAGAGGGCATTGTGATGAGGTGCTTTTTTAGACAACGAAAAAATGATGCTGCGGACGGGATCCGAACCCGCGACCTCCAGATGTCTCAGATGATGGCGCGTATGATGCTCTCAAAACCCTATGAGTCTGGCGCCCTAACCAGCTAGGCCACCGCAGCACACAAAAGTGCATAATAAAAACGCATTGCGCCATATTAAAGGTTCTGCTATTCTGAACCGGCACCGGTCCGTCCCCGTGGATGACGTTCATGAAAACAGAATTGGCATAAAAAATGCCTTGCTGGTGGCACACGCGAATATAACCCGAAAAAATTGATGAGGCGGCAAGGAGAGAGTTGAAAAATTATTGGGCCTTCTTCTGGCCCTTCATGTAGACATCGAGTGCCCCGGTGATCGCCGCGATCTCCTTTCCCTGCCGCAGTGAGGCGGCAAGGGTCTGTATCCTCGTCTCCTCTTCCCTCACGTACCGGGTCAGGGTCTTTATGATATGCTCTTCCTGCAGGAAATGGGTATGTGTATCCCCGGCGATGAAATGGCGGTTATGCATGATGGCATGGTGCAGGGGCAGCGTGGTCTTGACGCCGATGATCACGTACTCGTAGATGGCCCGGCGCATTCGCGCGATGGCTTCCTGCCGGGTCATGCCCCACGAACATAACTTGGCGATCATCGAGTCATAGGTGGCAGGTATGGTGTACCCCATGTGGATCCCCGAGTCGACCCTCATCCCCGGCCCTCCCGGAGACCTGTATCTCACGATCTTTCCCGGGTCGGCGGCAAAATTGTTCAGCGGATCCTCCGCATTTATCCTGCACTCTATGGCATGGCCCCTGATTGAGAGATCCTCCTGTTCGAACGGGAGGGAATCTCCGGCGGCGATTGCGAGCTGCTGTTTGACAAGGTCAATCCCGGTGATCAGCTCGGTGACCGTATGCTCCACCTGCAGGCGGGTGTTCATCTCCATGAAGTAATAGTCGCCCTCCGAGTACAGGAACTCCACTGTGCCTGCATTGGTGTAATCAGACGCTCTTGCCACCGCAATGGCCGATGCAGACATCCGTTCCCGGAGCTCGTCAGTCATGATAGGGCAGGGAGCCTCCTCGACCAGCTTCTGGTGCCGCCGCTGTATGGAGCACTCGCGGTCAAATAGGTGGACCACGTTTCCATGCTCGTCTGCGAGTATCTGGAACTCGATGTGCCGGGGTTTTACCAGGTACTTCTCCACAAAGACCGTGGCATCCCCAAACGCGGACTCTGCAATCCTCATACCGGCCTGGATAGCCGCCTCGAGTCCTTTCTCATCATCGACTATCTGCATCCCAATCCCGCCGCCGCCGGCGCTTGCCTTGACGATGACAGGGTATCCGATCTCCTCCGCGATTGCCCTGGCAGTTTCGGAGTCCCTCACGCCTCCTTCTGTTCCCGGGACCACAGGAACACCGGCATCCTTCATCGTCTGTTTGCTCTCGATCTTCGAACCCATCGCACGGATGGTCTCCCACGAGGGGCCGATGAAGGTGATCCCTTCATCCTGGCAGTATTTGGCAAAACGGTGGTTTTCTGCAAGGAACCCGTATCCGGGGTGAACGGCTTCACTCCCGGACTTCCTGGCGATATCGATGATACGATCCATGTTCAGATAACTCTTGGAGGGTGGAGCCTCGCCCACCAGGAAGGCCTCGTCAGCATATTTGACATGCAGCGAATCCTTGTCTGCGGTAGAGTAGATTGCCACGGTCTCGATGTTCATCTCGCGGCAGGCCCTCATCACCCTGATGGCGATCTCTCCACGGTTGGCTATGAGGATCTTGTCGAAATATTTCATTCCACCACCATGAGAACATCGCCGTTCTGGACAGTGTCTCCGGTATCAACAAAGATCTCGACGACCCTGCCGTCGACAGGGGAATGGATCGGGTTTTCCATCTTCATGGCTTCGAGGACGAGCAGGAGGTCTCCCTTCCTGACCTCTGCGCCCTGGCTGACCGCAACTTCAAGGACCATTCCCTGCATGTTGGACTTGATGCCGCCCTGTATGTCGCCCCGTGGTATCTTCTCGGTGGAGGGTGTTGCAGTGGCAACAGCGCTTCC
>JAHDSI010000112.1 GCA_018432765.1 Methanoregulaceae archaeon | reverse complement strand
TGCTCCGGGATAGAATATTTCCAAGCCGATGTTCTCATCGGGACACCACGCATGTAAAAGCAACACCGCGGATGCGAATTTCGTAATAAAAAAGTGTCGGGGATAGAGTTGGTTTTTCAGGAACCAACCGGTTCGAACTCCGGGAGCGTACCCGGTCCCCAGATATTGTACGTGTAGACCTGTTCCCATCCATATGCGTCGCCGTCGCGCCCCAAAGACCAGAAGACGTAATGCGCAGTCGAGGGATCTCCAGCGCTGTCCAGTTCCACCGCAGTGCCCTGGGACCCTTGGTACCATGATGCCGTTTCCGTGAGTGCGACTTTCAGATCAGCAACATCCGTCGAACTGGTCTGTATCCCGGTAAGGGCGACGACCCAGACCGCATCGTAGGATGCCATGCTGTAGCCGTCGGGCTTGTGTCCGAGCCGGTCCTGGATCTTCTGGTAGACGACCTGTGCCCGTGGATCACGGTTGGCGTTCCCGATCGCCGGGCCGGTGAAATCCGTCTGCGCCGCGAACCGTGCGGCATCTCCGGGGGCAGTCAGGGTGTCGAGAAGGACGTTGGCGTCACACCCGTACCACCGGACCTGCGAGAGTTTGCCAGTCCCTGATGCCGCTTCCATGATTGGCACGATCTCGCTGAAGGTGACCGCATAGACTCCGACGTTCCCGGCCCCGTGCGTGCCGATGGCCCGCCCGACCTGTATGTCGAGGTCCGATACCAGGTTGCCGTAGTCCTCCGTACCCGGCGTATACATAACCCCGTCAAAGAAGGCTCCGCCAGCCTCCTCGAACGCCCCTTTCGTCAGGTTCCGGAGTTCGCCACCCCAGACATCGCCGCGCCAGACCGGAACGACAGCTGCTATCCCGTCCTCTTCCAGGCAGTATGCCATGGCGTCAGCCTGGAAGGTGTCCGGTGGCACGAACCGGAAGACGTTGTCTCCCTCGATCGTGAGTGACGGCGCCGTGCTCATGGTGCTGACAACCAGGATGCCATGCTCGTCGGCATAGCTCCGGATCGCCTCGAGTTCGGCGCTGGAGCCGGGCCCGATGACAATCCTGATACCCTCTTTTTCCAGTTGCTTCAGCTTGTCGAGAGCAACGGCGGGATCCGTTGCCGTATCCTCGACGACAAGCCGTACCTGAAACGTGGATCCGATCTGTGTGAAGTAATTGTTGACATCTTCTGCGGCCACTTCGACGGCGGCCCGGACGGCCTTTCCGCTCTCTGTGTAGTCGCCGGTAAGGGGGAGGAGGACCCCGATAACATTCTCATCTGCGGTGGTTGTGGTCCCGGTTCCGGTACATCCGCAGGCGAAGACAAAAGCAGCAAGGATGATGAGCACGATTGCAAATTCTCTTCGATACATATGCTTCTCTTTGCATTATGGAATATTACCGTTCCGTTTTCCTGATCGTTTTGGAGTGATGCCGGAATTCGATAAAAAACTCGTGAAAAATTGAATCAGTAAGTCTTCACTCATTGATACGATTGCGTCTTATTTATGCGATACAGCATCCGGACCGGAAAAATCAATGAGAAAGTGGTGTTCACAATCTCCGCCAGTACCCTGGCGGGATCACCAGTTCGAAGCGGCAGCCTTCCCCCTCCGTGCCGGACTCGGAGACCGTGATCCCGGTGAGCGAGAGGATCTCCCGTGCGAGCCAGAGCCCGTACCCCCGGGTATGCCCGTGCCGCCTCTCGAAGAGCGTGGCACGCTCTTCTTCTGCGATGCCCCCGCTGTCGTCTTCGAGGATCACCGCGAGGGTGTCGTCGCCGTTGTCCTCCACCGACGAGATGGTTATCCGCGAGGGTTTCCTGCCGGAATCAAGACCTGCTCCTGCGAGTGTCGCGATCACATTCCCTATCAACGGAGAGGCGAAGACCTCGATCCCGGCCAGGTCGCTCGTGATTGCAACCTCCCCGAGGCTTATCGGATGGAAGGCTTCGCGGGCTGTTCCAGCAAGGTTGAGCCAGCAGGGCGGGTTTATCACCAGATCCTGGTATTCGCGGGAGAACTGCATCAGCTTCTGGATATTGATACCGGCAGTCTCCTCCTTCTGTAAAAATTCCCTGATTTCAGGATCCTCTATCAGGTCCCCGGAGTACTGGATGAATCCTACAAGGATCGTCAGCTGGTTGAATACGTCGTAGCGGAGGATCGCGTTCAGTTTCTTCAGTTTCTCCGCGGCAGCCTGCCAGGATATATCTTCGTGGTCCGGGGTGGCAACCGGCGGCATACCGGATCTCTCGTTCGCCATCAGTTCGTAC
>JAHDSI010000160.1 GCA_018432765.1 Methanoregulaceae archaeon | reverse complement strand
TGATCAGTCGGGAAGGGTCGTCACGATACGCTCCCTCGAAAGGACCCTCGTCAGCCACGCCGTACCCATGATGATCACTGCGGCGAGCGCCAGGACTGCGGCGACAACTCCCCACGTGACCGAGAACGACGGGCCGAGGATCGCCTGCGTGAAACTGATCAGGAAGATGAGCCCGAAGATGATGGCAAAGTTCAATACCTGGTTCTCCCTCATCCCGAGCAGGAGCTGCGCAAACCCGATCAGTCCCGCTCCCGCACCGATGAATGCGGGGACGACCACGAGGATATGCAGGATAACGGGAGGTGAGGGCCACACGGTCGTCCCGAGCACGGCTGACCCGACGAGGACGATGATCACCGATGCCAGGTACGAGAGAACCGTGGCCGGGACGACGATCCCCGCCACCTTCCCAAGCCAGATCTCGCGGAGAGAGAGGGGAGTGCAGAGGAGGGTCTCCACGACCCCTTCCTGCTTCTCCCGGAGAAAGACCTGGCCCGTGAAAAGATAGGCCGAGAATACGCCGAGCACGAGGACGAGGTAGAAGAGGAGCTGGTCCATCACCTGCACGGGGTCGGCATCGCTCCCCGCAAGCATTGCCGGCGCGGTCATGCCCCCGAAGATGACGATGAAGAGGACGGCCGATACGAGAACGTTCTTCGACCGGAGCAGTTGCCGGATCTCCTTTTCTGCGACGACCAGGACACCACTCACGAGACGTCACCTTCCGCCTGGCCCATCACACCAAGATAGATCTCTTCCAGGGATCGTGCTTCCCTCCGGGCTTCGTCCACCCCGATTCCTCCGTTCACGAGCAGAGAGATGACCTCGTGGGGCTGGAGAGAGTCAAGGGACATGGATACGCGACCGTCCTCTGCCGAGATCTCCGAGAGCCCGCCTGCCGAAGAGAGAATATCGACGGCGGCAGTTCCGGCCGCCGGTTCCGCGAGTGTCACGACGTACGCACTCTTCCCTCCACCACGGACAAGGTTTCTGACACTGTCAAGAGCCCGTATCCTGCCCCGGTGCAGGATCGCCACGCGGGTACAGATCCTCTGCACCTCGTCCAGGTTATGGGAATTTAAGAATACGGTCATGCCCTCTCTCTTCGAGAGATCGAGGATGAGTTCCCTCACCATGTGCTGTGCTTCAGGGTCGAGCCCTGACGTCGGCTCGTCGAAGAAGACGATCTCCGGCTCGTGCATGATAGCCCGGGCTATCCCGAGCTTCCGCTTCATCCCAGTCGAGAAGGTGCCGACGGGCTCGCTGCTCCTGTCCTGGAGCCCCGTAAACTCGAGGAGTTCTGATACGCGATCCTTCGGGCGTTCGATACCATAGAGCCGTGCGAAATACTCCAGGTTCTCCCTGGCACTCAGGCGCTCGTAGAGGCCGTTGTTCTCCATCAGGACACCGACATCACCCCTTGCCCGGTCATCGACGGCAAGGTCGGATGCGAGCACCCGTGCAAACCCCGACGTCGGCGCAAGCAGCCCGAGCAGGATCCGCATCGTCGTGGTCTTCCCTGCGCCGTTCGGCCCCAGGTACCCGAACACCTCGCCCTTCTCCACCGAGAAGGTGATGTTGTCCACAACGCGCCTCCCCCCAAATTCCTTTCCAAGCGATGAGACTTCGATAACCGCCGCCATTACACCATTCCTTCCCGCGATAACAGTCGCTGGATCGCAGGGAAATGCCCACGACCCGTTTCCCCAGTGTTGGGATGCGATACACAACAAAGTTTTGGGTCCCGATCTTCTCCCCGGAAAATCAGGGACGAAGATTTGGGACCAGGAAAAAGATCCATCCCCTGGAGAGCCCGCCTGCCTGGTGAAGAGGCGGGGCTGTCCTCCGGGTGTTCGTAATTCTTCGTCGGCCCTGCAAAGCCACACCGGTGCGCTTGGAGATCGCCAGGGCCCGTGTCCACCGATTCCTCACGCGTTCCTTACAGCACCGAGAGGAAGTTGATGAGGACCATGATCCCACAT
>JAHDSI010000184.1 GCA_018432765.1 Methanoregulaceae archaeon | reverse complement strand
GAAAACATCCACAACGGCATTTGAAGAAGAGATCACACGCGGAGTGAGCCTTCTCCGCGGAGATCCAAAGACGGCCATCCGGAAACTATCGGGCCCCATGATCGTGGCAATGCTCCTGCTCGCCGTCTATAACCTCGCAGATGCCATCTGGGTGGCGGGGCTTGGAGCCGACGAACTCTCCGCTGTGGGATTTGTCATGCCCGTATTCATGGTCCTGATTGGCCTCTCGAACGGCCTTGGTGCAGGTGCGACATCCGTAGTCTCCCGCCGGATCGGAGCCCGCGACAAGGAGGGGGCAGACAGTGCGGCATCGCATGCAATCCTGATCGGGCTTGTTATCGCGCTTCTCCTCACTCTTCCCCTGACCCTGAACATCAGGACCATTGCAGAGGTCCTCGGGGCAGGAAGTGTTGCGGGACTGGCAGCCGAATACGGAAGCATCGTCTTTTTAGGGACCATATTCATATTCTTTGTCCAGATATCGTATGCCATACTGCGTTCCGAGGGCGATACCACGCGGACCATGTACGCGATGGGGGCGTCGTCGGTCCTCAATATCGTGCTCGACCCCATCCTCATTTACGGGGCAGGGATGGGTGTTGCAGGAGCGGCGGCGGCAACAGTCATCTCGGTTGCGACCGTCTCTATCGTGATATTCTACTGGTTCAATGTAAAGAAAGACACGTATGTCACCCTCTCGTTCCGGAAGCTCAAGCCTTCGCGGAGGGTCCTGTCTGATATCCTCGGGGTCGGCCTGCCCGCAAGCATCGAGTACCTGCTGATGTCGCTTATCGTCATCATAAACAACATCATCCTCGTCGCGGTTGCAGGGACAGATGCTGTCGCGGTCTACACCTCCGGGTGGCGGATCGTCATGTTTGCTGTCGTGCCGCTGATCGGGATAGGCACCTCACTCGTTGCGGTCGCCGGGGCGGCATACGGTTCCCGGGAGTACCGCAAGCTGGAGATCGCACATCGCTATTCCATCAGGATAGGGACCGGCATCGCCATACTGACCGGCATCGTCACCTGGATCGGGGCACCCTGGATCACCATGGCGTTCACCTACTCTCCCGAGAGCGCCCACCTGGCCGCACAGTTCATCATCTTCTTCCAGACCATGTGCCTCTTCTATCCGTTCGTCCCTGCCGGCATGTTCTCGTCGTCGGTCTTCCAGGGGACGGGTCATGGCCTGACGTCGCTCTTCATCACCGTGCTCCGGAACCTCCTCTTAATCGCAGTCCTCGCATACCTGCTCGGTGTGGTTATGGGGTTCGGCGAGATAGGAGTATACTTCGGCATCGTGGCAGGGAATATCACCGGGACACTTGTCGGCTATATCTGGGCAAGGTTCTTCATCTCCCGTCTCATCGCCTCCGAAGCCAGTATCTGAAGGAGCCGGCAGGCAGGGATCTGGTTTGTGGAGCATTCCACTACCCGAGCGGCGAGAAGAGACGGGAGACCTGTTCTTTTATCCGCACCCTTCGCGGGCGGTCCCGGTAGCTCTCCCTCGTGATCTCCGTGCAGAAGGGCAGGTCTCGTTCGAAGGCTGCCTTCAGCTCGCCTGCATACTGCTCGTCGTACAGGAAGACATTCGCCTCGAAGTTGAGGCGGAAGCTCCTCACGTCCCAGTTCGCACTCCCGACCGACGCGGCGATTCCGTCGACCACGAGGGTCTTGGCATGGATAAACCCGTTGTCATACGTATACGCCCTGACCCCGGCCTCCAGGAGGTCGCCGACAAAGGAGTAGGTAGCCCAGTAGACGAACGGATGGTCTGGTTTGCACGGGATCATGATCCTCACGTCCACACCCGAGAGAGCCGCGATCCGCAGGGCATCCGATACGCTCTCGTCCGGGATGAAGTACGGGGTCTGGATGTACAGGGACTCTGTCGCGGAATTGACAAGCTTCAGGTACCCTTCCTTGACCTGGTTCCACCGCGAGTCCGGGCCGCTCGAGACTACCTGGAGCAGGCAATCCCCTTTTCCAGCCGGTTCCGGGAAATAGTGGGATGAGTAGGCGACGTCTTCGGTCGATGCGTGGTTCCAGTCCATGAAGAACCGGATCTGGAGGCCGATCACTCCCGATCCCTCGATTCGGATCGCTGCATCCCTCCAGTTGCCGAGTGGGCCTTTGCTGAGGTACTCCTCGCCGATATTGTATCCCCCGATGAACCCGCAGGTCCCGTCAATTACGGCAATCTTCCGATGGTTCCGGTAATTGATCGTGAAGATCCGCGGGAAGAATGCGGCGTGCCGACCACCGGCCTCTTCGAGATCGGCGAGCATTTTCTTCGAGATCTTCATTCCAAGCACATCATAGAGGAGGCGGACCTCGACCCCTTCCCGTGCCTTCCGGCAGAGGAGTGTCAGGATCTCGCGGCCCAGGGGATCGTCCCTGATGATGTAGTACTGGAGGTGGACATGGTGGCGTGCCCCCTCGATCGCACGAATTAGGTCCCGGAACTTGTCGTTGCCGTCGGTGTACACCGTCAGACGGTTGTCATCTGTCACTATCGCACGGTTGTTCTCGAGAAACATCCGGATCACACCGAGAAATCGTGTGACCACCGGGTCGTCGCACACGATCTCTTCCGATGCGATCTCCTCCTTCTGCTGGCCAATCGCCTGCGCGATGCGGAGATCGTGCTCTTCCTTCAGGGAAAAAAGCCGTTTCCTGGTGAAGTCCTGGCCAAAAAAGAGATAGAGGAAGAATCCCACGACAGGCAGGACCAGGAGGACAAGGATCCAGGAGAGGGCTGAATTGGGGTTACGGCGCTCGAAGAAGATGATCCCGAAGGCCATCAGATACTGGATAAGGAGGAAGATTTCCAGGATTGAGATCTCGATTGACAGGAGTGACATGGACAATCATCTCATTGTGTGAGGATACAGGATATTTTTTCCTGCGCATGGTGCCCATCTCCGCAATCCCGATCAGGTTTTGCCGCAGATTGCCCTTTCATTTCCCTCCACCTCTTTGGATCTCCCGGAGACCATGAGAACGCGTTGATAGCGATGGCGTATTCCAAAAGGATGCTCTGAATATACTGAAAATTGTGAAATATCTGAAAGTATATGTGTTTGGAGTTCCTACACTGATCAGGGTGACCGATGAGACATGATGAACAGATACCTGCCTGCGGCGACACCGCTCGATGCAGATGCAGTGTCGAAGCGGTTGTGACGGTGGACGGGAGGGGACAGCTGGTCCTTCCGAAAGAAGTCCGTGATCGGGCGGGGATCTCTGCCGGTGACCGCCTTGCAGTGATCTTCTGGGAGAAGAAGGATGATGTCTGCTGTGTCACGCTGATCAAGGCCGCACACTTCAACGGTATGGTCAGGTCACTGCTGGGCCCCATGATGGAGGATATCTCTTCCGAAAAACAAGGGTGAACAACATGGACAAACATGAGATAAGACGACGTGTGACAGAGAAGTATGGAGAGATCGCAGCCGGAAAAACCTGCGGTTGCGGCTGTGCACCAGGCTGTTGCGGACAGGAGACACAGGCAAAATCCCAAAGCCTCGGCATCGGCTACTCAAAAGAGGATCTGCTTTCCGTGCCAGACGGGGCCAACCTGGGCCTTGGTTGCGGAAACCCCGTGGCTATCGCATCATTAAAAGAGGGCGAGACGGTTCTCGACCTGGGATCCGGCGCCGGCTTTGACTGTTTCCTCGCGGCGCGACGCGTGGGAGAGTCCGGCAGGGTGATCGGTGTTGAGATGACCCCGCAGATGCTTGAAAAGGCCAGGAAAAACGTTGAAAGTGGCTCGTACGCAAACGTCGAGTTCAGGCTCGGCGAGATCGAGCACCTCCCGGTTGCCGACTCGTCGGTCGATGTGATAATCTCCAACTGCGTGATCAACCTCTCGCCTGACAAGCCGGCGGTCTTTTCCGAGGCATACCGCGTTCTCCGTCCCGGTGGGCGGATCATGGTATCCGATATCGTGATTACCCGGGATCTCCCCGATCCGGTCAAAAGATTGGCGGACGCCTACACGGGGTGCATATCAGGAGCTTCCAGAAGGGATGCCTACCTCGACTGCATCACCTCCGCAGGATTCCTGGATATTGCCATACTTGACGAGAAGACATTTCCAATCGATTTTATCACCAGCGATCCTGAGATCCGCGGGTTGTCCCCCGATCTCCTCGAAGGCCTGAAAGAATCTGTGAAGAGTATCAGGGTGCGTGCGATAAAACCGCGCTGACCTTTTATGCCGGGGGCCACAAAAACCACTGACCAATTCCAAACCCTAATCGCATCCGGGCACGAACAGGTATGGAATGAATCATGGCCCGGTTGTCCTTGTTCATGGATGGAAGAGCCGCCCGGCGATATGGGACCGCCTCGTTGAACGCCTGGAGCGCCAATCCTACCCGTGCTGGAACTTCGACCACTCACGGATGAAGGGCGCATCCCTCGAGGATATCGCCGGCGCACTGCGTGACTATATCCGGTCCAGGCGGGAAGAGACCGGTTATGCGGGTTGCCTGGATATCATCTGCCACTCGATGGGGACCTGCGTTGCCCGGTACATGCTCGAAGTGCTCGATGGCGACTCCATGGAGGAGAAAGCCCGGCAGCTCATCGGTATCGGCCCCCCAAACAACGGGTCATCGCTTGCAGAGCTCTTCTGCCACCCCGAGCACGGGAAGAATATCATCGATCGGCTCGCAGGCGTCTTCGTCCCCCATGGCTACGATCCCGCCGGCGATCTCATCGTCCAGCAGTTTCGGCCGGAGAGTGGGGCCATGACAAGGCTGAAGGCCGCGGGGACACGCCGGGATATCAGGTACCGGGTGATCGTTGCTGCAAACACCACGAAAAGCCAAAATTTTTTCCCGAGTTTTGAAGGCAGGACGCTTGAACTGGACCCTGAAGGCGGCCTTGAGACCACGTACTCGGGCGACGGCATTGTCCCGCACACCGACTCTTTCCTGCCAGCGGCGGAGATCTCGGTCCTTCCGGCGGACCCGGGCCTCCTCGCCCTCTGCCCCGACATGTACTGCCACATCAACCTCCCGAGGAATCCCGAGGTGATCGACAGGATCATGGATCTCCTCTCCGATGAGAAGACGGCATCCGCAGAAGATTAATCCAGGGGGATAGCAGTCCTGCTGTCCGCAGAGAGGCAGGCTGTCAAAAATTGTCGCCGGTATCCAGGATGGTGCTGCCCGCGGAGAACTTCGTTCCCGGCTGCAGGATGGGTACTATACGCCCTCCATCTGTTTTGCAGGGCAGAAATTGCAGATCGAGAACGGGATATCCTCTTCCTTGTCACGTATCGGGCAGAAATACTCATCACCGCGCTTTTCGACGATAAATCCGCCGGGGAAAGGGGTGCCGACCGGATGGCCGGGTTCCTCGAGCACGAACATGGCAAAGGCAGAGAGCAGGTAGTAGAAGAGGGAGCGGACGGGATCGCCAAACGAAAACTCGGTGCCGGATGAACTGGAATTTTCAAAGCACCCTGCAGGTACCGCCGCCAGGAACCTGGCAAACGTCTCCTCGTCCGAGATCGGCTCCCCGAGATTGGAGAATTCCCCTGAACGGTGCATGGAGAGGAGCCGGTGGTACATCCCGAAGAACTGCATATCAAAGTAGGGGCGAATCTTCTCGCGGTAGGGTGACGGGAGCCGGTCAATCTCGTTTTTCATGGTGCCACCAATAACCTGGAGTTCGTACAGGGAGTACGAGGTTATCTCTTCGGCAATCATCCCCCCGAGCTCTCCCCGGGTGCGGGCGGATGCCATCCGGCGGACGGCCTTTGCGACGCGTGTAAAAGCAGAATCAGCCGGCTTCTCTGTGTCTCCTTCCTGAATGGCCCGGTTCATTCGATGGTTCGTTCTCCTGCATGGATGTTTCTGTCCTTTGATGCGAAAAAAGGTATTTACAAAAAACCTCATTAATGGACCCGTGCAACCCTGATGACATGAGTGATAGAAACCCGGGTGTAGCTGCATCCGCCGGAATCGCCCTGATCTGTCTTCTCCTCTTGACTCCCCAGGCGGCTGCCGACGCCTCGTGGTCCTATAAACAAATCTCCGATCCCGAACTGGACTCCATTTATACCGATATTTCAGGGGATTATGTGATATACTCGGGCTCGATTGGTGATGCAATGGATCAGAACTCGACCCGGGTCATCCAGCTCTATTCGCTGGACGACGGGGAAGAGAGACGGATTGCAACCCCGGATGCAGGATCCACCCTGACCGGTGAGGCAATAGACGGCAATTATGCCGTATGGTTCAGCGAACCCGTTTTCGGATCCGCAGCGGATGGCCCGAACCAGATCTTCCTGTATTCGATCGAGGGAGATACGTCGACGACAATCAGGATATCAGAGACTGCGGCCTGGCCGAAAATTTCAGGTGATGGCGTTGTCTGGTCCGAAAGCCCGGACGAATCCATCGCAAGTTCGATCATGCACTACGACATCCGGACAGAAGACACCACCATCATCCCCGGAATCAGCACGATCGATGGGGCGGACGTTGCGTTCGATGGTGATCATATCCTCTATACCGATGCGGAAACGATGGATCTCCGGTTATACGGGACAGTCACAGGGACGACAACAACCGTCTTTGAAAGGTCCCGCCTCAATACGACCCATGAGATTATCTCCGGGACAGCGCTCGGCGGCAATTATGTGCTGTATCGGAAGGATGTGCGCACCGAGAAGCCACGGGAGATGTACAGCGAACTCTGCCTGTACACCATATCAACCGGAGAGACTGTCCTCTTACGTCCCAACACCGGTGAAGTAACAGAAACACTCACGAAACAGGACAAAGAGGCTACGTTTGGTTCGCTTGCGACCGACGGAACCCACGTGGCCTGGGAGCTGGCTGAAGGGATCGCTCGCAACCGGATCATCGTGCTCGATCCCCAAACCATGGAGACCTCGTCTCTCTCTCCAGGGACCTTCGTCGACTTCATCAGTATCGACGGCCCGCACATGGCCTGGCTTGGTTCGGACCCGATCGGAGGCAACGGGAGCATTTACCTCGCTACGATGGAGAGGGGAGATACGATGCCTGCGACGACAAAACCAACCCGGGCTCCCGGCATTGGCCCGGTCCTGACAGTAGCAGGGCTTCTTGCAGCGTTCCAAATATCCAGGAGATGCAAGTGATTCGTGGCTCCTCCGGGCTTACCTGACAGGAGAGATCAACAGGCAGCTGGAGAGGATGCTTCTGTTGGAGGAACGTGAGAGGACACCGGCAGCAGGACCGGAAAAGGATTGGCTGGAAAGTCCAGCAATCCCTTGAGTCGTTTCCTGCGGGGGTAAATAGGAGAGGTTTTTTTTGGAAAGGACTAGTCCGTCTCCGTCTCCTTCCTCGTCGACTGGACGACCATCAGGTGCGCCCGGGTGGCCGCGTCCCGCACCCGCTGTACAGGGTCGTCGAACTTAACCCGGGAAAGCACCTCTTTCACCCGCGGATCAGGGTAACCGGAAAGGGTCTCCGCGGCAGCGGCACGGACGTACTCGTTGTCATCGAAGACTGCAGAGAGCAGTCCGTTGACATCTCCGGCCCGCTTCATCTCGTAGATATCACCGATCTTCATACCACACCTCACCACGATTCATTGATATTTCTATATATTAATAAAATTATTGTTACCTGCAAGATTTTAAAATGGGGGTCAGGCATCCCGGGTTCCCATACCTGACTCCTGCAGGAGAGCGGGTGTCACGAATAAGAGATCTGAACAGATTCGCTTTTTTTCCTGTGCGAAAGAGATCGGCTACAGATAAGACGGGGAACCGCCACTCCCCACCCCGCGATGTGATACCCCGGCGCGATGGATTTTTTTCTCAGCCAGGATACAAAAATCCCGTGAAATGTTTCCTGCAGAAAATCGCGTGTTCGATGCTCACCCGGCGGTATCCCCTGGATTCAGGTGACAGGTCCGTCCTATTCCTTCTTCAGGAACACCCCCGCCATTTCCACGAGCGTTCGCGGCATAACCGGCTTTCGGATTATCCCTGCGATATCATCTGCATACTCCTTCCTCTCCTCGGGAGAGAGGTCCCATGCCGAGAGTATGAGAACCGGTATCTCCGAGAGGGCCCTGTCTTTTCGCCTCTCGTCGAGGAACTGGAGCCCGGTGATGGGCGACATCATCAGGTCAAGGATAAGGAGGGATACCCGCTTCGTGGGGATCGCCTCCAGTGCCTCGACCGGATCCGTGAACCCGAGAACGGAATATCCCGCTCTCTCGAAAGTCAGGCAGAAGACCTCCACGATATACGGGTCATCATCAACGATTGCAATCGTCTCCACAGTCAGTCACCTCCCTTCTCCCTGCCCCCGGAAGAAGAATCCGGCTCATCATCGCCGGGTTGCGTCTCTCTTCCAGGCCCTGCCAGGGTTACTCCCTCGTGCCGTTCGAGATAAAACCTCACCTTCTTCGACTCGAGGTAGCCCCGGTCAAGGCGGTTTACAATCTCGTTGATCTGCATGGAGAGGGAGATGATCTTCTTCGACCTCTCGTCATCTTCGAGACTCGCATAGCCAACTATGCCCTGGAGCGGGTTTCGTATGTGGTCATTGAGTGTTGCGAACTGTTCCAGGGTTCTCGATATCCGGTCGAGTGCACGCTTCTCCCTCTTCACCGCCCGAAGATGGTCGATCGTGAGGGTGATCTCCCTGGCCATCTCCTCAAAGAGGGTTATCTCGGGCTCATCGGGTGCGATATGAGGCGGCAGGGCGGCACACACCACGCCCAGCAGTTTCCCCCTGGAGCAGAGCCCTGCTGCAAGCGTCCCGGGTCGGATCCCCTCCGAAAGCCCGGGACATTCGTCGCTGATCGGGCAGAGTTCCTCCATCACCACTGCCGAATCCCGGTATATCGCTTTCCTGATACATGGCGGAAGAGAGGCTACCGTATCCGTGGTCCCTAAAAGGCCGCAGATTTCGCCAAACGACGTCACGGTCCTGACCTGGAAGTCGTCCCCGAACGTCGCCAGCCACAGCGCACGGTATCCTCCCGACGCCTCGAGGTTTCGCATGATACCGCGGAGGAGATCGTCCTCGGTTTCGGCAAATACAAGCGCCCCCGTTGCCGATGACCTGATCTGCAACGCCCGGTTTTTCAGGAACAATTCGCGGTTTGTCCGCTCGAGATCGAGTGTCCGCTGCTTTACCAGGCCATCAAGCCTCGTGTTCAGGTCGCGCAGCCTCTCTTCTGCTGCAACCCGCCCGGTGATGTCAAAGAGGGATCCCTGGATGAACTGCGGCTCGTCCATCGAATCAACCACATTCTGAAGGAGTTCCTCTATCCAGCGGATCGTGCCGTTCCTGTCGATGATCCGGTACTGGAACTCGTTGGTGTACCCGGGAACTGTTCCTGCACGTTCCACCTGTTCGTCATAGGACCCACGGTCATCTGGATGTACCAGCATGCGCCATGACGGGTTTCCCGAAATTATCTCGTCCTCGGTATACCCGGTTATGCGTGAAAGGGACCCATGATAGAATACCGGTGCGAGATCCATGGAGAGCCGGAACGCCACCCCCTGGAAATGTTCGACGAAGAGGCGGTACCGCTGCTCGCTCTCCCGGAGGGCCCGGTCCATGGTATGGCGATAGAATGCGATCTCTATGGTGATGTACATCTCCTGCTCGTTGAACGGTTTCAGCAGATATCCGTACGGCCCAATCTCCCTGACCTTACGGATAATATCGTCATCTGAGAAGGCGGTCAGGAATATGACGGGAATATCAAATCGTCTCCGTATCTCTCCGGCAGCCTCGATGCCGGTCATCTCACCGGCGAGATAGATATCCATGAGCACGAGGTCAGGGCGGGATTCTCCGGCAAGCCGCACCGCAACTTCGCCAGTCGTTGCCGTTCCAACGACCCTGTAGCCATATCCTTCCAGTGTGAGCCGGATATCCTCTGCGACCAGCTGCTCGTCCTCGACAACCAGGATCGATCTCAATTCTCATCCCGCCTGCAGGGTGCGGCAGTGCGTGTACTCACGGATAATTCATCTCCTTCTCAGCCCCGGAGGGTCCAGTACCCGGTAATTCTTCACCCGGGAACGGGATCAGCCCCGGGAGAGTGGCGTTCCTCTGTCGAGATATACAGGCTCATTGCTCCCCCGACAATATTGGCGGCGATCTTCATTGCCTCGATCTCTTCGTCCAGGTACGTCCGTTCCGTCCGGTTGCAGAAGATGGCTGTCCCCCAAAACTGGTCGCTCACAAAGACCGGAAGGGCGAAAGCAGTCTGGATACTGTATCTGCTCCAGATGTTTTGGCCTCCGCTATCGCTGCCGGTACTGCAGGATGCAGGGGTGCCCCCATGGAGTTCCTGGATCGATTCCGAGAGCCCCAGGGCCTCTGCTGAATGGGGGATCTCTCCGCTCTCACCGAGGATCGGTTCGATCCCCGGGGCGGTCCATTCGTTCACGAGAACGAACATATCGCGATTCGCTCCTTTGGGAGAGATGCGGAGCAGCGCGATGCGGTCGATCTCCATGGCGACCCCGATCTGTTCCAGTATCGGCATGAAATCATAACCGCCCCTCCCGCCTTCATCCCGGAGCGTGATCTGGTGGCTCTCCGAGAGTTGCCGTAAAAACCACTCCATGCCGAAACCAAGCGCCATGAGGATGGCGTCCCGTTTTTTTAACTCAAGTTCCATGTGGTGCTTGAAGAGGGCGATCTCGATGTTTGACTGCACCTCGCGCTCGTTGAAGGGCTTGACGATGTAGCCGAACGGTTCGGTCTGCTTCGCCCTCTCGAGCAGGTTGGAGTCGGCATACGCCGTGACATAGATCACGGGGATATTGAACAGGGCCCGGATCTCCGATGCGGCCGAGATCCCGTCCATCGCGCCGGCGAGCATGATGTCCATCAGGATGAGGTCCGGACTCTCTGATTCTGCCAGTTCAACCGCAGTCTCCCCCCTGCTGGCAATACCTGCCACCTCGTACCCCAGTGTCTCGAGGGTCATCTTCAGGTCCTCTGCAACGATCTGCTCATCCTCAACCACCAGAATCCGTGTCGCTGTCATGCTTTCTCTCCTGTCTCCTTCACGGGAATGACCACGATGTACTTTGTCCCCCTCTCCACGCTCGCCCGTTCGATCCTGCCATCAAGCTGCCTGACCAGTGTCTGGACCAGGTGGAGCCCGAGTGTCCTGCTGTCACGCAGGTCGAATCCCTCGGGGAACCCGATTCCGTCGTCGGCCACAGACAGCGTGATCTCTTTGCCTGACATCTGACCACGGAGGGTCACGTTCCCTTCCATTTCACCGGGGAATGCATGCCTGACGGCGTTTGAGACCAGCTCGTTCACGACAAGGCCAAGGGGAATTGCGATATTTATGTCGGTCAGTATAGGATCGAATTCCATATGTAAAGTTACTTTCCGTGCGATCTCGCCATGGGAGGAGATGAGTTGCGTGCCGAGCGAGTGGAGGTACGAGGAGAGGTTGATCTTCGAGAGGTCTTCGGACTGGTAGAGCTTCTCATGGACGAGTGACATCGCCCGCACCCTGCCCTGCGTCTCCAGGAGCAGCTCTTTTAGCCGGGGATCATCAGCCTTCCGCATCTGGAGGTTCATCAGGCTGATGATGATCTGGAGGTTGTTCTTGACCCGGTGGTGGATCTCACGAAGGAGCAGGATTTTTTCATCGAGCATGGCGTTGAGGGCCTCTGTCCGTTCATCGACCTGCTGCTTCAGCTTTTCCGTGAAGTGCTTCTGGAGTGCCTCCATCTCCTTCTGTTCGGTGATGTCACGTACGATTGCGAGCACTTCATCCTTGTTGAGAGCAACCATCCGTGCCTCGTAGTGATGTGTCCCGATGGGCAGTTCGAGATTATACTCGAACTTCTGGAGATCTCCTGTCTCTATCGCCCGGATGATATGCTGCATCATATGCCCGGCCATCTCAGCTGAAAACCCGGTTTCGCTGATGTTCCTGCCACGGATCTCGTCCTCGGGGATTGCAAGGAAGGCCGGGTCAGGCACATGGAAATCGAGGTATACGCCGTCGCGGGAGATAGTGAACATCATGTCGGGTAACGCTTCGAGAAGATGAACGTTCCGCTGTTCGCTTCTTTGCAGTGCTTCTTCCGCACGCTTCCGGGCGGTAATATCGAGGATGATTCCCTCGTAGTGGGTGACCATTCCGTCGTCGTCCCTGCGTATATGGGTATAGTCCTCGATCCAGAAGACCTCGCCGCCTTTCCCGAGAATCCTGTACTGCTGGATAAATTCGTCAATCCCATG
>JAHDSI010000015.1 GCA_018432765.1 Methanoregulaceae archaeon | reverse complement strand
TGCGAGGAGCCTGATATCATCGTATCAGGGTATGCAACCGGTATCAGGGAGGACGAGTGTCAATCATGCCCCTGCAAGAATGCACAGATTGCATATTGGGTGTTTGGTGAAAACAAAGTCGCAGGTGAGAAATACATCTTTAATACCGTCGAGCCGGAGTGTCCCAATGGAGCTTTCTCCTTCAACATTAAGGATGATATAAACGGCCTCCGGCTGTTGCCAGGAACGTATCACGTCGTTGTCCAGCATCCGATGTACAACCACAAGCTGGATATCATCCCCGACTCATCGCCTCTGATGTTTAATCAATACTGGTGGTGGATGTATACATGGGACACTTCCAAGACCTATGTGGTTAGTGCAAACCCGGTTGTCTGGAGTAAACTCTTCCAGATCGACGGAACGGGCCGCCTGGCCGGGACGGATGCATACGATGCCCTAATTGCAGGATTGGACAACCCGAACATCGACGATTCCTATCTTGTCCTGACCTTCAAGGTGGAGAGCAACACCGCGACCATGGCCGACTTCTCGGGTATACCCACATCTGGATCCACACCGCTGATGGTGCAGTTCACCGATATATCTGTGGGATTGCCCCCGACAGCATGGCTCTGGAACTTCGGTGACGGTGTCGGCACCTCGACGGTCCAGCACCCGTCCTACACCTACCTAAACCCCGGCACGTATGATGTGACGCTCACGGTAACCGGCCCGGCAGGAACTTCCTCCGTCACCAAGAACGGCTATGTCACCGTGGGTTCAGGCCCGACGCCAACCGTGTCACCGACCGTGTCACCCACGCCGGGAACAGCGGAGATCAACCTGAAATCCGGCTGGAACTTCATCTCCACGCCAAAGAGGCTGGCGGATGGACATAACACCGCCGGAGTGCTCTTTGGCGGAGTCGATACCGGCGGACGCTCGATATACCTCTACGATGCCGAGACCGGCATGTGGGATTCGATGTCCGCGTCAAGCCAGGTAAAGCCGCTTGACGGCATCTGGATCTACTCGGTAAACCCCGTGAATATCCCGCTGACATACAAGACCG
>JAHDSI010000032.1 GCA_018432765.1 Methanoregulaceae archaeon | reverse complement strand
TCAGGACTTACCGGTTCCGGTACATCACATGATGCTTCCGAGCTTGTGCTCCAGGAACTCGAGGCCTCTCTTGATATCCACAAGGTTCTTTCCGCCCGTGAGGATGATCTTTCCTGATGAGAAGAGGAGGGCGACGATCTTCGGGTCCTTGATCCGGTATACCAGTCCGGGGAACTGCTCGGGCTCGTATTCGATATTTTCCAGGTTGAGGGTTATGACGACCTTGTTGAGGTTGATATATTTCCCGATGTCGTACGAGCATACGATATTGGTGATGGCGACACGGGGCTCGTCATAGGTCTCCACGCCTGCCTCTTTCATGGACTGGATGATCAGGTCGAGACCATCTTTCAAGGACTGCTTGTCCCTGATACCTGTCAGGACGACCTTTCCGGAAGAGAAGATTAAGGAGGCAATCTTGGGACTTTCGATGCGGAAGACAGCCCCGGGAAATCTTTTCGTATTGAGCTCACAGTTTTTTATCTTGCTGGAGATCTCCACGAGATCAATGGAATCGGCAATAGCCCCGGATGCAACGATATTCTCAATTTTCAGTGTATCGTATCTCTTCTCATCCATTGGATAATACATGCTCCGTGTCGCACTATAATACTAATGGAATATCTTTATCCTCCCTGATTCCATCCTTGGATGCCCGGAAAATAAAAAGACAGATTAAAATTGATTCCCGACAATTTTTATAGGTTTTTCCATGGAAGATACGACCATAGATTTTGACTCATACGACGAGATGTGCAGGGATTTTCAGGTACACGTGCCGAAATATTTCAATTTTGGATTTGACGTGATCGACAGATGGGCAGAGATCGACAGGAACAAGCTGGCCATGATCTGGGTGAACCAGGCGGGGCTCGAGAAGAAGTTCTCGTTTCGGGATATGAAAAACCTCTCGAACCAGGCGGCGAATATCCTCCTCAAATACGGAATCCAGAAGGGGGACCGGGTCATGCTCATGCTTCCACGGATCCCCGAATGGTGGATCTTTACCGTTGCATTGATCAAGCTCGGTGCGGTTGTCTGCCCCTGCCCGACGATGCTCACCCCAAAGGATATCGATTACCGGTTGAACGTGGGAAAATTCAAGATGATCATCACCAACCGCGAGAACTCTGCGAAGGTTGACGAGGTGGTGGATGGGTGCCCCTCGCTCACCTGCCGTTTCCTGGTTGACGGTGAGCGCCCAGGGTGGGTCAGTTTCCCGGACGAGCTGTTGTATCCCGCACCGGTCTCACACCGATCAGTCAGCATGCCGGTGGGAAAGACGCTGGCGACCGATCCCATGCTTATCTACTTCACATCAGGGACCACCGGCGAGCCGAAGATGGTCCTGCACAACAATGGCTATCCCCTCGGCCACCTGGTCACCGCCGGTCTCTGGCAGACGGTCGGCAAAAACGACGTCCATTTCACCTATTCCGACACCGGCTGGGCGAAGTGTGCATGGGGAAAGATCTTCGGCCAGTGGATCCGGGGAGCCTGCCTCTTCATCTACGACGTGAAGGGCAGGTTCAAGGCGACGGAACTCCTGCCGCTCCTCGAGAAGTACGAGATCAGCACGTTCTGTGTGCCGCCGACGATCTACCGCATGCTGATCCTGGCCGACCTGGAGAAGTTCGACCTCAGAGAGCTTCGCCACTGCGTCAGCGCGGGAGAACCCCTGAATCCCGAGGTGATCCGGGTCTTGGAGGAGGGGACCGGACTCACCATCCATGAAGGCTACTGGCAGACCGAGACCGTCTGCTGCATCGGCACGTTCAAGGGAATGAAGAACCGGCCCGGCTCGATGGGAAAACCGGCACCGGGATGGCATATCGAGCTCCACGATGATGACGGAAACATCGTCGGGCTGCACGAGGAGGGAAAGATCGCCGTCGGCCTGAACCCGCGTCCGCCCGGTCTCTTCGTGGAATACCTCGACAACGCTGCCGCAAACACAGAGTCGTTCAGGAACGGGTTCTATTATACCGGTGACAAGGCATTCAGGGACGAGGACGGGTATTACTGGTTCGTCGGCAGGGACGACGATATCATCAAGAGCTCAGGCTACCGGATCGGGCCCTTCGAGGTCGAATCCGCTCTCCTGGAACACCCGGCAGTCCAGGAATCGGCAGTGGTCGGCTCCCCGGATCTCATCAGGGGGACGATAGTCAAGGCCTTCATCGTCTTAAAACCGGGATATGATCCATCTGAGAGACTGGTCAAGGATATACAGAATCATGTCAGGAGTACCACGGCCCCGTACAAGTACCCGAGAGCAGTGGAGTTCGTCAAAGACCTTCCAAAGACGCTATCAGGCAAGATCAAGAGGAACGAGCTCCGGGCCAACGAATTCGCACGGTTCTCCAAGGATTAGGAGTAATTTTTTCGGCAGGCCCCGTATCCCTGCAGAATATCTCCTTTTTTATTGATTCCCCGGCAAAAAAGACAGTTTTATCTCTCAATATCGCGAATGGATCTGTTCATATGTCTGCCGCCGAGCACAATATGACAGATTACGAGGAGACGTATCGGAACTTCTCCCTGGATGTCCCCGAGTTCTACAATTTCGGGTTCGATGTCATCGACCGGATAGCCCAGAAAGACCGGAACAGGCTGGCGATGATACACGTCGACCAGGACGGCCGCGAGAGGACCTACACATTCCGGCAGCTGATGAACCTCTCAAATTCGGCTGCCAACATGCTCCTGAAATATGGCATCAAGAAGGGAGACCACGTCATCATCATGCTCCCGAGGATCCCTGAATGGTGGATCTTCGCCATCGCGTCAATCAAGCTCGGTGCGGTCTTCTGTCCCTGCCCGACGATGCTTACGCCCAAGGATCTCCGGTACCGCATCAACTCGGCAAAGATCAAGATGGTGATCACGGACGAGGAGAACGCAGGCAAGGTCGAAGAGATCTGCAACGACTGCCCGACGCTGGTCTCCCGCCTCGTCGTGGACGCCGAACTTCCCGGGTGGATCAGCTACCCTGTCGAACTCGACTACCCTGCACCGGTCTCCCGGAACCTCGTCAACCTTCCGGGCATGGAGCGGACACGGTCCACCGATCCGCTTGTCATCTACTTCACGTCAGGGACTACCGGGGAGCCGAAGATGGTCGTCCACAACCAGTCCCTCCCGATCGGCCATACCACCACCGGGGCATTCTGGCTCGATCTGCGCGAAAACGATCTCCATTTCACACTGGCAGACACCGGCTGGGCGAAGTCGTCATGGGGTAAGTTCTTCGGCCCCTGGATACAGGGGGCATGCATCCTGGTGTACGATATCAGGAGCAAGTTCAAGGCGACCGAACTGCTGCCGGTCCTCGAGAGGTACGAGGTCACCGTCTTTTGCGCACCGCCGACCGTGTACCGCATGTTAATCCTCGCCGACCTGGAGAAGTTCGACCTTCGTGAACTGCGCCACTGCGTCAGCGCGGGAGAACCCCTCAATCCAGAGGTTATCCGCGTCTGGCAGGAGGGAACCGGTCTCACCATCTACGAGGGCTACGGGCAGACGGAACTTGTCCTGGTGATCGGCACCTTCCCCTGCATGAAGGTGAAGCAGGGCTCCATGGGCCGCCCCTCCCCGGGCTGGCAGATCGAGCTCCAGGACGACGATGGCCGCCCGGTCCCGCAGGGCGAGGTGGGACGGATCGCCGTCCGCGTAAAACCCCGCCCGGTCGGGCTCTTCGACGGCTACCTTTACGACGACGAGGCCAACGGTGAGGCGTTCGTCGGAGATTTCTATTACACGGGCGACAAGGCCTACGTCGACGAGGACGGCTATTTCTGGTTTGACGGAAGGGACGACGATGTCATCAAGAGCTCAGGGTACCGGATCGGGCCCTTCGAGGTGGAATCCGCCCTCATGGAGCACCCGGCGGTCAAGGAGGCGGCGGTGGTCGGCTCTCCTGACGTGATCAGGGGAATGATCGTCAAGGCCTTCATCGTGCTAAAAGACGGGTTTACCCCGAGCGAGAAGCTGATAAAGGACATCCAGAACTTTGTCAAGAAGACGACGGCCCCCTACAAGTATCCCCGAGCGATCGAGTTCGTCGACGACCTTCCAAAGACCATTTCAGGAAAGATCCGGCGGAACGTGCTCCGGGGGCAGGAGCTCGAGCACGGGCAGGCGGATCCGGAAGGGAATTGA
>JAHDSI010000196.1 GCA_018432765.1 Methanoregulaceae archaeon | reverse complement strand
GTGGGCTTTACCGACGATATCATCGAAATGATCGAGCTTCAGGACGAGCTTCAGTCGCTCTATACGGGCGGCACGGTGCAGCATCTGTATCTGGGCGAGCGCATTGATGACCTTCAGACAGCCAAACTGCTGATCCAGCGCATCTTCTCGCATTACAAGATGCCTTATATCTCTTTGACGCCCACATTCAGCGTATGTGACCAGCACGGCTATATCGCGGGCGAACGGTTTACCTGCCCCGAATGCGGCGCGAAAACCGAGGTCTGGAGCCGTGTGGTGGGCTATTTAAGGCCCGTGCAGAACTTTAACGAAGGCAAGAAGGAAGAATATAAGGAAAGGGTCAAATTTGTCATCCCCGAGGCGATATGATATGCAGATTGCCGGTTTTGTGAAAAATTCGTTTCTTGACTATCCCGGGCACATCGCGTCCGTCGTGTTTGTGCCCGGCTGTAACATGGACTGCTGGTATTGCCACAACCGTCCGCTGTGGAAGGAAACAAAACGCATTCATCCGGCCGAGGTCGAAAACTATCTGCAAAAACGCAAAGGCTTTATTGACGGCGTGGTCATTTCAGGCGGTGAGCCCACGCTGCAAAAAGACCTTGAAGCCTTTATCGAGCGCATCCGCGCGCTCGGGTACAAAATCAAACTCGACACCAACGGCTTAAAGCCCGATATCGTCAGGTCGCTGCTTGACCGGCTTGACTACGTGGCCATGGATATCAAAGCGCCGCCGGGAGCGCTCTCCCGCGTGGTGTCTTTTGAGTTGGACGATACGCCCATATGGCAGACGGCAGAGCTGCTTATGAGCTCGGGCATCGATTATGAGTTCCGCACCACGTTCATGCCGCTGCTGAGCATCGACGACGCGGCAGCCATTGCGCGGCGCGTCCAAGGCGCGCGCAAATACGTGCTTCAGCAATACCGCAAGCCCGAAAACAGCCCGCACCGGCTTGAGCCGCACAGCAGCGAGACAATCAAAAAAGCGGCCGCAGCCGCTTCTCAATTCATCAGCAATGTAAGTATTCGGGGGCTTTGATCTATTCGAGAGCCTCCGGCGTTTGAGACGGCGATTCTTCGTCGCCAATCAGGTATTCCTGTTTGAGATTTTCGGCTTCATCGATGGCTTTGCTCACCAGCGGTATTTTCCAGAGGCCGTAAGCCGTACCCGCCACCACAACCACCAGCGCAATCAGCGCAATCACCTTCACAAAACCCGGCACAAGCTTCCAGATGAGCCCGAAACCGATACAAAAAACAACGACAGCGCCCAGCGCAATCGCCCAGCCTGGCAATGCCTTGGCGTATTCCACGCCTTCCTGTATGGGTGCACATGCTGCAAGGACGCCGATTGCCATGAGCACAACCAGCATAACCAGCATAAACTTCTTCATGGTCTTTATGCTCCTCTCAGCCGTCATTATAGCGCAATTGACAGCCATAGTAAAGCAGTTCTTTCCCTTAGGCCGCCGCAATCGCTATCGTGTTTTTACGTCGTGTTTTTAAAAGCCGCGCAATGTAGTATAATAGTGCAAAATGCCGTAAGGGGAATGTCATGCCGCTAAAACCGGGTGAAAAAATCGAAGACCTGCAAAACGGGTTTGCCATCATACAAAACCCGTCATTCTTTGCTTTCGGCACGGATGCCGTGCTGCTATCCGCGTTTACGGAGGTGTTTGCGGACGAACATGTGGTGGACTTGGGCACAGGCTGCGGCATTATCCCCATACTGCTGCATGCCAAACAGCCTGCCGCCCGCATCACCGGCATCGAGGTTCAGCCGCCCATTGCGGATATGGCGCAGCGCAGCGTGTCGCTTAACGCGCTGGACGCCCGTATCCGCATCGTTTGCGCCGACCTTAAGAACGCGCGCGACCATGTGGCGCACGGCGTGGACGCCGTGGTCTGCAATCCGCCGTACGAGCGCGTCAACGCGGGCATGGACAACGCCAACGCGTTTCTCAATATCGCCAAGCGCGAGGTTCTGTGCACGCTGAAGGACGTGATCGCCGCCGCAGCAAGTCTGCTGCGCACAGGCGGCCGTCTGACCATGATCTACCGCACCGAACGGTTTGCGGAGCTCATGGACGTTTTGCGCGCATATCACCTTGAGCCCAAGCGCATACAGCTTGTGGCACCGCACGCCGATAAAGCGCCCAATTTCGCGCTGGTGGAAGCGCGTGCGGGTGCGCGCAGCGGCGTGAAGTTCCTGCCGACGCTTGCGGTCTATGAGCCCGACGGCAGCTATACGCCCGCGCTCAAAAAAATCTACCATATCGGGGAGGAAAAACCGTGCTCTATATCGTGGCCACACCCATAGGCAATCTTGAAGACATCACCCTGCGCGCGCTGCGCGTGCTGAAAGAAGTGGATTTTATCGCCGCCGAAGACACGCGCCATACGCGCAAGCTTTTGACG
>JAHDSI010000133.1 GCA_018432765.1 Methanoregulaceae archaeon | reverse complement strand
AGAACGTCCCGACTTCTCCACGGATGATCTTCTCGGTGATGCAGGTGATATTCGCGAGTCCTTCGTCAATGATTCCTTCGACCTCGGCGGTTATTTCCGTGATCCTGATCTCGGGGCTGGGGAGGATCTGGATGCTTGCAACCAGCGGCTGGTCTATCGGCTTTCCGATCTGGGAGAGGAGCCGGATATAGATCTCTTCGATCCCGTCCACCTTCTGGACGCATTCCTGCCCGAGCTGTGTCGCAAGTATGTTATAGATCTTCCCGATATGGTTGATCGGATTCTTCCCGCTGGTGGCTTCCATGCTCATGGGGCGGTTTGGCGTGATGAGACCGTTGCACCTGTTGCCCCGGCCCACCGACCCGTCATCGCCCATCTCGGCGGATGTGCCGGTGACGGTGAGGAAGACACTGCCAGAGTTGATGTCGTCTGCGGTATTGACATCGACGACGACGTTCCGGTTCGTGAACTTCTGTGCGACGGAGAGCGCGTGCTCCTGCAATATATCCTTGCTCTCGCAGTACTCGGCAAGGCCGCTGCAGTACCTGTCGACCACGGCGCAGGCGAGCGTGAGCGTGATCGTATCGGCGTCCCGGAGCCCCATGATCTTGATATCGTGCCCGATGGCCGGGTGTTTCGGCCGCAGGACTTCGTCGATGTAATCGCTGACAGCCTTCACGATCGTCTCTGTCTCTGAGAACGGCGCATGGCCCACACCAAACGAGGTGTCATTTGCCCGGGGGATATTATCCTGGCAGGGCCGGAAGACGTCCCGGAGATCGGTCGACCCGGTGCCGAGCTTGCAGTCTATGATGATGTCCCTGTCAAGGTCCAGGTTGGTCAGCGTCTTTCGGAAGTAGTTGCGTGTTGCCTCGAGCGCGATCGAATCCGTTGGAATATCGATACCATCGAATTTTTTCGTTGCACGACCGTTTATCAGCATGTATATCGGCTTTATGATCTTTCCGCCGCCATATTTGGGAATGGATTCCCCTGCCACTATCTCTCCCTGGTCGGTATTGTGGTGCAGTATCGCGCCGCATTCCTCGAGATAGGCCATGGAGAGGGCCCGGCTGACCGATTCGGCTATCCCATCTGCAAGGCTGTCCGGGTGTCCGATACATTTCCGTTCCACGAGCTCGATCTGCTGCTGCTCAAGCGGGACCTGGTGCAGGGCTTCCACTCTGATGTTTCTCTTCATTAAATCCCTCGATGCATGAGTATATAGTCAGAATAAAAAGGATTGGAAATCACTTAATCATTCCTTTTGGACAATTCCAATATAACAACGGTTTTTTATATATAATCTCGCAAGCGGGCATGAAAAACCCGGCCGTCTTCGTGCTGTACGGCGTTTTTTAAGAAAAACCAGAAATCATATCTATGGTGATCGAGGATACCCTTTCCGTGCTGGTGAGTCATGCATCACGAAAACGACCTTCTCGATACACCCCCCCTGCCGCCTTCCGCCTTCTTCTCCCTCGTCGACGAAGGGAGGCATGGGATGATACAGGCAGCCGCCCTATCAGCCGCGGTTGAGTTCTCACTCTTTGAGATCCTGGCCGAGCCGCACGATATTCCTGCAATCGCGAGGCTGACCGGGATACATGAGGGTATGGCAGAGCCGTTCCTCGCTCTCCTCTGCGGGATGGGACTCCTGGTACGAGAAGGAGACAGCTTCCGGAACAGCGTGATTGCATCCGTATACTTAAACCCTGGTTCCCACTTCTCCCAGGTTGCATTCACGAAAAAGAACTTCCATTTCATGCGGGATATCTGGTGCAGGCTGAAGAGTGTACTGGAAGAGGGGCCCGTCGTCTATCCCCGGGAGGTCTTCTTCGGGGAACTCACTCTCCCGGCCATGGCTGAAAATGCACGATGCGGCAGGCTCCAGAGGACTGTCCGGGAGATAGCCGATCTTCCGGGTTTTTCCAGGTTTGGGAGAATGGTGGATCTTGGTGGCGGACACGGACTCTATGCCATCGCACTGGCATCGATGAATCCTTCCCTCGAGGCATATATCTTCGATCTCCCGCATATCATCCCTCTCGCGGAAGAGTACATCTCGCGTTTCGATGCCCGGCGTGTCCATACCATTGCCGGTGATTTTTTCAGGGACGATTTCGGGAAAAATTATGACCTCATCCTCTCGTCTTCAAGCCCGAGCGGCAAGAGTATCGGGATACTGGCGGACATTGCCGCGGCGCTCAACCCCGGGGGATACTTTGTGAATGTCCAGACGGCCGGTGACGACGGAAAAGATATGTACCAGGCCCTGGAATGGCAGTTATGGACGCTGGAAGAAATACCGAAGGAACGAGGCGGATACACCAAGGAACGACCGTTCATGACTCCCGAATACCGGGATGCGATGGAGGATGCGGGACTCGCGATATGGAGCGAAAAAAAGATCAGGGATGATTACCATGCAGGCTCGATGGTCGAGATGGTGGTTGCACAGAAGAGATGAAAATATCATTTCTTCCGCGAAAACAGCCTTCTCAGTCCTTTCCTCTCTTTTCTCTTCTCTTCCGGCTCCTGGACCTCCGGCTCCACTGGACGGGGTGCTTGCCGCACCTCCCGTTCCTCGTGTGACGACTGGTGCATTCGTGTCCCGCAGAAAGGACAGAAATTCGCATTGGGAGGCAGTCTCCTTCCGCAATGGTGGCAGAACATGATCCGGGTGCTCGAAGCAGAGGCCTGGACCTGAGGGGGCGACTCTCTCCTCTGCGGAGCTGATGCCACAGCCTCATCCTTCCTCTCCTCGCTGACAGGTGGCCGGATATCGCTCTCTCTCACCGGAGACGCCGGAAACACGATCGTTTCAGAGACATCCCGCGCCTGCGGGGCGACAAACGGTGTGGCGGCCCCGGTCTCCGGTGTCCCGGATGGCCCTTCTGCCACCTCCCGCCTGCCATGCTGGATCAGGTGGACCCACTCCTCCACCTCGGTTGTCCGGTCCTCACCGGTATGGCCAAAGATCATCTTCATCGTGCGGATGTCGTCATCCGACGTCCTGATCGAGAGTACGAGGACGGGTTCCTGTATCGGCGTCTGCTCGAGGTATCCCTCGACTATGGAATGGACCGGGATCTCCTTTGCGAGAACGCCCGGTTTCTTCTCGTTCTGATCGATGAGAAAAAGCCTGCTGTTTGTCAGGTAGGCCTCGAACGTGAACTTCTTTATCTTGATATCGGATGCACATGTGAGGATCTCTTCCCCGGGCCGAAGATACTGTTCCGGTCCTGAATACTCCCCGGTCTCGTCATCAGGCCCTGCCTGCATATCGTCATGTCTGGTCATCTTTCCAACCTGCGTTTCATTTTCATTCTTCTTCGGAATCCATAAAGTGTTTTCACCTGATATCCGGACAGGCTGCCGGAGGATCAGATGAGTTTTTTTATCAGGGCCGGGATCTCGGAAGGCCGTGATGCCACGGGCACTCCGTTCTCCCTGAGACGCTCTATCTTGGAGCGGGCGTCACCTTCTCCTCCCTCGATGATGGCGCCTGCATGGCCCATCCGCTTCTCGGGAGGCGCCGATACACCGGCAATGTAGGCGACTATCGGAAGATCTGTGGATTTTGCCCCCTCTTCTTCGAGGGATCCCCCGACCTCGCCGATGATCGCGACCGCCTTTGTCTGCGGGTCATCCTCGAACCGTGCAAGGACATCCGCGAATGTCTGCCCGATGACCGGATCTCCGCCTATGCCCACCACGGTGCTCTGTCCAAGCCCGGCTTTCGTGAGTTCGTCGACTATCTCGTAGGTGAGTGTCCCGCTCCTGGAGATCACGCCGATGTTGCCCCGCGTGGCGAGGTGTGCAGGCATGATGCCGAGCTTGATCTCACCTGGGGAGATGAGGCCGGGGCAGTTCGGCCCGATTACGCTGCAGCCGTTCATCCCGGCGAAGGATATCGCCTTCATGGTGTCGTGGACAGGGATGTGCTCGGTGATGGCGACAGCCAGCGTGATGCCGGCATTGGCCGATTCCATGATCGAGTCCGCTGCTGCAAAAGCCGGCACAAATATGACGCTGCAGGCGGCATCGTGCTCCCGTAAAGCGTCCCTGACCGTGTTGTACACGGGGACACCGTCCACCTCCTGCCCTGCCCTCCCCGGGCTCACGCCCGCGACGACACCTCTGCCGCCGACCGTGCGGGCGTATTCGTTCATCAGGGAGATGTGGAACGCACCCTGTTTCCCTGTCGCACCCGTGACGATTACGCCCGTCTTTTTATCTGCATAGATCATCGGGATTCCTCCACCGCGGCCCTCACCGCATCCTCCATGCTGTCCATCATCCGGTACCCCTTTCCTGCAAGGATCTCCTTTCCGAGATCTTCGTTCGTCCCGGCGAGCCGGACAATGATCTGCTGGTGGACGCCTGCCTCCACGATTCCACGGGCGACATCGTCACATCGCGTGATCCCGCCGAGGAGGTTTACGATGATCACCCTGACGGAGGAGACTCCGGCGACGAGGGAGACGGCATGCCGGACCCGCTCCTGGTCGGCCCCGCCTCCGACGTCGAGGAAGTTGGCGGCCTTCCCGTGGTAGAACTCGATCAGGTCAAGTGTCGCCATCGTCAGGCCCGCACCGTTGCCGATGACACCAATCTCACCGTCAAGCTCGACATAGGAGAAGCCGTGCTCTTCGGCAACCCTCTCCCGCTCCGAGAGGTCCCTGTTCTGTTCTATTCCCTGCCGCTTCAGGGCGTTGTCATCGACGATGAGTTTTGCATCGGCGGCGACGATACCCGACGGCGTCGATACCAGCGGGTTTATCTCTGCCAGGAGGGCGTCTTTCTCACAAAAAGCCCTGTAAAGCCTGTTGATCACCTTTTCGACCTCCTTTGGCGCGTCACCTCTCAATTCGCGGAGCATGAACGCCGGGACGTCATGGAGAATGACCGGAACCGAGGCCTTCCGCAGGGCGTCCGGGTTCTCCCGTGCCACGCTCTCGATCTCAACGCCACCGGAATCGGCAAAGAGGATGAGTGCCTTCCTGGATGAACGGTCGATGGCGATGCTCACGTAGTACTCGTGCTCGATGGAGATCCGCTCTTCCACGAGGACCTCCCTGACAGGAATGCCCTTGATCTCACGGCCGAAGAGATCCCTCGCAGTCCCGGCCAGGCTGCCCTGGTCGGCCATGAGGATGCCCCCGGCCTTGCCACGGCCTCCGACATCCACCTGGGCCTTGAGCACCACGCCATCTCCAAGACTCTCTGCCACCCCCGATTCGAGATCTTCCGGACTGTGAATGAGAACTCCCCGGGGGACGGGGATTCCATAGCTGCCAAAGATCTTCTTTGCTTCGTATTCCAACAACTTCATCGTATCATTCCACGACGCGGGCGAGTTCAAACCCGCGTTTCATCGCCTTCAGGTTCAGGGACTCGGTACCCTTTGGGACACTGTCCAGGATCGCCTTCTCTATCGCGGTCTCGGTGACCACGCGGGTGGCAGAGACGAGCGCCCCGAGCATGACGATATTTGCCACGATCTCCCTGCCCAGTTTCTCTTTTGCTTCCCTCGTGGCAGGGATCTCGATGACCCTGCACTGCGGGCGTGAATGCACGAGGCTTGAGTCCAGGAGCATGGTCGCATCTTCCGGCGCCTGCGCCCCGTACTTCTCGAATCCCTCCTGCGACATGATGACAAAGATATCCGGGCTTGTGACCTTCGGGTACAGGATCGGCTCGTCATCGATGATCACCGCGCTCATCGATGCGCCGCCCCTGGCTTCAGGACCATAGACCTGTGTCTGGACGGCATACAGGGAGTCATACATCACCGCCGCCCGGCCGAGAATGACGGCCGAGAGGATGATCCCCTGGCCACCGAACCCTGAAAACCTGACTTCGTGTCTCACCTCCTCACCCCCATCGCGGGCCTGTCGCGCCTGACGAACTCGCCGATGGCGATGATGTCGGTCGGGACCTTCTGGCCGCTCTCCCGCATTCGATCGAGTTTCTGGCGGAGGGCTGTATGGTTCTTCATGAACTCCACCTGGTCGGTCACCTGCCGCAGCTTGTTCCTGCGCCCGTAGTTTGTGGGGCACTGTGTCATGGTCTCGATGAAGGAGAGGCCGGGAGTCCGCATGCCCGCACCAATCGCCCTGGTCAGCTCCTTGACATGGTAGGATGTCCACCGTGCCACAAAGTTTGCGCCGGCGGCGACCGCAAGTTCGGAGAGATCGAATGCCGGTTCGCTGGAACCATAGGGCGTGGTGGTCGAGAGCGCTCCGGCAGGGGTCGTCGGGCTCCCCTGTCCCCCGGTCATCCCGTATATCTGGTTGTTCATGCATATCACGGTCAGGTCGATGTTCCTGCGACACGCATGGATGAAATGGTTCCCGCCGATCGCCGCGAGGTCTCCGTCACCGGTGAAGACCACGACGTTGAGGTCGGGGTTTGAGAGTTTTACGCCCGTTGCGAAGGGGAGTGCACGCCCGTGCGTGGTATGGAGCGAGTCGGTGACGATATAGCCCGACGCCCTCGAGGAACACCCGATCCCCGACACGAAGACTGTCTCCTCCTCCTTCCAGCCGAGCTCGTCGACGGCCATCAGCGTGCAGTTTATCACCGTGCCGTTGCCGCAGCCGGAACAGTAGATGTGGGGGAGGCGGTCCTGCCTGAACCAGTCCTGGTAGCTCAATGCAGCACCTCCAGCCTGGCCTTCAGTTCGTCGGGGCTGTGGAGGTTCCCCCCGAGTTTCGGGATCGGGATGACGGGCTGGTCAACGTGCCTCTCGATCTCGCGGGCCACCTGGCCCATGTTCATCTCAGGGACCAGGAACTGTTTTGCGGAGGCAAACAATTTCAGTGCGGATTCGGGAAACGGCCACACGACACGGAGCCTGAGATGGCCGATGTCGTCGCGCCCGAGGTCTCTTACCACCTGCTCGACCGAACGTGCAGGCGGGCCGTACGTGACAAAGACGGTCTCTGCTTCGGGGTTCGTGATCGAGTAGTCCGCGATCCTGTCGCGGGCCGACTCTATCTTGTTCACGAGCCGCATGACAAGGTTCTCGTGCAGTCCCGGGCTGGTGGCGCAGGGGTAGCCCCGTTCGTCATGGGTCAGGCCGGTGACATGAACCCCGTAGCCCTCGCCGAATTGGGGAAAACCCGGGACGAGGTCCGCGTCCGGGTGGAACGGGAGCGTTCCCTTCTGCAGCGGTTTCCGCGGGATTATGGGGACCTGGTCGGGGATATCTATCCTCTCCCTCATGTGGCCGACGATCTCGTCCGACATCAGAAAGACCGGTACCCGGAACTCATCGGCGAGGTTGAACGCTTTTACCGTCAGTTCGTACATCTCCTGCACGCTGGCGGGGGAGAGGGCGATGACACTGTAATCCCCGTGTGAGCCGAAACGGCACTGCATCATGTCTCCCTGTGCCCCCATGGTGGGCTGCCCGGTGGACGGGCCGCCTCTCTGGATATTCACCACCACGCAGGGAGTCTCTGTCATGACGGCAAACCCGATATTCTCCATCATCAGAGAGAAACCCGGCCCGGACGTCGCCGTCATCGAACGCATGCCTGTCCAGGATGCGCCGATTATCGAGGCCATGCTGGCCAGCTCGTCCTCCATCTGGATGAAGACGCCGTCTATCCTGGGGAGCTTTGCTGCCATGTGCTCCGCGATCTCGGTTGACGGAGTGATGGGGTACCCGCCGAAGAACCGGCAACCCGCCGCAATCGCCCCCTCGGCACAGGCGATATTTCCCTGCATGAATTCAGTTCTGGTCAATACTCGATCGCCACCTTGTGCGGTTCGTGCGGTTCTTCCTCTTCCCACCGGATGGCCTGGTCAGGGCAGATCATGACGCAGAGGCCGCAGAGCGTGCGCCCGTAGAGTTTCTGCAGCCTGCAGTTCGTGCACCGTTCCGGCCGGTCCAGCTCAGGTACCACCACGCCCTTCCTGTTGAGTGTCTTTCCGGGCAGAAAGATCCGGTACGGGCAGACAAGCGTGCAGAGGTTGCAGCCCTTGCACCGATCTTGATCAATCACCAGTCTCATGGTTTATATCCTGTGGTTACAATGTGAACCGTCTCTTGAATTGTTCCTTTGCATGCGTATCTACCTCTGCATACAGATCGCGTCCATGGGAATCTATGCCGACGACGAGGGGGACGCGATCAAACCCGATGATCCAGGTCGCCTCGGCCATCCCTAAGTCTTCGAAATAGACACCCCTGAGAGTCATCCGTGACGCAGCGAGCGCCGCACAGCCACCGGTGAGCGCGAGGTAGACTCCCCTCCCCTTCAGCTGCCCGACAACCCCTGCCCCCATTCCGCCTTTTCCGACGAGCGCCCGGACACCTGCGTCCAGGAGGAACCCCGAGAGATCGTTCATGCGGGCCGACGTCGTCGGTCCTGCCGCGACTATCCGTTCGTCAACGACGACAGGGCCGCAGTGGAAGATGGCCGCCCCCTCGGGATCGAAGGGGATACCCTCATCCATCATCCTCATATGGGCTTCGTCCCGTGCCGTGTAGACGATCCCGGAGAGCTCCACCATGTCACCCGCAACGAGATCCAGGACTTCCTCCCCAAGCGGCGTCTCGAGGGATACGGGTTTCAGAGTACCACCTCGACGGTCGCACGCCGGCATGCCCAGCACTGCACGTTCACGGCGACGGGCAGCGATGCGGTATGGCACCCCGCGGTCTTGACCTTCACCGCAAGGCAGGTCGTCTTCCCGCCAAGGCCCATCGGGCCGATACCGAGTTCGTTCACCGCATCGCAGAGTTCGCGCTCGAAGCCGCTCATGGTGTCGACAGGCTCAAGGAGCGCCTCCTTTGCAAGCGCCGCCACACCGTCAAAGGTGCTTCCGATCCCCACCCCGAGGACGACGGGCGGGCAGGGCTTTCCACCGGCGATCAGCATGGTCTCCACCACGAACCTCGCGATCCGGTCTTTCTGCGACGGAAGGAGCATCGCTATGCGTGACATGTTCTCTGCACCCGCCCCCTTCGGAAGGACGGTTATGGTGAAGCGGGGACCGGGGCGGACATGGACGGCAGGCATGCCCGCTCCCGTATTGTCCCTGCTGTTCTCCCGCCCGAGCGGGGTGACGACGTTGGGCCTCATGGGGACGGCAGCAGTCGCCTGCCTGACTCCTTCTGCCACCGCGTCGTAGAGGCCCTGGTCCAGGGGTATCTCCGGTGGAAGGGTGATATAGACGACCGGGACCCCGGTATCCTGGCAGATGGGCAGCTTCATCTCCTCCGCACGATCGATGTTGGCCAGGATATTCTGCAGTTCACCCCTGGCGATGGTGTCTGTCTCGGCATCCCGGGCGGCACTGATCGCCCGCCTGATATCACCGGGAAGTCGGATCTCGGCCTCCAGGAATGCACGG
Source organism: Methanoregulaceae archaeon (assembly GCA_018432765.1). GTDB lineage: Archaea > Halobacteriota > Methanomicrobia > Methanomicrobiales > Methanospirillaceae > SD8. The sequence goes on along the minus strand of JAHDSI010000133.1, from coordinate 7,606 downwards.
CAGGTGGACCGGGAAACAGCCTTCATCAGGGATGGATCTGCCGATTTTACCATTATGAATAATGAGAAAAGAAGAAGTAAAAGAGTTTCGTTGCCGGAGCAGGAGGTATGGGGGGAATTGTCCCTGCTCTTCACGCCTGCCCGGTGACCTGCGTATCCTTGGCGGGCCTGTCGATTATGGTGATATAGGTCGGTGAGGGGAGTTTGTGTCCTCCGTGACGGAGAGCAAACTTGGCCTTATCCACGAATGCGGGAGTCGTGTAGACCGAATAGATGACCTGGCCTGAAGCGACACGTGCAGCAGTGCCGACGGCCTTGCCGAACGCCATCCGCATGCCTTCGGAGACACGGTCCGCACCGGCACCCGTCGCCTGCTTGTTCTCCCTGATCACGTGGTGGGGAAATACCCGCAGTTTCAGCTTGAAGTTCATCCTGCCGATGTCCTTGAGAAGCTTCCTGTTGATGCTGATCCTCGCAGCTTCCAGTGCGGTATGGCGGATCTGGCAGGCTTCCTCGACTGTCAGGTTCACTTCGAGAGGAAACTCCTGCGTGAGGTTCCCCATCTCGAACTGGACGATCTTGCTTCCCGGCACACCGCCCATGTATTCCCTGCGTGTAAATGCCCTCTTTGATATATTCCTGTACATCTTTCCCGGTTTTCGTACCATTTAGAAGAACTCCTTGAATCTATTCGTGCTTTATAAAATAGAGGCAGAACCTCATAAATCTTCCCTCGTCGCCATCGTTTCATCTATCAGGCTCAGGACAAAACGCCTGATGCGAAGGAAGTCTTCGCTGGTCCTGTCACGGGGTCGTGGCAGGTCTATGGGGATTACCTCCCTGATCGTGCCGGGCCGCGGGGTGAGGACCACGATCCTGTCGGCCAGGAAGACCGCCTCGTCCACGCTGTGTGTCACGAAGATGATGGTCTTCTTCGTCTTTTGCCAGATGTCGAGGAGTTCCCTCTGCATCATGTTCCGTGTCTGGGCGTCCAGGGCGCCGAACGGCTCGTCCATGAGGAGTATCCCGGGGTTTATGGCAAGCGCCCTGGCGACGGCCACACGCTGCCTCATGCCGCCCGAGAGTTCGTAGGGGTAGCTCTCTGCGAATTCGGTGAGGCCCACGAGCGAGAGGTAGGTGTCGACCGCCTCTTCGCGTTCTTCACGCTGGACATTCCGTATCTCGAGCCCGAAGGCGATGTTGTCCCTGATGGTCCTCCAGGGGAAGAGGGAATATTCCTGGAAGATCATGGCCATCATGGGATCGGGGCCCGATACGTGATGGCTGTTTATGGCTATGCACCCCGAGGTGGCCTGTTCAAGTCCGCCGATGATCCGGAGCAGGGTGGTCTTCCCGCACCCCGAGGGGCCGAGAAGGCAGATGAACTCCTTCGGCTCGATATCGAGCGAGATGTCGGAGAGGGCCAGGACACGTTCGCCTCGTGTCCCGGTAAATTCCTTTGTCAGGTGCTGTACACAGAGTCTCATCTCATATCACCTACTTCTCGAGCCCCTTCCAGCCGAAGTACCGCATCTCCACCCGTTTCATGAGGTAGTCTATGCCAAGGCCGATCAACCCGATAACGATCATTCCGGCGATGGTCACCTGGAGCTGGCCGATGTTTAAGCCAAAGAGGATGAGAAATCCCAGTCCCGAGCTGGTCCCGGGAAGCATCTCCGCCGCGACGACGGACATCCACGCGATGCCGAACCCGACCCGGAGCCCTGTCCAGATATCGGGCATCGCGGCCGGCACCACCACCTTCGAGAGGATCTGCGCCTCCTTCGCCCCGAAGGTGCAGGCGGTCTCGATCCAGGTCCTGGACACCCGCTTCACCCCGTCGATGGTGTTGATGAGGACCGGGAAGAACGCGCCGATGAAGATGATGAAGATGATCCCGGCGAGGCCGATCTTGAACCACGCCAGTGCGAGGGGAAGCCAGGCGATTGGCGGTATTGGCCGTAAAACCTGTATGACCGGGTCCACGAACTCTTCCAGCGCATCCGATCGCCCCATGAAGATACCGAGGGGGATGGCTGCGAGAAGACCAATGAAAAAACCCAGCAGTACGCGAAAGACGCTGACAGCCGAGTTCTCCACGAGGCTTCCCTGCCCGAAGATGTTTGCGAGCGGTCTGAAAAGTACCTCGATTACGGATTCGATGCGGGGGAGAATGAATTCGTTTCCAATCAGGATTGCAAGTACTTCCCAAACAAAAATGAGGATTATGGGGAGTATGAGTTTTGTGTACCACCGCATTACGCTTCTTTCACCACCACTCCGCTGTCCTGGAGCGCATACTTGAGCTGGACGTCCTGGATCGAGCCCTTGAGTGGAGATCCAATCTTGAGCGGTTTCCCTTCAGCGGTCCGCTGTTTCACCCAGTCGATGAAGCTGTTCCAGTCCTGGACCGGAGAGTCTGCTGAAACAACAAACCCTGATCCTTCCGTCTGTACTGGGTGCAGGATCTTAATAGGTGTTCCTTTGTCTATGGCGGAGATGGAGGGCGGGGTTCCCACATCGGCGAACTGGATGGCGTCTGATGCCATGAGGGTCATCAGCTGTGCGCCGCCCTCGCCGCGGACAAGTTTCACCTCTGCGATGGTCTCGCCGTTCACGATCAGGTCTGCGACGTCGACTTTCCCGACGGTCTCGGTCCGTGGCTTGAGCGTGATACCATAGGTGTCCTCGAAGTACTTCCACTCCTTGACCAGCACGAATATCTGGGCGTCGTGATCCGAGGGCAGGTACCCGAGCCCGATAGCCTTCGATACCTTCTCCGGGGTGACGAATGATCTGTTCTCGACCATCGATCGTGCAGCCGTGTACGGGCCGAAGTCAAAGAGAAGGGCTTCGGCTTCCTCGGGGGAGGCGTCCTTGAGCGGGCCGGTGATGTACCCGAGATCCTTTTCGGCCTCGATGAACTTGTGGTTGCTTGCAATCCACTTGTCCGACGGCTCGGTCGTGAACTTCATCGTGGGCAGGGAGGCCTTGAGCACGTCCACGGAGTTGACGCTGACGTCACCAAAGGTCATCTCGCCGCCGCCGAAGAGCCACTGGGCGGTGATCTCAGCGGTGCGGTCCTGGTTTTTCGTAATGTATTCGTCAGCGACGATGAAGAGGCCGGACATGACGTTCACCAGTTCGGGGTTCTCCTCGATCATCGCATCCTGCGTGACAAGTGCGCAGCAGGTATGGTCCTCCCAGATCCTGTCGGGTGGAAGATCCTGCGTGTATGCTGCCACCTTGCCTATGCCGCTCTCGGTGGCGACGGCAACGAAGGGCTGCCAGACGATGTAGCCGTCGATCTGGTCGGTTGCCAGCAGCATGGGCATCTGCCCGGTGTTGGTATAGATGATCTCAACAGTTGCGCCTGCGTCCGGGGGTGTCTCCGGAGTGACACACCCTGCGAACAGCAGGCAGAACGTACAGGCTAATGCCAGTACGACGATGTACGACTTCATGCTATCTGGTTGCACATATCGGTTAATAAAAATTCCCAATATTACCAAAAATGTTATCCAATAATAGAAATTTCCCCGTAATTTTATACTATTGAATTAGTATTATATCCTATTGTAAAAAATAAACCGGTTTGCATTATACTATTGGGCAATTTTTATCTATAAATTGATCGCATTGTATCTGTACCAATGGTACAGCTCGACCCGATCGACCGGCTCATACGGGCAGCCCTCGTATCCGACCAGGAGTTTGTGAAGGCCTTAAACGACCTGATGAAGCATGACCTCCGGATCAGCGTGCGTGAGTTGTCGGAAAGGTCCGGGATAGCGCAGAGTTCCCTATACAAGATACTTCACGGGAAGCGCTCACCCAACCTGAGCACCCTGCGGGCTGTCGTCCATGCCCTCCGCCAATTCTACCACACGGGTGAAGGGGAGTTTATCGGGCTTATCGCGGCACGCCCGGTGCTCGATACCGTCCAGGAGAGGACCGCAGACATCGACGGCCACCGGATGACGGTCAGGGAGTATCCCGTCCACACGATGGAGGACGCGATAGTCTCCGCGGTAAGGGCAGAGAGGGAAGGGGCGATCGCTATCGTATGTGCCCCAATCGTCTCCAGCGTCATCGAGCAGATGGTGCATATCCCGGTCGCAACCATAGTCCCGAAGGATTCTGTCCAGCGGGCCATCGAGGTCGCAGCCAGGAAGGCGTGGCTTTAATTTCGTCTCGCATCCCAGTAATTAGACGAGGTTTGGGACGTGACGCCAAAAGATGTGGTGAGGAGAGGACGCCTTGCCGGAGAGCGAACCGGAGAGATGACCCAGTTTCTCTCGTCCATGAACGCGGACCGCTATATAGCCGATGCCGATATTCTCGTGGATATGGCACATGTCCTCATGCTGCACAAGCAGCAGATAATCGACAGGGAGACCGCAGCAACGCTTCTTCGTGCCCTCCTTGAATTTTACGACGAGGGTATTCCGGAAGCGGCCTTCGACGAGGGATTCGAGGACATCCATGCGGGAATCGAATCGATACTCATCGGGATTGCCGGAGAGGAGGCCGGGGGGAGGCTCCATATCGGCCGTTCACGAAACGACGAGGTGGCGACATGTATCAGGATGCGGCTCCGGGAGGACATCACGAAGCAGATGGCCATCCTGGCCAGGATCCGCCAGGTACTTCTCGAACTTGCCGCCAGGCACGAGGCGACGGTCATGCCGGGCTTCACCCATTTCCAGCATGCCCAGCCGACAACGCTCGCACACCATCTCCTGGCCCACGAATCGGCTTTTGCGCGTGATTACCAGCGGCTTTCCCAGGCGCTCGGGCGGGTCAACCGGTGTCCGCTCGGGGCTGCGGCCTTCGCGTCCACGGGCTATCCTATCAACCGGGAGTACACGGCAGGGCTGCTCGGGTTCGACGGGCTCGTCGTCAACACCATGGATGCCGTATCGTCCCGTGACTTTGGCCTCGAGACCCTGGCGCACCTCTCTCTCATGATGACCCACACGAGCCGCCTCTACGAGGAGATGATCCTCTGGAGTTCACCGTTCATCCGGTTCGTCTCACTGGATGACGCGTTCTGCTCCACGAGTTCGATAATGCCCCAGAAGAAGAATCCCGACACCGCAGAGATCATGAGGGCGAAGGCGGCGTCGGTGCTGGGGGCGTTCGTGGCCGCGTCGGCGACCCTAAAAGCGCTCCCATTGAGTTACAACCGCGACCTGCAGGAACTCACGGTGAACCTGTGGAGAGGAGTCAGGGACGCCAAGCACAGTTCCGGGCTTCTTGCCGGGATGCTTGAGACTGCGACATTCAACACCGAACGGATGCGGGAGGAGGCCGGGAGGGGATACTCGACCACGACAGATCTCGCCGACATGCTGGTGCGGCGGCTCAACCTCCCCTTCAGGACGGCGCATTCCATCGTTGGGCGGGCGGTGCAGAAAGGCGGGCTCGATCTCTCCACGCTCGACTCGGCATCTGTCGAGATTTCCGGGGAGGCCCTCTCGACCCGCGGGATCACCGTGGCGGATGTCGGGCAGGCCCTTGATGTAGAGGCGGCAATCGCGTCGCGGAAAGCACCCGGGGGGCCATCCCCCGTCGCCGTCAAGAGCGCCATCAAGGAGCAGCAGGCGGAACTCGAGAAGGACCGCGAAGAACTGGAAAGGATAAACGAAGCGTATTCCAGGGCAGTTTCGGCTCTCATACGGGATGCGGGGAGGCTGGCCGGCGAATGACCGGACTCTCATCAGGGGACCGTGTCGTCTGCCGGTATGGCGGCGTGCCGCAGGAAGGCACCTATATCACGGAACGAGACGGAAAAGCCGTGATCAAGCTCGATACCGGGTACAACATCGGGGTATCCCATACCGAGTGCGACCTCCTCGAGAAGTGGTCTCCCGCAGTCCCGCCGGAGGTGGCCATATCCCAGGACGAGACTCTTCCGCTCCTCTCGATCCTCTCGACAGGGGGGACGATCGCAAGCAGGATCGATTACCGCACAGGGGCCGTGACCAGCCAGTTCGATGCCGCCGACATCCTGCGGGCAATTCCCGGGCTCTCCACCATCGCCCGGTACCGGACGCACAAACTCTACACGATACTCTCCGAGAACATGACCCCCGGGATATGGCAGGAGCTCGCCCGGGCGGTATACAACGAGATTGATGCAGGAGCCATGGGGGTGATCGTCACCCACGGGACCGATACCATGGCCTACAGTGCTGCGGCGGTGAGCTTCATGGTCGAGAGCCCGGTCCCCGTCGTCTTTGTCGGGTCACAGCGATCCGCGGACCGGCCGAGCAGCGACAACGTGATGAACGCCCTCTGCAGCGCGAGCGCCGCGACGAGCCCTCTTGGCGAAGTGGCGGTCGTCATGCATGATTCGACCAGTGACGACCGGTGTGCTATCCACCGGGGGACCAGGGTGAGAAAGATGCATACGTCGCGGAGGGACGCGTTCCGGAGTATCGGGATTCCGCCGCTCGGCTACGTGGAGTACCCGTCACTCGACGTGAAACTCTCGGGTCACGCCGTCACGCGAGGAGGGAAAGAACCAGGGCTTTGCGATTCGCTCGAGGAGAAGTGCGGCCTCGTCTACTTCCATCCCGGCATGGATGCCGGCATACTCGAGTGCTACAGGGGCTACCGCGGACTCGCAATAGCCGGAACGGGCCTCGGTCACGTGAATACCGGGCTTATCGAGGGAATAAAGTCGCTCATCGATGAAGGCTGTGTCGTTGTGATGACCTCGCAGTGCCTCCACGGCCGGGTATGCGACCGGGTGTACGACACGGGAAGGGACCTGCTCCGTGCAGGGGTGGTCGAGGGCGGCGACATGCTCCCCGAGGTCGCGCTTGTCAAGCTGATGTGGGTCCTCGGAAATCTCCCCGACAGGGAGAAGGCCACCGCGATGATGGAGATGAACCTTGCAGGAGAGATCAACAGGAGGTCGCTTCATGGACTATGAGGCACGTGGCTTAAAAGCCGGAATCGAGATCCACCAGCAGCTGAAGACGCGAGAGAAACTCTTCTGCGGATGCCCCACGACCCTCCGGAAGTTCGAGGAGAGGACGGGAGAGTTCTACCGGTACCTGCGGGCGACAGAGAGCGAGATGGGCGAGATCGACCGGGCGGCAAAGGAAGAGATGAAGCATCTCCGCCGGTTCACCTACTATGCCTATGATACGACCTGCCTGGTGGAGAACGACGAAGAGCCTCCTTCGCCTCTCAACCCCGAAGCGCTCGAGATCAGTCTCACCATCGCCCGCATGTTCGGGATGACGCCCATCGAGCAGGTCCACACGATGCGGAAACTGGTGATCGACGGTTCGAACACGAGCGGTTTCCAGCGGACCGCCCTTGTGGCGGTACGGGGGGAGATCCCCGGAGGCGGGACGATCGAGACGATCTGCCTCGAGGAGGAGGCGGCCCAGCGTGTGCAGGAGAACACGTTCTCCCTGGATCGTCTCGGCATCCCCCTCGTCGAGATCACCACCTCGCCCTGCATGCATACGCCCGAAGAGGTCGCCCGGGTTGCGGGGTATCTCGGCATGGTCCTCCGGTCGACGGGCCGCGTAAAACGCGGGCTTGGAACCATCCGCCAGGATATCAACATCTCCATACGCGAAGGT
>JAHDSI010000098.1 GCA_018432765.1 Methanoregulaceae archaeon | reverse complement strand
GATCCGGACATTTTTTTCAACCCGACTGATGTCAGATGCTATTCAGACCCTGATATATCTCGTGATTTTATGGGAGCAACACCGATATCGAGATCGTGCTCGCGGGAGAATTCACTCACCCGTTCGTATACACGCCTGATCATCCCTCCCGAGGAGATGATCAGGGTGTCCTGCCCGAGGACCACCTTCAGGAGGCACTTATCGATAACCCCGTAGGTAAAATCGAGTGCAATATTCTCTTCTTCTGCCAGGCGCTTGGCAGAGGTTCCCATTGCCCCTACCCGTGCTCCGGTATGAACGGAGACCCAATCCCCGATCTCCGCTCCGCTGACCTGTTCCGCATCCGCAACAAATATCGTTCCCGGACGGGTATTTCCGGGCGTCCCTGCTGCCTGCTGAATAGAGTGCATAAGCTCGAGAACCCCGGAAGGTGGACTCCCTGAGAGGATACCCCGTGCCTTCAGCTCGCAGAAGATCTCCATGACAGGCGGCACCGTCAGTCTCGACTGTCTGATGAGATCCTGGTCAATGAAGACTTCCCGTGGAGGTCCATGATGAAGAATGCGCCCGTCTGACATGAGCAGTACTTCGTCCGCCCATTCAAATGCGAGCATCACGTCATGGGTTGAGATGATGATGGTCTTGCCCATCGCGTTGAGCTCGTCCAACAGATCCACGATCTCTGCGGCGCTTGCCGGGTCAAGGGAGCTTGTCGGCTCGTCGAATATGAGTATGTCGGGCTTCATGGCAAGGACACCCGCAATGGCCACCCTCTTCTTTTCACCGCCGCTCAGGTGGTGTGGAGGCCTTCTCTCGTATCCGTTCATGCCGACAGAGAAGAGCGCCTCATCAACAACCGTTCGTATCTCTTCCTTCTCCATGCCGAGGTTGAGCGGGCCAAACGCTACATCCGCAAAGACTGTCGGGGCAAAGATCTGGTTGTCAGAGTTCTGGAAGACGAAGCCGACTCTTCTCCTGATATCCAAAAGTCCCTGTTTCGTGTATGACAGGGCCTCTCCATTCACCAGTACCCTCCCTGAATCCGGTTTTAAGATTCCGTTGCACATCAACAGCAGTGTGGTCTTTCCTGCACCGTTGGGTCCGACGAGGGCAACCTTCCTTCCCCGTTCGATCGAGAAGCTGATCCCCCGGAGCGAGAGAGTGCCCTGGGGATATGAAAAGACGACATGTTCGAGATCTATTGCATTATTCATCTATGAAAACCCTCAAAAAATGCGAAAACTCCGAAATAGTACTGCCAGTCCGGCACATGCACACAGGTATCCCGTGGCGGTTGCGATACCGGTGGCAGAGATCCGTCTCTCCTCCTCGATCATCTGGAACTTCCCGTCGTAGCACCGGGCATCCATTGCCACCAGCATCTCCTCGCCCTTCTCCCAGGCCCTGACAAAGAGCATCCCTGCAAGCATTGCGAATGCATCTATTGATCTCCTGAACGTCGAATACCCGTTTCGCATCACCTGGGCATTGTGGATTGCAATCGACTCGCCGATTAAAACGAAGATGTTTCGATAGATGAGCATGGAGAGGTCGACGAACTCATCGGGAAGCCGTAACCTGTTCATGACAGAGAATATGTCCACCATCGGAGTCGTTAGCGCGATGAAGAAGAGTGAACACATTCCCCCGAGTGTCCTGGATAACAGGAGTACCGCGAGATTTGCGGAATCTGTAGTCAGTGTAAACGTGTAGCCCAGTACGTGGACATCCCACAGCGGCTCACCTCCTCCGGTCATGAAAAGGATGACGATGATACTCATGGATACGAAGGTTACGGGGATCGCCAGGAGCGCTGCATATACTCTCGCGGGTATCCCTGCAAAGACGATCGTACATACTGCCATGCTCGCGGCTATTACCAGCGGAGCTACAGGGGAGGGCGAAAACACCCCGATGAGAATGGCGCCAATACCGACAGCAAGTTTCAGCTTTGCATCTACCTCCAAAAGCCCGTTTTGCAGGGCGAGATCGTCAAGGAGATGCTCGTCAATCATAAAAAAAGGAATTAACTGGCCGCCTGCCTGGACCGGTAATAGCCGAAGAAATAGCCTATGATCAGGGCACCGATGGCTGCCTGGAGAGAGAAGAAGAGGCTCTCGATCTCCCCGCTCGGGGGTTCCCACACGGGAGATATCCAGGGTTCATACCCACTCGATTCTATTATTTCGGCAGCCTGTCCATCGGCTCCTCCCCATGCCTCCTCGCCTTCGGCAAGGTTCTGCTGGATCGAGGCGTTGGTGAGAAGAAAAATGATTGCGAAAGCCAGGATGACAATGCCTGCGATTATCTCTGCCTTGTATTTCATGATGCAGCCTCCCTGATCCGGTTCACGGTATTCTGGGTGAGCACGTTCAGCTTCACCAGGATATCGGGCCGGACATCGATGATATACTTGAAGACCAGTGCGATGATGACTCCCTCGATTATTGCGAGCGGTACCTGGGTGAGGGCAAATATTACGAGGAATGCAGAGAATGATCCCAGGAGTCCGCCCTGTGCGGCAGGTGCAGGAAATGCGAGCGCCAGCTGTCCTGCAGTGACGACATAGGTGAAGAGGTCGGCAACCGTAGCCGCGATGAAAACGTTTACGAAGGTATTCAGGGACGCCTTTTTCCCGGCCACGTATAAGGCATAGGCCACGATCGGGCCCGAGATTCCCATGGAAAAGACATTGGCCCCAAGCGTTGTCAGGCCGCCATGAGCAAGGAAGATGGCCTGGTAGAGGAGGACAATCAGGGCGAGGATCGATGTGATGAAGGGTCCGAACAGGATGGCCGATAATCCTGTCCCTGTCGGATGGGAACAGCTGCCGTTTACTGACGGAAGCTTGAGCGAGGATAGTACGAAGACGAACGCCCCTGCCACGGCAAGCAGCGGGATCGTCTCTCTCTTCTCGGCGAATAGCTTTTTTAACTGGTACAATCCCAGAACCAGGAACGGAATGGCCACGATGAACCATATCTGCCACCAGGGGCTGGGAAGAAATCCTTCCATTATGTGCATGAGATCACCTGAACAAATTTATTTGTCTATAAACAATTTTATTTGTTTATTATTAATCTTTTTGAACTATCGGAGAAAAGAGATGTGCTATACCTGCTCCACATCTCATCAAATGAGATAAAAAGTTGCCAGCAGTATCCCAAACGATGCTCCAATCAGCACGACAAAGACGACAGGGTTCCAGGCAAGTACCTTCTTTCCGTCAAGGACGCTGACAGGGAGCATGTTGAACGCCGCGATCATCGCATTCACCTGCAGTCCGATCATCCCGAGCGTTGAGATGACATTCAGTCCCATGAGCCTGATGTCGACTGCCGACCCGAGGAAGAGGATGAGCGCGAAAGGGATACAGAGCAGCAGGTTTGTAACGGGGCCTGCGGCAGAGATCTTCCCGTTCTGTTCCCTTGTAAGGGACGGCGCATATATCATGGTCGCACCGGGAGCCGCAAATACAACGCCGGCCAGCGCGGCAAGCGCGACTGCCACCACGAGCATGAGGTTATTCTTCTGAAACTCCGCCCAGAATCCGTATTTCATCGCGGTGAACTTGTGGGCAAGCTCGTGCAGGATGAACCCGACACCTACGGTTACCAGCGATATTCCGAGAAAGAGGAGGAATAACGCGGGAGTCGCACCGTACCTGATATAAATAAGGGAAAATGCGATGGAGATTGCTACCCATGCAACCAGCAGGTCACGCCGTTCCCGAACAGATATTCTCTCCAGCATACAGATCACTTCTTCCCTTATTTTTGGTATTCATACCCCATATCATCTTTGATGTTGCCCCCCGCAGGAATTCCATCAGGTTTAAATCTCCTATTGCACTGTTAGTATATCATATGCCAATAGAGCCACTCAGAGCTGAGATCAGCCGCATCGATGAGGAGATCATCGAACTCATCACCAGGAGACAGCGGCTGGCCGGCCGGATAGCACAGGTCAAGATGAACGAGGGCCTCCCCATCCACGACAAAGCGAGGTCGCAGGCAGTACTTGAAACGGCATTCGAATCAGCTGTTGAGAAGAATATCAATCCGGTTCACGTCCAGAAGATCTTCGAGATCCTCATCGAGATGAGCGAGGAGCGCCAGAGGGAGTGCTCCGGTGACGGCAACCTCCCCTGAAGTTTTTGGTTCAGATAAACTCGAGAAGAAGCATGATTCCAAGAAGGATCATCACGAGACCCATGAGTATCCGGATAACGGCCCTCTTCTCGGTCCGGAGCTGGTCCAGGCGCTCGACAGGGATTCCAAAGGCCACGACAGCCAGGATGACTATCATGGGGAGGACAAAAAAGAAGTTGTATACCAAAAGATATGGAATACCGTCTGTAATGCTCATGCGGTTCGAGAGGAGCGAGAGTATTGCCAGGTAAATCCCCCCTGTGCAGGGAAGTTCGAACATCCCAACGAGAACCCCGAGGATCAGCGCCCCGGGAAGAGAGATCTTTTTTACGTAGCGGTCGATGATCGCCTTTTTCGATTCGGGTATTGACAAAAACCGGCTGGGCTTTCCCCGGACGCCGTCGATTATGGATACGGCTCCGAATAACAGGGCAATTATCGCGGCAATAAGGGACATCGCCCGGGAGATCCCGGCAGACTGGATGACGGTGAAGAGGCCGAGACCTGATAGGAAGTAAAAAGTGAATACTGCAAGTATGAACAGGGATCCGATATATACCATTTTTCTGCGTGTATCAAGCGCCATTATGGTGATGAGGAGAAAGATAAGGACAGAGAACGCACAGGGGTTGATCCCGTCTACCAGCGCCGCTGAAATGACGAGAGGAATCGTCAGGCCGCGACCCCTGTTGATCTGCGGTGGTTCGGCTACGGGCGATGTCGTCCCCGCAGTAGCCACACCTGGGGAATAGAGTGCATCCTCCAGTCCATCTGATATCTCATCATAACCGGTCAGGACAATATCCCCGGTAAAAAGCACCGGGACAGGGGAGAAATCGATTCCATATTCCTGCGAGTAGACGGTGAGCAGCTGCCGGTACGAGTTGTCCTCCCTGATATCATAATACCGGAATATGACATCAGGATGCGTTTTTTCAAATTCCTGAATAAATGGGAGTGTCTTTAAGCAATCGCCGCAGTTCTGGTTGTAGAAGAGGTGTACCACCGGCTTTCCGTCAACCATCCACTCTACCCGGTACGAATCGACCTCCTGGTACCCGGTATCCTGTGCGGCGGGAGAGGGGCTTTGTGCCGTGACAGCAATAGGGATGCAGGTAAACAAAAGAAATAGTGCCAGAACCACGAACTTTTTCATGCAAAGACCCTGAAAACCATTATCTCTGGTATTATACCAGTATTTCGCTTTTTAAGATAAAAAAAGATATGAAAAGGCATCATTTCAGCGGTAGATCATGGTGCCCACACCTTCGTCGGTAAACATCTCAAGGAGAAGGTTGTGGGACTTGTTGCCGTTGATGACGTGCCCAAACTCCACACCTGCCTCGACAGCCCTGAGTATTGATGAGACTTTCGGGATCATCCCTTCACTCACCACACCCGTTGCAAGAAGGGCTTCAGCATCTGATAACGAAACTCTCCGGAATACGCGTGTCCTCTCCCGGTCCATTATCCCATCCACGTCCGTCATGTTGATGAGCTTGAACGCCCCGATAGAGACTGCGATCTCGCCTGCTGCCGTGTCTGCATTGATATTGAGGGACTGGCCCAACCTGTCGATTGCCAGGGGGGCGATCACCGGGATGTACCAGTTGTTGAGCAGCGTGTGAAGGACGGCTGGATTGACCTCCTCGATCTCTCCCACGTGCCCGAGATCAACTTCTTCCTCCCTTCCTGCGATATGGACCTTCCGGGGTGTCATCCTCCGGGCTATGATCAGGTTCCCGTCGTTTCCGGAGATCCCCACCGCTTTTCCACCGCTCTTTGCAATGAGCGATACGATATTGCTGTTGATCTTTCCCACAAGGACCATCTGGGCAATCTCGAGGGTCTCTTCGTCGGTGATACGAAGCCCGGCAACGAACTTTGGCTCCTTTCCCATCGCCTTCATCTTGTCGGTGATCTCCGGCCCACCACCATGGACCAGGACAACCCGTATCCCGACAATCTGGAGGAGAACCGCATCACGTATGGCGCTTTCAAGGATCCCTGCATCCACCATGGCGTGGCCCCCGAGCTTGATGACCATTGTCCTCCCGTGGAACTGCTGGATATATGGCAGCGCCTCGGTGAGGACCTCTTCTCTCTTCATGTCGTGTACCTCCCGTTTATCTCGACGTACTTCTCTGTCAGGTCGCACCCCCACCCGGTCGCAGACCCGTCGCCGTTGTCAAGGTCAAGTTCGAATATGACTGTTTTGCCGGCCATGACCGCCTTTGCGGCAGGGAGATCGACGACGATCTCCCCTCTCCGGACAAGTTCGAGCATAATCCGGCCATTGCCCAGGCAGAGGCTGACACTGTCTGGATCGAATTCGACGCCGGCCCTCCCGGCTGCCGCAATCACCCGGCCCCAGTTCGGATCTTCTCCGTAGATTGCAGTCTTGACTAGGGGTGATTCTGCAATGGTTCTGGCCACCCTGGCGGCCTGGTCTTCGCTCGGCGCACCCTTTACCCGTACCTCCAGGAGTTTTGACGCTCCTTCGCCGTCTGATGCGATCTGCACAGCAAGTTGCCTGCAGCACCTCTCGAGCGCTTCCTGGAACTCGGAGCGGTCGACCCTGCCGGCCCGCCCTGTCGAGGTGAGAAGTGCACAGTCATTCGTGCTGGTATCCCCGTCCACAACAACCCTGTTGAATGTCCTCTCCGTGGCAAGTTTCAGCGATTCACGAATCTCTTTCAGTGGCAGATCGGCGTCGGTATAGATGAATGCGAGCATCGTGGCCATGTTCGGAGCGATCATCCCGCTCCCCTTCGTGATGCCACCGACAAGGAACCCGTCACCCTCGACAAGCGAATGCTTCTCCGAAAGATCCGTGGTCATGATCGCCCTTGCCGCCATCTCTTCGGCTCTTTCACTCCGTTCGAGGAACGGGGCAATCCGGGTGCACTGGTCACGTATCCGGTCAAGGTCAAGGAAGCGACCAATCACGCCCGTGCTCGCAACACCGACCGACTCTTCGGGAAGTTCGAGCACATCTGCTGCAAACCCTGCCATGGTGATGGCGTCCTGGTATCCACGGCTCCCGGTATAGGCGTTTGCGCAGCCGCTGTTCACAATAACCGCGTCCATCCACCCTTTTCGTATCCGCTCCTCCATGAGCCTGATCGGCGGGGCCTTCATGAGATTCCTGGTAAAGACTCCTGCCGTCTCGCCGCTCGCGCGAATCAGGGCGAGGCCGTATTTACCCTCTTTTATCCCGGCAGCCGTTACTCCCTCGATTGCACAGATACTCTTCACCGGGCATTCTCCCCCGGCTCTTCGGAGCCGGCGCCGACTCCCTGGACGATATCGGCCCTTGTCACAATCCCGACAAGTGCAGAACCCCTCATGACGGGAAGCCTGGCTATTCCCTCCCGGAGCATCAGTGATGCAGCCTCCTCGATATCTGCATCCTCGCCGACTGTCACGACAGGATGGCTCATCACCTTCGAGACAGGGGTATCACCGATGTCGGAGAGAGCCGCTTTCGTCTTCTCCCAGTTGATGAATTCCCTGATCGGCACCTCGATGATCTCGAGGGGGGATGGAAGCCAGAGGTCGTCAGATATCCTGCCTGTCTCGAGGAGAGCAAGTATATCGGAATCTGTGACCATTCCAACAAGCTTTCCCCCGTCTACCACGGGAAGTCCCCCGATATGATTCTTCTTCATCACTCCCGCAGCATCCCGCACCGGAGCATTCATATCGATGGTAATGGGATCTTTTGTCATTATCTCTTTTACCAGCATCATCTTCACCTCTAGGGGAGGAGCCCCGCTCCTCTCAACCCGTCACGTTCGTCAAAGCCACATATAATGTTCATGTTCTGTATGGCCTGGCCGCTTGCTCCCTTGACAAGGTTATCGATCGCCGAGACGACTACCACGCGATCACCTTCACTCTCTGCGCGAAGGTCACAGAAGTTCGTACCCCTGACAGCAGCAAGGGCCGGGCTCTGGTACCTGACAAAAAACTCGTCGCGGTAGAAATCCCGGTACAGCCTCTCCACCTCTTCCTGCTCCATCGGTTCGTCCAGGAGGATATGGGCGGTAGTCAGGATACCGCGGTTCACCGGCACCAGGTGGGGCGTGAAATAGCAACGGGCCTTCGATCCAAGGTTCTTCATCTCCATCCGCATCTCTTCCAGGTGGCGGTGCGATGTCCACTTGTAGGCATTCACGTTATCGCCCACGTTTGGATAATGGGTGACGGCAGAGGGATTGTCTCCGGCTCCTGAAACACCTGTCTTCGAATCGTATATTATCGTGCGGGCGAATTTCGCCAGTGGTGCCGCAGCAAGTGTCGCCCCTGTCGGGAAGCATCCCGGGTTCGAGATGAAGTCCACCTTTCCATACGAATCCCGGTGGAGTTCCGGGATGCCGTACGGGGCTTCGAAATAATCTGTATGGGCAACTCCGTAGACTTTCTCAAAAACGTCCTTCGGGAGCCGGTAATCGGCGGACAGATCCACCACCCTGATCCCCTTCTCAAGCAGGGGGCGGACATATTTCATTGCCGCAGTATGAGGTACGGCAAGAAATGCACAATCAGCATCGATAGCATCGATTTCAGGGTTCTCAAAGACGAGATCTGTGAATCCTTTCAGGTGCGGATGGTGGGACTCGATGGGCATGCCCGCCAGCTTTCGCGATGTGGCACAGACCACTTCCGCCTCTGGATGGCCAAGCAACAGGCGGATGAGTTCGCCACCGGTATACCCGGAAGCCCCGATGATCGCAATTTTCATATGTTTTTATTCAATTTTACAAATTTAATGCTTTTTATGCGAAATTGCCGGGGATTCTTACCGGGATGCCTTCAGCAGGGGAATGGTTGCGTCGATCTTACGTGAGCGCAGGAGATCGGGGATGAAGAGAATGAGGGGGTATTCTGTCTTCAAATCACTAACTTTTAATATTTATAATGATTAATCATTAAAGTCGCCACATGTGCGGTGAATGCGAAAGGAAGGAGACATCTTCCAGAAAGTCTTTTGTCATTCCCCTACTGGCAACACGGTATGTCACACGAAGAACATAAAAGAAGAGAACCGAACTGATAGGGAGACTCCGAGAAGAGAGAGATAGGACTGGTGACACCGAGCCGGATAATCTTGTGGTCCTTTGTGCTTTTCATGGATAAAGAGCCACGATTATGCATTTATCCACCCGGTACCGGTCAAAAACAAGACACACAGGCTGATTGAATGAGAGAGAACAGAAAGGTGCACTAATATGGCAGAATCATTTGATGTGCGACTCGAGGAAGAGAAATTCTATGTCCCCGACCCTTCGATCAAGAAGAACGCATGGACGAAAGACTATGAGAGCGCGTATAATGAATTCCTGGCTGACAAGGACGGATTCTGGGAGAAGTACGCAAACGAGCTTGACTGGTTCAGGAAATGGGACAGGGTAAGAGAATGGGATTACCCATATGCCAGGTGGTTTGTCAACGCCAGGCTCAACATCACATATAACTGCCTTGACAGGCACGTCAACAACCACAGGAGAAACAAGGTTGCCCTTATCTGGAGGGGCGAAGAGGGCGAAGAGCGGATATTCACCTACAAAAAACTCCTCACCGAAGTGAACCGGCTTGCAAATGGCCTCAAAAAGCTCGGAATTGAGAAGGGTGACCGGGTATGCATCTACATGCCGCTCGTTCCGGAGCAGATCATTGCGATGCTTGCCTGCGCACGGATCGGGGCGGTCCACTCCGTGGTATTTGGCGGATTCGGGGTCAACGCCCTGAACATGCGGATCAGGGACGCCGAGGCGAAGCTGGTCATCACTGCGGACATATCGATAAGAAGGGGAAAGACGATTCCCCTGAAGTCCATCGTGGATGAAGCCATCATCAATGCACCGAGCGTCGAGAAGGTTGTCGTTCTCTCACGTGAACACTGCGAGCTGCACCAGGAGATGGAGATCGACTATCACGAGCTGATAAAAGATGTCCCGTCGGTCTGCGAGCCCGAGGTGATGGACGCCGAGGACCCCCTCTTTATCCTGTATACGAGCGGATCAACGGGGACACCAAAGGGAATTGTTCATACCACAGCAGGGTACATGGTCGGGACATACTACACGACGCGTCACGTATTCGACATCAAGGATAACGACGTCTTCTGGTGCACGGCCGATACAGGCTGGATTACGGGCCACAGTTACGTGGTCTACGGCCCGCTCGCCGTGGGTGCCACGATTGTCCTTGCAGAAGCTGTCCCCGATTACCCTGACCCCGGAGCATTCTGGAAGATCATCCAGGATCTCGCGATCACCATCTTCTATACCGCACCGACTGCGATCAGGATGTTCATGAAGGTCGGCGACAAATGGCCGGACGCGTATGATCTCTCCTCGCTCAGGATACTCGGATCGGTCGGGGAACCACTCAACCCTGAAGCGTTCGAATGGTTCTACCACACCATCGGCAAAGGGAGATGCCCGCTTGTCGATACGTGGTGGCAGACAGAGACCGGCATGCACATGATCACCACCATGCCGGGTGAACCCATGCGCCCGGGCTTTGCCGGAAAAGCGGTCCCGGGTGTTGTCGTTGATGTCGTGAACAAGGACGGAATACCGGTCGAGCCGGGAACCGGCGGATTCCTTGTCATAAAGGAGCCCTGGCCTGCAATGCTTCGAACGGTATACAAAAACGACGAGCGGTATCAGCAGTACTGGAACAGCATTCCCAACTGTTACAAGGCCGGGGACCTGGCTGTAAAGGGCGAACACGGGTATATCATGGTTATCGGGAGGGCCGACGATCTCATCATCGTCTCCGGGCACAACATCGGCACCGCAGAGGTTGAGAGTGCGCTTGTCTCGCACCAGTCCGTGGCAGAGGCGGCGGTCATTGGAAAGCCAGACCCGTTGAAAGGCAACGTCATCAAGGCGTTTGTGATATTGAGGGTCGGGTTTTCCCCGAGTGACAAGCTCAAGACAGACCTGGTGTATCATGTCAGAATGACGCTCGGACCGATCGCCATGCCGTCTGAGATCGAGTTCGTTGACAAGCTCCCAAAGACCAGGAGCGGCAAGATCATGCGGCGTGTGCTCAAGGCACAGGAACTTGGCATGGATCCCGGGGACATCTCGACCATGGAGGAGTAATCCCCACATTTTTTTCGGAGTGAATTCTTCGTGACGACCGGGGCAAATTCCGGGACGCACCTCTTTGGCCTGCCCGCAGAACGTGGGCGATGGGTGCTTATTGCGCTTGGCCTCGTGATCAATCTCTGTCTCGGCACCATCTATTCGTGGAGTGTTTTTGTAGCACCCCTCACCGATTACTTCACCGGTGTGCTTGGCCAGTCAGTTACTGCAAACGAGGTCCTGATGCCGTTTTCAGTCTTCCTTGCATTCTTTGCGATTGCCATGCCGCTTACGGGAAAGTATATCGAGACACTGGGGCCGAGAAAGATAACCATAATAGGCGGCATCCTGACCGGGATTGGATGGATCCTTGCATCCACGGTAACCTCTGTCCAGATGCTCTATGTTGTATACGGGGTGATAGGGGGTATCGGAGTCGGCATTGCGTATGGAGTCCCGGTGGCGGTTGCCGCACGCTGGTTCCCTGACAGGAGGGGGGTGGCAGTCGGCCTGACGCTCCTCGGGTTTGGGTTCTCCGCGTTCATCACGGCCAATATTGCCGGGTACCTGATATCCGCCTTTGGTGTGATGAACACGTTCCGGATATTCGGAGTGGTATTCATCGTGCTTATCGTCCTGCTCGCTCTGCCCCTTCGTTTCCCTGATGAAGGGTGGAGACCTGCGGGATGGGAGATGCCTGCCCCAAAACCAGGAGAGCTGTATTGCGAGTGTGATCGATCGGCGATGTTGCGTACGAGCACCTTCTACGGGTTATGGATATGCTACTTCATCGGCTGCCTTGCGGGACTCATGGCCATCTCCATCTCGAAACCGGTGGGCACCGAGATCGGGATCGAGACAGGGCTGGCAACCCTCCTCGTGGGATTCTTCGCCATCTTCAACGGCGGAGGGCGGCCGGTATTCGGTGCACTCACCGACAGGCTGAACCCACGAAATACGGCGATGCTCTCATTTGTCCTGATCGCTCTCTCGTCCCTCCTGATGTGGCAGGCAGCCCACACTGTCGTCTACATAGTCGCGTTCGCGATCCTGTGGGGCTGCCTCGGGGGGTGGCTCGCCATCGCACCAACCGCCACCGGCTCGTATTTCGGGACCTGCGACTACCCGCGCTGCTACGGCGTGGTATTCCTGGCCTATGGGGCGGGAGCGATAGCCGGTCCCCAGCTGGCAGGATTTATCAAGACCACGACCGGAAATTACCTTGGAGTCTTCCCATGGGTGCTCGGGCTTGCGGTTGTCGGCCTGGTCGTGGCGTTCTTTTTGATGAGAACACCGAAAAATTACCCTGCCTGAATTTTTTTGAGATATATAAAAAATTCTTTTTTTGATGTCTGCAATCACATCAGAGCTCCCTGCGGGTCGTTGAATAAAAATAGTAATACGAACCAACCACCTGATCAACCATGACAGGGGATAGTAACCACAACGTGGAGGGGCTCGCCAAGTCCCGGATAGAAGCCTTAAGTGACGGGATATTCGCCATCTCCATGACACTTCTCGTCCTCTCACTGACGGTGCCGGCAATCGCAGAGAGTGATGCACCTGATCTCCTGCCTGGACTGATTGCGGGTATGTATCCAGATTTCCTCTTCTTCGCAATCGCCTTTTTCATACTGGGAGGCTACTGGATGGCACATCACCGCATTCTTCAATCGGTGGAGTACGTTGACGAACAGTTTATCTGGCTCAACCTGTTTTTGCTCTTCTTCATCGTGCTCATTCCATTCTCAACTTCACTGTCAGGCGATTATGAAAACGTCCTTTTTGCTGTCCTTCTCTTCCATGTAAACCTCCTCGTCGCCAGCCTGATGCTGTCAGGTATCTGGCTTTATACCAGGCGTTATTTCAGAATAAAGGATCTGGATAAAGCACCAGGTTTTAGCCCCCCCGGAGCAGTGGACTCGGTGCCCCCGAGGGTATACATCATCCCTGCCGTGATAATGCTGGCGATCGCAGTCTCATTCTTTGATACATATACCAGCATGATGTGCTACCTGCTCATGCCAGTCATCGTTGCAGTCGCAAATCACCTGCCCCGAAGAGAGAGCGCTGCGATATAGCAATTGATTTTTCCAAACCCCGCGCCAGCAGGCGGATACTTTGGTTTTAATAATGCATGTCACACAGATATGCATCACACGGTATTATGATAGAGAAGAACGCCCTTGAAATACAACACCTTACCGCTGCCGATTACCGCGAGAATCCCTTCGAAAAGGTCATACTCCCGCTTGGGTCCCTTGAGAGCCATGGGCCCCACATGCCGTTTGCCACCGATGCGCTGACCG
>JAHDSI010000172.1 GCA_018432765.1 Methanoregulaceae archaeon | reverse complement strand
GAGCAATTGGGCATGAGTTATGTGAGGACGCCCCGGCGGCGGTTGTGAGTGACTACAATTGGTATGCAGATGATAATTCGATTCACTCTCTCCACACAAAACAGCGAGGAGGCTTTTTTTGCGTCTTTCCCGATGAGAATCGGGTGGTTTTGTCTTCATCCGGGTTTTCGTGCACTGGCGAGGAGGTTGTATGCGAGGTAAGGGAATCGCTCCTCCACGAAGGGCTCGATCTTTCGTGCGATCCCATAGAGTGGGTCGATCAGGTTGATATGGGCAAACGAGCACCGGCGGATGAGAATGTCTGTAAAGCCGGCTTTAAAGAACAGGTCGTTCATCTCGGATTCTGAATAGTATCTCTCCCCGAAATCACCCATGCCCACATGGCGAATGTTCATCGCCTCGCCCATTGCGTAGAGTGCCGGAAGACCGGAAGTCAGGAGGTTTTTTCCGAGAGTCACGACGGCGATGACACCTCCCGGTTTGAGAACACGGTAGGCTTCCTTTATCATTGATTCGGGTTCTTTCAGATAGCTGAAGGCCAGCAGGCTTGAAAGCGCATCGAACGATTCGTCCCGGAATGGCAGTATCTCGGCATTCCCGACGGCAAACTGGCCCATCCTGCACCGTGACCTGGCTTTATGGATCATGCCCGGGCTTAAGTCCAGGCCTGTTGCAGCTCCTCCGTATTTCCCGTAGTGCTGGATGAAGAGACCTGTCCCGCACCCAAGGTCGAGGAGGTGTTTTCCCTTCGGGAGCAGTTCGAGGACATTTTCACTCAGACGGCTGTAATAGAGTCTGCCCCTGTTCCGGTCGTAACGGGAATCATAGATGTCAGCCACCTCGTCATAATGTCGGCGGACTTTGCTGTGGGCAGCATTCATGAAAAGACCTCTTTTACTATCCTTGATACGAGTGCGTTCAGCTGGACATATTCATTATTGCAGTGGCCGAGAATATAGTCCGTATCACCCAGGGCATCGGCGATTCTCGGATCGTTGTACTCAATCCTCGCCGCAGCCCTGATATGCCGTACAACCTCCCCTGAAGAGAGTCCGTACTCGATCATCAGCTTCTCTACACGCTGTACTGCCGAATCCATCTCTCCACGGACCATCGCGCAGAAAGCTGCAT
>JAHDSI010000039.1 GCA_018432765.1 Methanoregulaceae archaeon | reverse complement strand
GTATCCTCTTGTCAACACGGTCGAATTCATCGATTGCGAGCATATTCACCGCACCAATCTTCCGCATCTCGTGCGTCGCCTCGGCGATACCATCCTCAATCTCCTGGAGCGTAAGGTCCGTGTCCCTGTCGCCGACCTCGCTTCGCAAGGTTTCGATCTCGGCATCGAGTGCCGCCTTCCGCTCCTCGAGTGCGGTGATCTGTATCCGTATCCGTTCCATCGCGGCCTCGAATTCCAGGAGGTGCTTCTCCGACTCCCTGATTGCCTCGGCAACCTCCGTATGCTTGGCCCGCAGGTTCTCGAGTTCCCCTGAGAATTCCTTCTGCCTCTCTTCGATCCGGGCTATCTCACCTTTACTCGACTCTATCTGCTCCTGGGCGCCGGATATCTCCGCGTCAAGTTCACTGTTCCGTGCGCCTATCCGCTCGTTCTCCGCCTTTAACTCCTCCACCCGTGCATTGAAGTGCTGGCGTTCCCGCTGGAGATCAGCGATATCGGACTCCTTGTTGCGAAGCCTCCGCTCGATATCATCGGCTTCACGCTTCTTCTTCTCGAGCTCTTCTGATAACGCGGGAATGTCGGTATCATCGAGGCGCTTCTTGATGGAATCGATCTTTTTTCCGATCTGGTTTATCTCGTCGGTGGTGTTGTCAAGCGTCACCTCGAGCGCAGCAAGTTCTGTCGTCCCGGCCTTCACCTCGCCTGCGATGAGCGCCAGGGCCTCCCCGATCCGCTCCCTCTCCTGTTCAAGCGTGTCGGCCTGCTTGGAAAACTCCTCCTCCCTCATCGCCAGGCGGCCGATCTCCTGGTCCGTCTCGGCACGCGTCTTCCTCCTGGCATCGATCTCGTCGGTCCCTCTCTTCACGGCACTCTCAAGATCAGAAATTTCGTCCTCGAGTGATGCCATCTTCTGGCGCAGGCGTATGATGTCCTCCTCGACCGCGGTTCCGAAACCTTTCTGGACCTTCTTGAAACTCCCGCCGGTCATTGCACCCGTCCTCTCGAGGAGCTCCCCATCGGGTGTGACCATGCGGAACCTCCCCATCAGCTTCCGGGCACGTGAGAGCGAGTCAACAACAACCGTGGCACCGAAGACCACCCTGAACGCATCGCGGTACCGGGAATCGAATTCCAGCATATCGACGGCATATCCAAGGATCCCCTCACCCTCGACCGGCGATAAAGCGGGCGGTTTCAGCCTGGTGAGCGGGAGAAACGTCATCCTCCCGAGCCGGTTCTCTTTTAAAAAGTGTATGGCCGAAGTTGCAACCTGGTCATCCTCGACAACGACATAGTGGATTCTTGAGCCGGCGGCCACGTTCAGGGCGGTCGCATACTCTGGCGGGGCCCTGCCGAGCTGGGCCACGGTCCCATACACGCCGTCCATGCCTCTCACCGCCTCCATTGCCCGGCCTCCGCTCTCTCCCCGTGCCTGCTGCTGGGCTTCGAGCCGCATCACTTCCTGTTCGTATCCCCTGTATTCCTCTTTCACGCGTTCGAGGGTGGACCGCTTTGCAAAAAGACCGGACTCGATCTTCGAGAGTTCCCTGTCCGTAGACTCCTTCTCTTCCTTCTTTGCCAGTATCTCCCTGGCACACTCATCTCTCTGGGCGATGCGCGAGTCGTAATCCTCTGATATGGCACGAAGGCGCTCGTCCAGCCGCTCCTTCTCCGAGCTGCGGAGCCGGCTCCTCTCAAGCAGCATGTCCTTCTGGTGGAGAATATCGGATCTCTTCGCTTTCCGCTCGTCGACCAGGCTCATGAGCGAGAAGAGTTCGTCCCTGGCACCCTCGGCGTCCCTGCTCTGCAACTGGATCGCGGACTCAATATTCTCTACCTGTGCCCTGGCAGTTGCCGCCTCCATGGCGAGGTTTGTCCGGTCGATACCGAGTTCCCGGATGGACTGGCTGCACTCGCCAACCCGCGTCTCGCTGCGCTTCAAGTCCACGAAGGTGCGGTTGATCGCTTCCAGGTTGCCCTCCTTGTCCTTCCTGAACCGGGCTATGCTCTGTTCCGAGAGGCGTATCTGCGCCTTCGCCTCCTCAAGATCGGCAATCAGTTTCAGGTACTCCGAGCCGCTCTTCTGGTTGATCTGTTCATCTATATC
Source organism: Methanoregulaceae archaeon (assembly GCA_018432765.1). Taxonomy (GTDB): domain Archaea; phylum Halobacteriota; class Methanomicrobia; order Methanomicrobiales; family Methanospirillaceae; genus SD8. The sequence goes on along the minus strand of JAHDSI010000039.1, from coordinate 1,231 downwards.
GGCCAGATCGGCCTGCAGGTAGGACAATTCATTCTCTTCGTGGCTCTTGTCGGATTTGACGCGTTCAAGAGATAGATTCTGTTCTTCGATCACCCGGACGAGTGCCGCGAGCTCCTTCTCCTGCTCGTGGAGCGTCGCCACCGCCCTGCAGCTCTCGAAATGGTTGAGCTTCTCCTGCCATTCCTGGTAGGCCAGCGCCTGCTTGCGTTCAACCGCGAGCTCCTCGAGTCGGATTGCAAGCTCGTGCAGCAGCATCTCCTCGCGTTCTATCCGCTCCCGCACCACCTCGAGCTCTGTCAGCGCCTGGTCACGCTTGGCATCAAACTCCGCGACACCGGCGATCTCGTCGATCATCTTTCTCCGCTCGAAGTCACTCATCTCGATGATGCGGGTGATGTCCCCCTGCATGACAACATTATATCCATGGGGCTTGATACCGAACCGTGAGAGATATTCTGTCACATCAGCCTGCTTGCAGAGACGGTCGTTCAAGTAATTATAACTGTAATACCCACTTGCGGTACGTTTTATCCGTCGCCTGATCCTGGTGCCGTCCGAGAGGGTGATCGTCACCTCGGCGGTATTCTTCCCCGAGTTCAGGTTTATCAGGTCGGTCAGTTTTTCCGCCCGAAGCGTTCTGGAACCGGAGAGGGCCAGGACAAAGAGTATGCTGTCGACGATATTGCTCTTCCCCGACCCGTTCGGACCGGATATGACAGAGAAGCCTTCGTAAAAAGGAATTTTTGTCTTTTTTGTAAAAGATTTGAAATTATCTATCTCCAGCTGCGTGATGTGCACTGACGGCAGGCCCCTGTCACTTTTTTGATGGATCTATCACTTTCTGGTTGATGGTTCTTCGTCCTCGTCCTCGGCAACGATCACGTCACCGGACCGGGACCCGCTCCCACGCCCCTGCTTGACTTTCTTCCCGTACCCTGCCGAAGCAACGATATAATCGCTTGACGTTCTCCTCTCCGGTTTGAGGGTTCCGTCAGGCTGCATGATCATATCCATCTTCTCAGGTTCCTTCTCCTGTGCAGGATGTGGTACCCTCATGCCGCCATGAACAGGGGCAGTCTTTTTCTGCATAATCACGGTACTCTGCTGGCCCGATGACGGCTTGACAGCCCTCATCTCGGTTCGCCTGTCCTCTGATTTGGACAACCGCATCGCAACGGACTTCAGATCAAGCATTTCATCCGTGAGACCTTTCAAGAGGGCCTCTATCTCC
>JAHDSI010000092.1 GCA_018432765.1 Methanoregulaceae archaeon | reverse complement strand
GGGTGTTGTTGTCGGAATGGTAGTTGTGGGTGTTGTTGTCGGGATTGTCGTTGTCGGGGACGTTGTCGGAGGAATGCCGCCGATGGTGATGTATCCCGGCCTTGAGCGGGTATCGCTGCCCATGAAATTCGTCGCGGTCAGGTTCACGGTATAGGTTCCGGGGGCACTGTAGGTATGAACAGGGTTCCGGTCGGCCGACGTGTTCCCGTCGCCGAATACCCATTGCCACGACGTCGGGTACCCGGTGGAGAGGTCCTGGAACTGCACGACCCGCGGGGCCATACCGCTCGTGACATCTGCCCCGAAGTCTGCAGTCGGCACACGCGGCGGTTCCACCTCGTCAAGGAGTACTGCCAGGAACCCGCCCTGGCCCCTGTCACCGAAGGTCGTCGGATAGGGATCGATTGTCGGGAAGTTGACAGAACCGGTAAGTCCGGTTATATATGCTCCTCCGCTTCCGTCGGTTGCAACCGCGTTCGCGACATCAAGCCCGTTTCCGCCAAGATAGGTGAAGTAATCTGGAGCTGCCTGGAAGGGTGTGAACTTTGCCACGAACGCGTCGTAGGTGCCTCCGCCAAAGACTTCCTGGTAGGGATCGATCACCGCCAGGTTCCGGGAGCTTGTCGCCCCCGAGATATAGACCGTTCGTGCGCTGTCGACCGCGATTCCCCGGCCTTCGTCATATCCCGTCCCCCCGAGATAGGTCGAATATTCAAGCGATCTGCCGTCAGGGGAGATCCGGCTCATGAATGCGTCCACGATCCCTCCGCTGGAAGGCTGGAAAGCGGCCATGGTGGGATAATTCAGGGACCTTGTAAGCCCGGTTACATATGCGGATCCCTGTTCATCCACTGCAATCGATCTCCCTGCATCCTGGCTTTTCCCCCCGATATATGTCGAATATACAAGCGATTCCCCTGATGATCCGACTTTTGTCACGAACACATCGCTGTACCCTGAAAATACCGCGTTATAGGCGTCTTTTGTCGGGAAATTCCAGGAATATGTCTCGCCCGTGATGTAGGGATTGTTGTTCCCATCGACTGCCACGCCATACCCGACATCCTTCGTGGTTCCGCCGATATAATTGGAATAGAGTAACTGTGTGCCGTTGCTGTCAATTTTAAGTATATATGCGTCCTGCTGGCCTGCAAGATATGTCCTCTGGTACCTGCTGATCACGGGAAAGAGGATCGAGTCGGTCGAACCGGTAATATATATGTCATTGTCGGTATCCAGCGTTATCGCATTTCCTTCGTCATCTCCTGTTC
>JAHDSI010000108.1 GCA_018432765.1 Methanoregulaceae archaeon | reverse complement strand
TCTGCATGTTTTCTTAGACACCCCCCGGGACTACGCCTCACTTGCCTTCTTCATGCACTCTAAAACACTCCAAGCGGCTACGCTTCGCTTGCCCCTGCCGTTGTGGCGTACCCCCATGGCGATAGGGACTTGCATGGGATTGAGAGATCCAGGGAAACCCTGCCCTACAGACATCCTCTGGCGGGGGTTCAGGGGGGTGCAACCCCCCTGTCTGCATAATACTCAATAGGTCCACAATCCAGGTCAACCCTGCCCAACAGACATCGCATGCGGGGGGTTCAGGGGGCGGCAGCCCCCTGTCTTCATGTTTTCTTAGACACCCCCCGGGACTACGCCTCACTTGCCTTCTTCATGCACTCTAAGACACTCCAAGGGGCTACGCTTCGCTTGCCCCTGCCGTTGTGGCGTACCCCACATGGCGATAGGGACTGTATCGGGGGAGTGAAGGTCAAACCCAAATCACCCAGGTCAACCCTGCCCAACAGACATCGCATGCGGGGAGTTCAGGGGGGTGCAACCCCCTTGTCTGCATAATACTCAATAGATCCACAATCCCGGTCTACCCTGCCCATCTGATATCCCCTTGCGGGGGTTCAGGGGGGTGCAACCCCCCTGTCTGCATGAGCAGAAATCCTTCTCGTGATTCCCAAAAAGGGACCTTCACAATTCACAGCCCGGTCAACCCTGCCCAGCGGATATCGCTTGCGGAAATTCAGGAGGCGGCAAGCCCACTGTCTGCATCCAGCCCTGAGACACTCCAAGAGGCTACGCTTCGCTATCCCCTGCCGTTGAGGCGTACCCCACATGGCGATAGGGACCGTATCGGGGGAGTGAAGGTCAAACCCAAATCACCCAGGTCAACCCTGCCCGCCGGATATCACCCGCAGGGGTCCGGGGGTGCAACTCCCCAGTCTTCATATACTCTAAGACACTCCCAGGGGCAGCGCTTCGCTTGCCCCTGCCGTTGTGGCGAACCCCAAAATGGCGATAGGATTGTATCGAAACCCAGTCAACCCTGCCCACCTGGTATCGCCTGCGGGGGGTCGGGGGGTGCAACCCCCCGTCTTCACAATTTTCGATAGATCCACAATCCCGGTCAACCCCACTCACTATCATCCTGCGAGAGTCCATGGATAGAATCCGAGTCATCATACGGAAGGGGTGCGGCGAGTGGGTGCCCGCCCTGCCCCGAAATATCCCGAATAATGCGCTATGTGGCGCGAAGACCACCTGCCCGTCGTCATGGGGAGGGCAGGGAGCACCTGTATCAATCAATCCCTCCCCTGCACAAGAAGACTATAAAGTAATGTCAATAACGATTATAAAACGTTAAATGAAAATTTCTAACCATATTACCAGATATTCAGGCAGGTCTGTCCGGCCTTTTTTTTGTGCCGCACGCTAAATCAATTCATCCCAACCCCGGTTCACCGACTTGCGCGCCACAGGGTTGACAATACCCAAAAGAAGGGCAAAACGAAGGGAAATGCCTTCGCTCGGGATCTCATTAATAAACCTTTTGTATTGTGTGTGTCAGACAGATCTGCCAAACCATCCCTCGAATGGCCCTGAATACCCCCACATGCTGCAATATTGCAAGGGGTTTGAGAGAAAGGTTTATATCCGTCTTCTCCTATACTCACAGTATATAAACGAGGGAGAAATTCTCAAAGGTGGCTCCTTGTAGAACATTTCCCTTGCATTATATACACAATCAAGGTGGTGCTAAAAAATGAAACTTCGACACATAGTGCTCTTCTTGTTAGCGTTCGGTGTCACACTTTTTGCGGTGGCGACGCCGGTTTCAGCACAACTGAATGTAGTGCAACAGGGTGGCACCGTCCTTCTCGGAGAAGAGGGACTTAATGTCACGGCTGCCGTTGGATA
>JAHDSI010000170.1 GCA_018432765.1 Methanoregulaceae archaeon | reverse complement strand
TCATAACTGTTCTCTGTTTCTCTCCCCTTGTGGCAGGAGAGGTCAGCGGGGCCGATCCGGGCTATTTCCACGCTGATTCGGTTCCAAGAGGAGCAGATATCTATTTTGACGGCGCCTATGCCGGTGAGACCCCACTTGCCATTCCTGTCGGTACCACCGCATCCGGGTCACATACCATCGGTGTTACAGCTCCGGGGTACGACCCCTGGATTCAGACCTATTCCTACACCCCGGGCCCCGGGCAGACCGTGTACGTGAGGGCGACCATGGTAGTCAGCAAGCAGACAGGTTCAGTCTCTGTCAGCTCGTCGCCGGATGCCGCGACGGCAACTCTGGACAGATCGGCAAGCCAGGTGACACCATGCACCTTTGCCAATGTTGCCATGGGCAGCCATGAGATTACCATCTCCAAACCGGGATTCCAGACCTACTATTCCTCGATAACCGTCCATGGTGGCAAGAGTACCGAAGTATCAGCATACCTTGTACCCCTGCAGAAAACGGGAAACCTGGCGATACATTCCGAACCAGGCGGCGCTTCGGTATATGTGGACAGCATATATTACGGTTCAACGCCTGCGACCGTCGGCAACCTTGTCCCGGGTAACCATTACGTGCAGCTTCGCCTCCCCGGATACGAGGACTGGACCGGATACAGCAATGTCCAGGCAGAAGCCACCACCACAATCGATCCGGTCCTGGTAAGGAATCCTCCCGTCTCCAGCACCGGGACGATCAGTGTCGCCACAAACCCTCCCGGCGCATCAGTCTATGTTGATGGAATATACAGGGGAGAGACGCCACAAGACGGGTATCTCTTTCTTCACGACATTGCAATCGGCGCTCATGCCATCGAGATAGGCCGGACAGGCTACCAGGACTATTCGGGAACGGTCCAGGTCTCCGCAGCAGGGGACACACAGCTCTCTACAACCCTTATTCCAAACCCGGTGGCGACCCTGGGAGGCCTCTCCATCACCTCTTCACCCTCCGGAGCAGAGGTTTTTGTCGACAACGCATATAGAGGGATAACGCCACTGGTTGTGAATTCCCTTGAACCGGGTTCTTATGACGTGCATCTGAAACTGGGTGGATACCGGGACTGGCAATCGACCATACAGGTCTCCGGGGGAGAGATTGCAACTGTCAATGCAATATTCGACCAGGGCACGGTTCCAACACCCCGTGAGGCCGGATCACAGCTCTCTGCTCTCATGGGCGGTATTTTGGCACTGGCCATGTACGCGGTATCGCGAAGAATATAAATGCGATATTCTTAAATACGGGTCCTCCCATCTCTTTTCTTAAAAATAAGGGTGTAAACATGAGAGTTCGTTGGTTTGTATTCATGGTGTCCCTGATCCTCGTCCTGGCTCTCTCCGGCTCTGGATCGGCACACCAGATGATCGGAGGAGAAGCGGGATATTACCAGATCGCGTCTGATCCCTCAGGCGCCACCGTCACCTTCGATGGCGAACAGAAGGGAGTGACTCCTGTAACTGTGCAGGTATCCTCCACGGGAACTCCGGGCCATACGCTTCGCATCGCCAGGCAGGGGTACGAACCATATGAACAGTCCATTCCAGGCAATCCCCAGGCAGGGCAGACTATTCCGATATTTGCAGAGCTCTCCCCGGTTATTACCATCTCCCCGACCCCCATCGGCGGCGATGAGGGATATTTCCATATAGATTCTTCCCCCAGGGGTGCCGATGTGACCTTTGACGGGAAACATGTGGGCGAGACACCGGTCACAGTACCGGTCTATGTCACCGGTTCCCCCTCGCATACCATCTCGGTCTACCTGCCTGGCTACCAGTCGTGGAGCAGGACATACAACGAAAATCCCGGAGCCGGCCAGACAATCAATGTCCAGGCCAACCTGGTTCCCACGCAGCAGACCGGATCCATCTACGTGACCTCGCAGCCATCCGGAGCCAAGGCGACACTGGATGGGACTGACAGTTACAGCACACCGTGTTCATTCCCGGTGGTCCCGGCCGGGAGCCATTCCCTGACCATATATCTCTCCGGTTACCAGCCGTACTACGCATCACCGCAGGTCACGGCAAACCGTGAGACCACCATCAATGCCGTGCTGGCTCCGGTGAGCTCGACCGGCAACCTCCAGGTATCCTCATCCCCTTCCGGGGCTGCGGTCTATGTGGATGGCAACTATTTCGGGCACACTCCGACCACTGTCGGCAACCTTGCTCCCGGGAGCCACACCGTAAGCCTCAGGTTATCAGGCTACCAGGAATGGGCAGGGACCGTCACCATCTACTCCGGACAGACGACGAGCATATCCCCTGTCTTCACACCGGCTCCGAGTACCGGGTCCATCTCGGTCAGCTCAACTCCTTCCGGAGCTGCCATCTATCTCGACGGGACCTACCAGGGAAAGACACTCTCGGCAAACCCGTTCTACATCATCAGCGTCCAGCCGGGCTCGCATAATCTCGAGCTCTCACTTCAGGGATACCAGGATTACAAGACCTCCGTGGGAGTCACCGCCGGCCAGACGACACAGGTTTCTGCCTCTTTAAACCCGAATCCTCAGCCGCCCTCCACGGGAACGATCACGATCAGTTCCTCCCCAACGGGCGCCGAAGTATACCTGGATAATGTTTTCCAGGGATACTCCCCCCAGACAGTCCACAATGTCGCACCCGGATCGCATGTCCTCCTCATGAAACTCGGCGGCTACGAGGACTGGCAGAGCACCGTCCAGGTATCGGAAGGCCAGGATACCCCTGTGAGTGCAATCTTTACCCCTGTTCCCACCACCGCCCCGACAGAGGCGGGGACCATTCCAGTCATGGCACTGGTGGCGATTGGGGCGGTCGCACTCCTCCTCTGGCGAAAGGCCCTGTAATTTCTCAATTTCACACTTTTTTCTCTCTTTGATCCGTCCCGCAGCGGTTAAGTGGAATACTTGCGTATGCTTCCTTCATGGAGATGAGGATCGGAGGCAGGGAGCTGCAGTCGGTGAGCGGAAGATGGATCCCGGTGACAAATCCCGCCAACGGCGAGGAGATCGGCCGTGTTCCACGGGGAGAGAAGAGTGACGTGGATCTCGCCGTCGATGAGGCGGAGACGGCATTCGATTCGTGGGCGTCACGGACGATCCGGGAACGAGGGATGATCCTTGCAAAAGGAGCCGCTCACGTCAGGCAGAGGGTCGACGAACTCTCCCGTCTTCTCACCGCCGAGCAGGGAAAACCCCTGAAGGAAGCAGTTGATGAGATCAGGGGATTTGCAAATATCCTTGAATATTTCAATGGAATATCCGGCGCAATGCAGGGGGATCTCATCAACCTGGGTCGGGCGGGGGACGCTATTGTCTCCAGGGAACCGATCGGAGTCTGCGGGGCCATCATTCCCTGGAACATGCCTGCCATTATCATGGGCTGGAAGATCGCCCCTGCCCTGCTTGCGGGAAATACCATGGTCTTCAAACCCGCCTCTGCTACCCCCCTCACGAATCTCTCGCTGGCAGAGATCCTGGAGACGGCAGGTCTTCCACCGGGGGTACTGAATATCGTGACCGGCAGGGGAGAGGACGTCGGCGGGGAGATGGTGAGGCACCCGGCAATCAGGAGGATCTCATTTACCGGGGACACGGATACCGGACGTGTCATCCGGGGCCTGGCCTCGGACCATCTCAAGGAGTTGAGCCTCGAACTCGGCGGATCGGATCCCATGGTCGTCTGGAAGGATGCCGATATCGAGAGGGCTGTTGCCGGGGCAGTCAGGGGCCGGTTTTACAATGCAGGGCAGACCTGTACCGCGGTCAAGAGGCTCTATGTTCACCAGGAGATCGCAGGAGAGTTCACGGAACGACTGGCAGAGGCGGTCGACGGGCTTCGTGTAGGAAACGGGCTTTTCCAGGGAGTGGATATGGGGCCCCTCTGCGGCGCTCTTCCAAAGGAGCGGATCGTGCAGATCATGGACGAGGTGCATTCAGGATGCCAGGGAGATATCATTTCTGGAGGTTCTTCCCTCTCCGGGCCCGAATATGACCGCGGCTATTTTTTTGCCCCAACCATCGTCAGGGAGCCTTCGCCTGATTGCGTTCTCCTTCGAAAAGAGGTCTTTGGGCCAGTACTCCCGGTAACCAGTTTTCCAGACCTTGATTCCGCGATACGCCATGCCAATGATACGAATTTCGGGCTTGGAGCGTCCATATGGACACGCGATCTCTCCATCGTGAAAGAGTTCTTCTCCAGCGTGCAGGCAGGTCTCGTATGGGTGAACCGCCACCTGGTCGTCCCCCCTGAACTGCCTTTTGGAGGTGTGAAAGAGAGCGGGATTGGGAGGGAGAATGGTATCGACGCCTTCTATTCGTATACAAGGACAAAGAGCCTGTATATCGGGTGGTGATTGCGTCTATCTACCGACTCTCCAGGATATCCTGGCATAGGTCGTGTCTCCTGAAAGAACCAAACAGCCGTTCTCCCGCCTCGCCTTCGCAAGGAGGTGCCTCCTCATCACATCCTCCTGGTGATCGGTCGTCACCCCGAACCGGGCGCGGAAATGGTCGAACATCTCTTCCGGCCGGGAGAACCGGTACTCCTTGTCAAGCGGCATCATCGTCACGTCCGGGTAGATGCCCATCTGGCAGAGAAGCATGAAGAGGCAGTCGACCTTCGGACCGGGATGATAGCTGCTCCCATGCATCTTGGGCCAGACCTCGGAATAATTCCTCTCCCAGAATGGCATATCTGCAAACCAGTAGAGGTTCACGGTTCCGGAACAGACGGCATTCATCTTCCTCGCGGCCTCCCGCATATCCGTCATGTTCAGGGAGAGGGATGCGATCACAATATCGTACATACCTTCGAGATCGCGTTCAATATCAACATCTTCCCAGTCCGATTTCACTATCCTGATATTTTTTATCCCCTCTTCTGCGATCCTCTCCTTCAACACATTTACCATCCCGGCGGCAGGCTCGACCGCCGTGATCTCCCCCACCCGCTTCGCCAGCGGGATTGCAATCGTTCCCGGCCCGGAACCGATATCCAGCACCCTCGTTCCTGAAGTGACGCTCAACCCTTCAAGCGTGTCCCTGATCCGCTTTCCATAACCCTTCCGTGCGGTCTTTTCATATCTCCTGGCATTATCCTCATCTTTCCAGACGTGAAGACTGTCGGTAAAACTGGCAGACGACCTGTGCAGCCTCATCCGCTCCCTCCATACCTCGTTCCAGTCGACATCGTACAGGAGCAGGTCCTTTTCGGACGATCCAATCTCTTCCATTCTCTCTCCCCGAAGATACTGCTGGTATGATCTCCCGATACATTGAGGTTTTTAGAGGATGGTATTATATGATTACCGATAGTATCCTGATTCAGTTGATAATGATGAACGGAGACGATCTGCTCAGGGCAACTTCAGACGAACTCGACAGGCTCCTCTCCCCATCACACGTGGTTGGGGAAGCTGTTGATATCGACGACAAAACAGTAATTCCAATTGTTGAATACGGATTCGGATTTGGTGCGGCCTCCGGGGGAGGAAAGGGAAAGACCGGAGAGGGAGGAGAAGGGGCAGGTACCGGTGGTGGCGGCGGGATCACACCGGTGGCCCTGGTTGTCGTGCACAGGAACCTGCAGGGGGCAGAAGGGATTCAGGTCATCTCGCTGCGCAGGGGAAGTGCCGTCGCCCAGGTGGTATCGACCGTCGCCGAATCCCTTGCTCCCCAGGTGATTCGTGCGGTAAAGGATATGTCTGAGAAGAGAGAGAAGGGACCAATAGAAGAATAATCCGAAATCCCCTGCATGGATCCGATAGCGATCTCTCTCTTTCTCCTTCTCTTTCTCCTGTTTCTCGGAGAGATCCTGCTTCTACTCACCCCGATTGATTTCAGTCTTGATATTGAGCGGTTCGAAAGGATGACCAGGAGTATCTCGAAGGTCTCCTTTGGATTTCTGGAGGTCAGGGTGGACAGTCCTGATGGTACTGCCAATGGTATGATCCTGTTCTCGGGGAGACCGGTGTACCGTTTTCCCGTGCAGGACACTGATCTGGAGGAGGAGAAGGAGAGAGAGCCACACATTGAGATGAAACGCACGGATTCTGGCATTCGCTACTTCAGACCCGTGATGCGTCACGGCAGGGAGCTTTTTTCCGACTTCATGAAGGTATCCGGAGATATCCTTCATGCAATTTCAATCCGTACCCTCGAGATTGACATACGGCTTGGTCTTTCGAGTCCTGCCCTCACCGGCGTGGTGTTTGGGTACTTTTCTGCATTCAGAGCTCTTCTTAGTCCTGTCCGGAGAATGCACCTCTCCATGACCCCGGTCTTTAGCGAAGAAGTACTGGAGGGAAGGGTCCTCCTCCTGCTCAGGGTTCCATACCCCGTTCGTATCATCGCTTCTGTATTCCGCCTCCTCCTGGGAAAGAACATGAGACGGCTGCTTCTTGATCTGAAAGGGGAGGTGCACCATGAGTGAAGGGAGAGATACGCTTGCAGCAGGAGACCCGGTCCCGGTATCCGGACGTCTCATTGTTCCAATCGTGCACATTCTGCAATTTCGTGACGGTTTCTCGTGCACGGGATCGGTAAACCCTGTGGCGTTTCTCATAATAGACGGAAGAGAGGTCTTTTTTGCACCAATCGACAGGCACATGGACGAAGAGCGGCTTGCCACCTTCCTGGCCGAGGAATATGGAATAACGCCCGGAACAGAAAATGGCTGAATCGGGTCACTTTCATGCAATGTCTGTTCTCCGGTGTTTTAAAGACCCTGTAGAATCGTCTACCTGCAAAAACCGGATCCTGAACCGAAAGAGAACTAAAAAGGCTGCTGCAACACGGACGCCTGGCATACATCCGGGTACTCTGTGCACCCATTGCACTTTTTCTCTTTTAAAAATGTTGGGGCAGGGCTGTTATTCGTGCTGCTATGCCTCAATTGGATTGAGATTCGAGGCCTTCCATGCAGGGTAGAGGCCGGAGAGCAGGCTCGTTACAACTCCAAATGTAACTCCATACAGGATATAGACGAGACTGGAGGGGTAAAAGAGGAACTTGGTGGTCTCAAGCATCACGATGCTTATCGCATACCCCCCAACGAAACTCAAAACGCCACCGATGATTCCCCCGATCAATCCAAGAATCAGGGCCTCGTAAAGGAAGATAGATCGAACCTCCTTCTTCTGTGTCCCGATGCTCCGCAATACGCCTATCTCCTTGATGCGTTCGGTAACAGACATCATCATGATGTTCAGGATACTGACTCCCGCCACGATGAGGGAGATTCCCCCAATTGCCGTGGTGAATGTCGATATCTGGCCGAAGGTAGTCAGTATCGTCTCGAGGATTGCCTTCGTATCAATGACATCCACGACCGTCTCCCTGCGGTTGAGCTGCTTGTCGATGGCATTCTTCACGTCCTCGATGGTATTGAGATCCCGGACCTTGACGATGACCATGTCATAGCCGTCCTGGTCATATGCTGCCTCGAACCACCTGTCTTCAACCACGATGCCATAGTCGGGATTGATATCGAATCCCATCCCGCGTTCCTCGAGAATTCCTACGACACGGAGTGACCCCTTATCCCCGACCGTTATGCGGGTGCCCACCTTGATATTGTTCTCTTCTGCGAACCGGGCCCCCGCCATTGCTGACGATGCGCCCCTTAGATACGATCCTTCCCTGATCTCCAGCAGGACTGCGATATCGTCCGGATCCAGCCCATAAATACTGCCTGCCGTATCTTCTGACCCGACTTTCATCCGTGAACCACCCGAATACACGGGAATGGTGATGTCAGGTGCGACAGCCCGTCGGATCTGCTCCAGATCCCGATCCGAGATGTAATCTCCTGTCGATCCCCCCATGACACCTCCTCCGGTGTGGGGGGTTACTATCACGCTGTCACCAACAGAAGAGAGGCTGTCCGAGATAGCAAGGACCAGGCTGTTGCCAAGAATTCCCATCGAGGCAATTGCAACCACGCCGATTACGATACCAAGAACTGCAAGAAGTGAACGAAGCCAGTGGAGCCTGACGTTCCGCTTTGCGAACTCAAAGAAGAACGACTTCGTCATCGATTGCTCCTGTTTTGTGATTGATTGGATTGCTCGCATTGAGGCTGTTCATGTTATCCTGCCATCCACGATCGTTATTATCCTGTGGGCGTACCTGGCAACTGCAGGGTCGTGTGTCACCATGATAATGGTCTCATTCCGGGACCTGTTGAGATCCAGGAGGAGTTCCATGATCGCCGTTCCGGTCTTCGTGTCCAGGTTTCCGGTAGGCTCATCCGCCAGAAGGATCTCAGGGTCGTTAACCAGGGCCCGTGCGATGGCCACCCGTTGCTGCTGCCCTCCCGAGAGTTCGGAGGGTTTGTGGGTATAGAGGGTCTCATCGAGTTCCATTGCATTGAGGACATGGAGGCATCTCTCTTCACATTCTTTTGTCCCCCTCTTCAGTATCAGGGGATACTGGACATTCTCAAGGGCGGAAAGGAGGGGGAGGAGATTGAACTGCTGAAAGATGAAGCCGATGTGATCACGGCGGAGCGCTGTGAGTTCCTCGTCATTCATCGAGCCTGCATTCCTCCCCTTGATGAAGAGATCGCCCGAAGTCGGGGTATCCAGGCACCCCATGAGGTTGAGGAGTGTTGATTTTCCCGATCCGGAGGGACCCATGATGGCTATGAACTCGCCGGGCAGTATCTCAAGGTTGATGCTGTCAAGTGCAACAACATCCCCTGCAGGGAGCGGGTAGATCTTTGTCACATCCCGAAACTGGATGATGTATTCAGTTTCAGGGGACTGGATCATTTACCTCTCCATGAATACCAGATAATTCCTGCAACGGCTGCACAAAGAATGACCACCACTGCGATGACTGTCAGTGGCAGACCGGGCTCCTTGTTGTGTGTTGCCGAAGAAGACGGGATATCGGCAGGGGTACGGGTTACAAACACGTTTCCATCGGAATCCTTGTAACTCGTCTCTATCTGGACCGTGTCGGTATCCCGGGCAGAGAACGTTATCTCAAAACTGGAGAAGTCGTCCGGTTGGAGCGATCCGACAACATACTGCCTGTACGGGTCCACGGGTGTCACCCCTTCCCCGGCAGATATCACCACCGAGTTGGCAACCTCAAGTCCCGCATTGGTCACATCGCCCGTTACCGTATACATGCCACCTTCAGATTCTACCATGATGTTCGAGAGGATCGGATCGGCCTGTTTCTTGCTCTCTCCGAGGACCACGGAGAGATCCCTCGATTCGGTATGGGTATTGATACCGTTTTTATATTCGACCAGGACTGTGAGTGTCGTCGATTCTTCAGGAGTCACTGAAAATGTCACTTTCTGGGAAGCGTCGGGATCCAGGTTTCCGATAAAGTAACTGCTGGGAGTCGCATCAAATCCCTCTCCCTCCAGGGAGACGATTACCCCGTTCACCGGGTTGTCCCTTGGATTTCCCACCACGATCTCAATCTGGTCTTTTTTCCCTGCCGAGAAGGTATCGGGCCTGTCGAGGATCGATATCTCGAGCGGATCGTTCTGCACCTGGAGCTTTACCGGATACCGGAGATAGCCGGCATCACGGAAATCGATCGAGAATGTGGGGTAATAAATTCCCTCGGGAACATCGGCCCGGACAGTAAATATGAATTTGAGACTGTTTCCCCCTCCGACACTCGTTGCCGTGTCATAGGGATTTGAGAGCATTATGATATCCTCGTCGTGGAGCGTTGCACGGCGGATTGCCACACCAGACACGCCGTTGTTCGTCACTTCCACAGAGATGGTCCCCGTATCATCCTCTATGAACACCTGGGGATCCAGGCTTATGTCTGTCACCGTCACCTGTGCCGCCGCGGCTTCAGATTCCTGGGATATGGCAGCAGCAGGCATTATCATGGCTAAAATTGCCATGAACACCAGAATGAAAAAATATTGATAGGACTTCATCTTTTAAACGCCTCCTGGGATCAAGTTTCCCGAGAAGATGGTGTAGACCATGTAGATAATATATACCAGGACCGGGATTGCCACTGTCAGGACTGCATGCTTCACGTTCAATTCGCGGGCATACTTCATGGCGAATACCAGTATGTTTGCCGTCCAGATGAGGAATATGAGAGAGATGAGTGTGGATACCTGTGTGAACTCCATCAGGACAGGATCATTCATCAACTGCGCCATCACCTCCTGTATCACTGCCGGATCCTGGATTGAGCGGAGGGCAGGAACACTGACATCCGGAATATAATAAAATGCAAGGGCTAGCGTCACAAGGGACCCAATCACCACCGGGATGAGGGCATACCCTGCAAACTCAATTGTCCGCTTCAGCGGGCCACTACCAGAAAAGAACATGGAAACGAGGTACAAAACAACTGACAGGGCCAGCCACCAGATGATAAGAAACGCCAGGAATCCGGATACCGCACCGATGATTTTTAAAAATAATCCCATTGAGGCCATATCTCCCTGGGAGAACAACCGGGCATATAAGCCCGACATCACGTACCCCTGTATTGCCCCGATCACTGCTCCCACAAGAACTATCAGGGCAGGGATTCTGAGATTTACCGGCTCGAGTATCTTTTTTGAAAAGAACGAGCCGGGTCGGATCAAGAGATCCAGGAATATGTTATTCATGCCAGATCACCACTTTTTTTCCTCTTCATCATTTTCCTTTTTTCATTATCACAATTATCATCAAAGGACTCTTTGGATCTTTATATCCTTTGTCCTACTCCATAAAATCCATTCCCGACATCCTGCGCTGAAGAGGACTGTATCAGAAGAATTCTTTTCGCCAGAAAATTCCGATTCCAATTATCGAGAGGACAGCAGTAATCCCCATCGTTATCCAGAAAGCGAAAGGAGAGTGCTGGAACGGAAGATCCACGTTCATCCCGTAGATACTTGCAACAAGTGTCGGGATCATCAGAATTATCGTCACCGTTGTGAGCAGTTTCATCACTACATTGAGATTGTTGGAGATGACCGATGCAAATGCGTCCATCATGCCAGATAGGATGCTGGAATAGATATTGGCCATCTCGATTGCCTGCTTGTTCTCGATGACGACTTCGTCAAAGATGTCCCGATCTTCCTCGTCCATCTCTATCCAGCCCATGCTGTTGAATTTCTCAACCATGAGCGCGTTGGAACGGAGGGACGTGATGAAGAAGACGAGGCTCTTTTCAAGGTTCAGGAGCTTGATGAGTTGTTCGTTTTTCAGTGCCTTGTGAAGTTCCCGCTCGACATTTCCACTCATCCTGTTGATGTCCTTGAGATACCGGAGAAACATCAGTGCAGTGCGGATAAAAAGGAGCAGCACAAACCGGGTGCGGTTCTCAGTTGAGAAATTCTTCACCCTCCCGGATATAAACTCCCCGATGACATCGACATCAAGGACTGACACTGTGATGATGATATTGTGAGTGAGAATGATTCCCAGTGGAAGGGTGGTGAACGGAATGTCGGCCTCTGCTCCCTCGCGTCGGGGGGTCCTGAGAAGAATGAGCGTGCTTCCTTCCTCGCGTTCGACACGTGCCCGCTCATCCACATCGAGCGGGTCTGTCAGGAAATCAGGAGGGATGTTGAACCAGGAGACAAGTTCTGCGATCTCTTTCTGGTCCGGGTTGACCACATGTATCCAGCACCCACTCTCATAACTGTCCTTTTCTCCCAAACCCTCCTCTGTTGTCCGGTAAATCGAGATGATCCCTCTCACCCCCCCTTCTTTTGTTCGCCGTTCATGGGATACCTGTTCCGGGCCATTATTCCCAAATTGTAACCAGGAATGGAATAGAACTCAACCGTATCTTCCCAATCATGAGCGATGTACAACAAAGTGGTTATCGATCCTTTATTTTACCTTCGTACCGCAGGGTGGGGTGATACAGGTTTCTCCTTATCTACCCATCTCCACGAACTCGAGATCGTCTGAGAGATTCCTCTCCGGATCAGGTTCGGGCATCAACTCCGAAGGCGGCAGCTGCAGGGTGAACCCGGGGGTGGCATCAAGAACCACGGTGACATTTTCGAGCATGAAATCGAGAATATGGCCGCCGCGGGTTCTTTCGGAATCTATGTAATGGAGATGGAATCCAGGGATATTCAGACCCTGGAACGATTCCGGAGTGAAAAAGCCGACAATCGTTCCTGTCGTATTGTTGATGTTAAAGACCGACTGGTCTGCAGTTGCAACTGCCAGTGGGGGATATGGCTTATCCTGCCGTGGTATCGCGCGTGCTTTCACATGGGGAGCCGCGACGTCCATGCGGATTGCGTAGAGCATGGTGCGTGAAGGCAACTTCGGCAACACCTCTTCGATGAATTCGGAGTAATTGCAGGTCCCTTCGAGGGTGAAATGGTAATCCGGTTCAAAGAAGGTCACGGATGAGAAGGGCGTTGTCATATCCCCGCGAACAGGGTAGACCCTGCCGTCCGCCTTCACCTGGTAGAATGACCCTTCCAGGGCGATCATCTCGCCATCAATGGCATCAAACGTCCCTATTCCAAAATCCCCGTATCCTGCCAGTTCTCTGAAGGTGAATTCGCCATCATAACCGCCGAGAAGAAGCGAATCGATGGTTGAGACCTGGCAGAGGGTGTCGTGGAGATCCGGTTCTTCCCAACCGGCCATCATCCAGCCTATCGCAACACCCAGTGCAAAGAGTCCGACTGCGGCCAGAACCAGGTACCACTCCCGCATAGAATATTCCTCCCTTGATCATCTGGTTTGGGAGACCATGATATGTGCGGTTTCCCCCCTGTCAGGAGAACCAAGAGATATGGCTCTTCGCTATCTTGTGTGGGTGAGGATCCCTCATCATGCAACCACCAAAAGCTGGCTCCTGCCCCCCCCCAACAGGATGAATGCCGCTCCTCCGAAAATACCGCGAGGCTGATTCACAGTCAAAATTTGAGCAATTGGGTATGGGATATGTGAGGACACCCCGGCGGCGGATCAATGACCAAGTCCGGATACCTCTGAAGAACGGGCGATTTTATTCCGCCCACAAAAAACAGCGAGGAGGCGCAGGAATATTCCTGGTTCTCAACGGACCCTTTCATCTTCAGCATATCTGCTGGCTGCGAGGGTCATGAAGAAGAGCGGGGCCCGACACGGGAAGATGACTGCAGGCACTCGTATCACTTTTGCTGCTGCGCCCGGAGATTTCTCCTGTCAATCTCTTCGAGGGCCTCAGTGACCGCCTTCAACAGGGTACTTTTTCCGGTCGCTTCCGCATTGCGCAAGGCCGGTACCGCTGAATCACCCATGGTTCCAAGAGCTTTTACAGCCCGCAGGCGGACACCGCGCTGGGAGTCTTCAAGTGCATCGATCAATGCAGGAACCGCCCTGGGGTCGGCAATTTTTCCAAGCGCTTCAGCTGCCTCCTCCCGTACATGGTCATTCTCATCCGACAGCGCAGAGATGAGTGCGTCAACTGCCGCCGGGTCTCCCTGGTTGCCAAGAGCGATCGCCGCTCTCCACCTGATGCTCACAAAACGGGTGTCGTTGAGTGCCTGTATCAGAAGGATCACCGCCTCCCTTGAACGGATGGCTTCAAGATCGGCAACCCCTATCCACCTGACCTCGGGGTCGTCATTGTTGAGCGCCTTTCCAAGTTGGTCGAGTTGGGATCCTGTCGTATCTGTCATGTACGCGGGATTTTTCGTCCTTTTATCAGGAGGTTCGCTGGCACACGCGGATCCTGGCCACGGCG
>JAHDSI010000008.1 GCA_018432765.1 Methanoregulaceae archaeon | reverse complement strand
TATAGCAGAATTGGAAGACATCATTATTACACAGCCCGAGTTGCTTAGCTGCAATATTGAGGTAAACAATAACGTTTCCATCAACGCGCTGGATGACGGCTCTGCCACGGTCATTGTTTCCGGCGGCAACGAAGGCGATTTTACCTATCTGTGGGATAACGGCGAGACCACTCAGACAGCCATTAACCTGTCAGCCGGAATCCACACTGTGCTTGTAACCGACAGCAAGGGGTGTCAAACTTCCTGTGAAGTAGAGATTACCCAGCCCGATGTTCTTGAATGCAACGTCAGGTTGTCTTCTCCCATCTCCTGCGCCGGCGAAGAGGATGCTATCATCAGCGTATTTGTAGGCGGTGGTTACAGACCATACACCTACGAATGGAGCACCGGTCATATTGTACCGACAGTCAACAATCTGGGTGCCGGCACCTACTTCGTAACGGTAACCGATGCCATGAACGCGCAGACAGAATGCAGCATTACTATCGAAGCTCCTGAGGAGCTTGTAGCTGACCTTGCAGGCGAAGTTACCGACGTAACCTGCTTCGGCGGTTCCGATGGTGCTATCAGCATTGTCGTTTCCGGCGGCACCGAAAAATACAGCTTCACCTGGACAAAAGATGGCGAAATCTTCTCCACAGAGCAGAACCTCACCGGTCTTTCAGCCGGAACCTATGCGGTAGAGGTAACCGATGCCCATGGATGTACAGCCGTTGTTCAGGACATCATTGTCGGACAGCCCGACGAGCTGGTTGTCAGCCTTGAGGGAGAAGCCGCAAGCGTAACCTGTTTCGGCGCAGCCGATGGTGCCATCAGTATTGCCGTTTCCGGCGGTACCGGTGAATACACTATTGTCTGGACAAAGGACGGCGAACCCTTCGCCGCTGAAGATGGCTACAATTTAACCGGTTTAGAGCCCGGAGCGTATGCAGTTGTGGTTTACGATGCCCATCAGTGCTCAGCCACGCTGGATGAAGCCGTTGTCATCACGCAGCCCGACGAGCTGACTATCAGCCTTGAGGGAGAGATTACCGACGTAATCTGCTATGGCGATTCCAATGGTGCAATCAGCATTTCCGTTTCAGGCGGCACCGGCAAATACGGCTTCACCTGGACAAAAGATGGCGAAGCCTTCACGCCCAAGGATAATTATAACCTCAGCGCTCTTGCAGCCGGCATATACTCCGTAGTTGTAACCGACGAAAACGGTTGCAGCGCAGAGCTTTCAGGAATCGTTGTTGCATCGCCCGAAGCAGCGCTTGCTTGCAGCACGGAGATGACCAAACCGGTAACCGAGTATGGTCAGAGCAACGGTGAAGCCACCGTAACCGCCACCGGCGGCTGGGGCGATTACACCTACATCTGGAGCAACGGACAGACCACAACCACAGCCACCGGGCTTGAAGCCGGAACCTACACGGTAACGGTAACCGACAGCAGGGGTTGTGAAACCACCTGCGAGGTAACCATCACCGGTCCCGACCAACTGGTCTGCTCCATAGAGATGGATAGCCCGGTTGTCTGCTACGGCGGAGCCGACGGCAAAGCCACAGTAACGGTAACCGGCGGAGTTACACCCTACACCTACGCATGGGATAACGGCGAAACCGGAGCCACAGCTACCGGTTTGGATGCCGGCACCCACACGGTAACAGTAACCGATGCCAGCGGTGCGCAGAGCACCTGCGAAGTGATTATCACCCAGCCCGAAAGTGCATTGCAGCTCACGGCTGAGGCGCTGAATGTTGTCACCTGCTATGACGGCAGCGACGGACAAGCCACCGCAGAAGCCACCGGCGGCTGGGGCAACTATACCTACAGCTGGAGCAACGGACAAACTACTGCCACAGCCACCGGGCTTGAAGCCGGAGTTTACACCGTAATCGTAACTGATGCACAGGGCTGTGAGGATACCCGCGAAGTAGAGATTGCCGGACCGGCAACCGCGCTGGAATGCTCAGCCGAAGTGGTCAGCCACGTAACCATAGCTGATGCCAACAACGGCGAGGCGGTAGTCTTTGCCAACGGCGGCTGGGGCGACTACACCTACCACTGGAGCAACGGTCAGGCAACAGCCAATGCCATGGGACTTGCCCCCGGAACATACACCGTAACGGTAACCGATGCCCAGGGTTGCGAAACCCAGTGCAGCGTAACCATTCTACTGGATATTACCGAGGAAGATTGTGAACTCTACATTCCCGATGCCTTCTCGCCCAACGACGACGGCAGCAACGACTACTTCAAAGTTCTGTGCATTGAGAAATATCCCAATGCGAAGTTTGAAGTCTATAATCGCTGGGGGAACTTGCTCTACGAACAGGAGAACTACGGAAACCAGGATCGCTGGAACAGCATTGACGCCTGGTGGGATGGTACATCCAACCGGAAGTGGACCGTTGGCAGGGAGAAACTGCCCATGGGCACCTACTTCTATATCTTGCATTTAAATGACGGAAGCAAGCCGATAACCGGCTCAGTATTCCTTAACAAATAATTAGAGTTGTTTAATTCTGAAAAATATATTACAATGAAATTCAAATTAAATATCAAAAAAGGGTTGGGGATTCTGGCGCTGGTGATCATAACCAATGTTTCCTTCGGACAGCAGGACCCCATGTACACTCAGTATTTCTTTAGTACACAGACAATAAACCCCGCTTATGTGGGAACATGGGATGCGTTAGGTTTTATGGCGCTGACCCGTCAGCAGTGGGTTGGCTGGGACGGCGCCCCCCGGACGCATACCTTTATGATGCAGGCTCCGATGCGAAACGACAAGGTAGCTTTAGGGCTGAGCGTCATCAGTGATAAGATTTTCAAGACCAATCAGTTTGGCATATGGGGGGACTACTCATACAAGGTAAAGATGACCGATGTCACAAACCTTCGGATGGGGCTCAAGGGAGGTTTTACCAACTACTCCAACAATCTGACCCAGTACGGGATTATCGATCCCAACGATCAGCTTTTTCAGGGCGACCTGGTCAACAAGTTCATCCCCAACTTCGGTGTTGGACTTTTCCTGTTCAATCCAATGTACTATGTCGGCTTGTCGGTGCCCAAGATGCTGAACAATGACATCACCGAGGACAATCCCAACAACTTTGTAGTGCAAGCCGAAAGGCGGCACTACTTTTTGGAGGGCGGGATGGTTTTCAATGTCAATGAGTATATGAAGTTTAAACCCACGTTTATCACAAAGGTGACCCAGGGAGCGCCGGCACAGCTTGACCTTTCCGCGAACGTTCTGTTTTTGGAAAAATTCTGGATTGGCGCTATGTTCCGCACTAAGGATGCCGTTGGGATAATTGCCCAGTTCATCTACCGGAACTCCCTGCGGGTGGGCTACTCGTTTGACTACTCCACCACCAGGCTGCACAACTACAACAGCGGTACGCACGAGATTATGGTCTCCTACGAGCTGCGCACGCTCAAAGAGCTTGTCACTTCACCACGATACTTCTAATGCTATGGAAAAGAACAGAAATTCAAAATCAGTAATCATGAAACGAACATTAATTTTTATATTGGGTTTGCTGCCGCTCTTTGCTTTGGCACAACCCGGACAAAACTTTATTGAGAATTCCACCATCAGTGTGGAAAAGACCGGCATCAGCACCCCTGCCAGTGATTTCGGTCCTGCCTTTGTGCGCGGGGAGTTGTGGTATTCCACCTACACCCTGCAGCCCACCCAGAGGCAGCGCAAGAAAAAGGGGGTTGAGTACTACGAGCTGTTTGCCTCGCCCGTTGACGGGCAGGGCGAACTGCAGAGCGGCAAGAGCCTGCAACTGGACGATCAGCGTGCGGGATATAACGCCGGGCCGGTGTCGTTCTGCGAATCCACACGCGAGCTGTTTGTAACGGTGAACAACTATGAAGACCCATTGGTGGAAAACATTGTTTTTCAGGAAGCAAACCTTCCCCTGCGGATTCTCATTCTGCAGGAGGCAGGAGCCGCCTGGACACCTGCCGGAGAATTTCCCTTCAACAACCAGACCTACTCGGTGGGACATCCTGCCGTGTCGGTAACGGGCGACACCATCATCTTCACCTCGGATAAGCCCGGTGGCATTGGCGGCACCGACCTCTACATGGCCGTTCGCAAAAACGGAAAGTGGAGCGATATGAAAAACTTAGGCGCCGGCATCAACACCAAAGGCGATGAGATGTTTCCCTACCTGCACAAGGGCAAATACCTCTTCTTTGCCTCCGACGGCATTCCCGGCGGACAGGGCGGACTGGACATCTACTACTGTGAGCTGACCGAAGGAGGATTCGGCACCCCGGTGAACATGGAGCAGGTCAACTCCCCGGCAGATGACTTCGGGCTGGTGGTGCACTCCGGCGAAGAGATCGGCTACTTCACCTCCCAGCGCGAAGGTGGCATGGGCAGCGATGACATCTATAAAGTGCGGTTCGAAGGCAATTACGACCTGGAGCTGCTGGTGGTTGACAAAGCCACCCTGGCACCCATTCCCAATGTGAAGGTTGACTTCAATGACGGCAAAACCCTGTTTACCGACAGCGAGGGGGTAATTCGGCGCGATCTGGAGAAGAGTACCGCCTACACCGCCACTACCGACATGGAAGAGTACATGAACGAGTCGGTTGCTTTCAACACCGGAGAATATCCCTACGGCACCATCAAAAAGACCCTCAGCATCGAAAAGGTGGAAGTGGGACAGAAGTTTGTGATGGAGAACATATATTACGACTTTGACAAGTGGGATATTTTGCCGGAATCGGCAGTAGAGCTTGACAAGCTTGTGAAAATCATGAAGGACAACCCCAAGTGGAAGGTAGAGT
>JAHDSI010000197.1 GCA_018432765.1 Methanoregulaceae archaeon | reverse complement strand
TCTCGAGTTCCCTCGTGTCGGGTATGATGATCTTTCGTATGGGATCTTCCGGGTCATCCCAGTCGATCAGGGAGAGATAATATTCATTGGAACGGAAGGCGAATCTGTCGGTCACCTCCCGAAGTGTATTCCGCTCGTCCTCTGACAGGCTCTCGATCCTGTCAACTGACGTGATGTACTTCGGGTTTTTCATGGAAACATTCACTCCTTTTGAGTTTTTTTGGCTGGTCTCCCGCTGGTGGTTGTTGCGGCTGAGTGTAAAAGATCCAGATAAATTTAGCCAACCCGGAAATCTGCGCGAATAGAGACCTATATATGCGCTCTATTTTAAGTCAGAATAATATTTATATTTAGCGGAAACCATACGTGGATCTTCGCGCGGGTGAATGTTTTCTATCGCAAGCCGGTCTACAGCGCATAACCATGATACCAGGGTAAGGAGAAGGTATCACCTTCGTATTATGTAATATGCTGAATAGTCGTTCATGTGCGGACAGGGTCAGAGGAATGAGTTGATACCCTTCTGTCTTGCTATGAGTTCCGCGCCATCGTGATCGGGATTGTTGACAAGGCCTGATACCTGCCAGGACTCCAGGAGCCCGGACGGGTACGGAGCAAGCATCTCCCGCAGTTCGTGATCAGGAATCGGGCCTGGTGAAAGCCAGCCCGCTTCATCGCTCTCCCGGAGAATGGCCGGCATGCGGTCATGGTACGGGACAACGGCGTCGTTTGGCTCCGTGGTTACGATGGCAAACGAGATATGGGGCACGGATGCCGGCGGCTCCCAGATATCATAGAGCCCGGCAAATGCGAAGTAGTCCCCGTCTTTGCGGCGGATGTAATGCGGAAGGCGCCTTTTGCCGGTCTTTTGCCATTCATAAAAACCGGTGGCCGGGACGAGGCACCTGCGATGCATCACGAGGGACCGAAAGGCGGGACGTTTCGTAAGGGTCTCGGCCCGGGCGTTGATTGGACGATGCGCTGATGCCGGATCGTGCGACCATCCAGGGAGAAGACCCCACTGCATCTCCACGATCTCGCGATTCCCGCCTGTACCGCTTACAATGACCGGCACCTGCTGCGACGGGGCAACATTATATCTTGGTGGAGGGGGCGGATCGGGGATCTGTACCCTGAAACGGTCTGCAAATCCCACGGTGAAGGAGATGGTGAAGCGTCCGCACATACAACCTGGGATTTGTTCATACTGATACAAGAGGCTGATCCCGGCCGCAGTCCCGGGAGCGGTAGCCCTGATTCTGCAGGGAACTGAATGCAGATAGTTTAATCAGAGGCCGGGGATGATCGGATTAGTGGGTGGATACAGGGTATGATACTGGAAAAGATCGTCTCTGCCGGACTTGCGCACAACTCCTACATCGTCATTTCAGGCGGTTCTGCCGCGGTGATAGACCCGCGGCGGGACTGCAGCATATACCTGTCGATTGCAGGGAGCCACGACGCCCGGATCACACACATCTTCGAGACACACCGGAACGAGGATTATGTCATCGGATCAGCAGAGCTTGCCGCCCGTTGCGGTGCAGAGATCTTTCATGGTTCAAGGATGGATTTCTCCTATGGAAACCCGGTCCATGAGGGAGATCGGTTCGAGGCAGGCGACCTCGACCTGCTGGTGCTCGAGACCCCCGGCCATACCATGGAGAGCATCTCCATCGTGGTGACAGACAGGGCAGTCTCCAGCACCCCATACCTCGTCTTTACCGGCGACGCCCTCTTTGCGGGCGATGCGGGAAGAACGGATCTGTATGGTCCGGAAAAGAGGGCGGAAGTCTCAGGATTGCTCCACGAGAGCCTCTATACCAGGATCCTCCCCCTCGGCGACGGGGTCATCGTCTGTCCGGCACATGGAGCCGGATCGGTATGCGGATCAGAGATCAGTGACCATGAATACACGACGATCGGGTACGAGAAGAAGACAAATCCGCTTCTCCAGATGGGGAGAGACGCCTTTATCAGCCACAAGGTGCATGAGCACCACTATGTCCCGCCGTATTTTCGGAAGATGGAAGAACTGAACCAGAACGGGGCCCCGCTCATCTGTCGCCTGCCTGATTTGAAAGCGCTTGGAAACGGCGAGGTGAAAGAGTTCGCCGGGAAGGGCGCACAGATCGTCGACATACGCTCTCCCACATCATTCGGAGGAGGCCACATTCCGGGAAGCGTCTCGATCTGGAGAGACGGCCTTTCGGCATTCATAGGCTGGATTCTTACCTATGACGACCCAATCATCCTCGTCGACGATTTCAATCTCGGGCTGGATGAGATCTCGCGGTTCTTTATCAGGATGGGATACGACAATATCCACGGGTACCTGTCAGGCGGATTTCCGGCCTGGTTCCGGGGGGCGGAAGAATCTGCATCCCTGGATCTCTGGACCGTCCCGAAACTGGAGGAGACGCTTCCGGACGACTCCCTGTTTCTTCTCGATGTCCGTGACATCAATAACCGCAGGAAGTTTGGCCATATCAGGGACTCTGTTCATATCTATGTCGGCGAACTGCCGGAGCGCATGGACGATGTCCCGCGGGACAGGCAGGTGGTGGTGTATTGCGATGCGGGTTACAAGGGCAGCCTTGGCGCAAGTCTTCTCAAAAAAGCGGGGTACGGGCAGGTAGGCAACCTGCTCGGCGGTATGGGCGCCTGGATACGTGCGGGGTATCCTGTCGAGAAGATCCGCGCCTGAACCGTTTTCTTTTCATTTAGGCGTATTTTCCCGTTGAGTTTAATTAATAACATTTATGTGGGGGCGATGTCCACTGACAAGAGATCACCATGGAGATCGTAAAGATTCCCAGAATGGACAAGATGGAGTATGACCGTCTCATCGAAGAGGGTTATATCTGCCGAATTGCCTTCCAGGGAGAGAAATATCCATACATCGCGCCGTTCATGTATGTCTTCGATGGCAGGTTCCTCTATTTCCTATCCACGAAATATGGAAAGAAACTGGAATACTTCAGGAAGAGTCCCTATGCCGCAGTCGAGATCGAGAAGTATACGCACGATCTCTCGGAATACACGTTCGTCAGCATGCAGGGATACCTGGAGGAGGTCGAGGACTCAATCGAGAAGAAGCTGATACGCCAGGAGTTTGTCAACCTGATACGGGACAGGCACCTTTCGACAAATATCCTGGCAGCACTCGGACATTCCCCCCAGGATCCGCCGGAGTCGATCGCTACCGAGGACCGGTCACTTGTGTGGAAACTGGTCGGTGTCAAGGACATGGTAGCCCTGAAAAACCTGTGATCTTCTTCTGCTCACTCTTCTTTTTCCTCTATTCCAAGGAGCGATCTCATCTGTGCCGGGTCCGTCGTCGGCGATTTGCAGGTATGGTCCCTGCAGACATATGCCGTCGCTTTCCCGTCCAGCTCCCGGTGCGACGAGGGCAATCCCGCAATGCGGTCGAGCACCGGATCACCACGCGGGTCACGAAGAAGTACCGTTACATTGGGCAGGAATGCGGCCTGGAGCGGCTCAATCAATTCCCGGGTATCTGCCGACCGGGGATCGCCGGCGATCACAACCTGTTCGGATGGGCCTGTACCGGCGAGGAATCCGGAGCAGAAGAATGTGCAGGATGCAGGGGACCTGCCTGCGACCCCGGCAAAGAGTGAGGCGAGTCTTTTCGCACGCTGCTGGAAAGACGCATCGCCCGTCAGCAAGTGGAGTCGTATGAGGTTTGTGTACGCGACCGAGTTTGCGGATGGGAGTGCGCCGTCATACAGGTCTACCCTGGATGCTATCAGGTCTTTTGATGCGGGAACCGCAGTGTAATATCCACCCGAGCGGGCATCCCCGAATCAG
>JAHDSI010000217.1 GCA_018432765.1 Methanoregulaceae archaeon | reverse complement strand
ATATCTGAGAGGTCGGGGACACGGCATGCATAGAAAGGCGGGCCGCCACCCGGAGGACCGGTTCCTGGTGATGATCATGCTCGGGGAAGATACCGGATCTCTCTCCCGGCTCATCCCCTCCGCGATGCTTCCTGCCCGGTATGAACAGAGGTCGCCCCATATCACGCTCTCCGGGCCGTTCACCCTGGCCCCGGATCATTGCGCTGAAGATATCGCGGAATGCATAGGGATGCATGGAATCGATTGCAGTCCTCTCCGCTTTGAAATCCAGGGATTGATCAGTCTCCGTGGAAGGAAAGGGGATGTCCTGGCCCTAGAAGTCAGCCCTGACCAGGGGATGGAGGAGTTCTACACCCTGCTTTCTGGTAACATCAACAGAGTTGCCCGGCAATCGACCTGGATAGACAGGCAACCCGGACTCCGCCGCCTGCATATCACCCTCGCCTTCAACATGCGTGCGGGGGAAGCCAGCAGGCTGCGTGAACAGATACCCGTTCCTCTCTCTGTCGGAGGAACCCGTACGGCTCCGGGAATAGCCATATTACGAAACGGATCCATCTGGTGCGAATATGACCTTGCACGGCACCAATGGCTGGACAGGGCCGCCCTTTTTGCGAAGAAGAGGCCCGGTACTTGAGGCTCTTTTGGAAAAATTGGAGAGTAGACCGGGTCGCCTGCGATTTTTCCGGCCGCGGCGAAAACCTCACTCAACTCTCGCTCTTCTGTGAGAGTGCGCGGTGGGGGCAGATCTCGATGCAGCGTCCGCAGAGGACGCACTTTGACTCGTCCATCTGAAGTTTCCAGTCATCATCGAACCAGAAGACTTCCTGCGGGCAGATCGTGATGCAGGCCCCGCAGTCAACGCATTCGCTCTCGTCCAGGAAGATTCCTGCTTCCAGGATCCTGACCGATGCCCCGAGATCTGCGAGCCTCTCTTTTACGAGAGTGCAGGATTCGTCGGGGATATCGATCAGTGCCTCGCCCTCGGAAGAGTCGATCATCGCCCGCTCCACGTTGATCAGGATCCCTGTATCCCGTACCACCTGGGCTATTATCGGCTTTTTCCCGGCCTTTCGGGAGAAGGTGACGACAAGTTTCATTTCAGCCACCTTCCGCCGAAGAGTTTGCCCAGGTTCATGGCAGTCAGCATCCCGATGACCTGTCGTTCCTGGTCTACGACAGGAAGTGCGCTGATATTATGCCGTTCGAGCTTCTGGACGGCAATATCAACGGCCTCGTCGGCTACGGTGGTGACGACCTTCCTCTTCATGATGTCCATCACGCGTGACCCCTTTGTCGGGTTGACCACGGCCTTCGAGATGTCGTAGGTGGTGACGATGCCGACCAGTTTGCCATCGCTGTCCAGCACCGGGAGATGGTTGGTCTCGCCCTTGAGGAGTTTTTTGGCAGCAGTCGCTATCTCCTCGGTCTCCATGATCGATACCACCCTCGTGTCCATGATGTCGAGCACTCTCGGTCCCTGCACGGTCTCACGCATCGGCTGTGCGGACTTTACCGGATCTATCGGCCTTGTTGGGAGCATCATCTCCATCTTTCCTCCCTCGATCCAGTGTTTCAATTCCTCTGCCACCTGGCGGGCCCTCCTGAAGCTGGACAGCGAAGAGGTCCGGATCTCTTCGCCGCCGATCTCTATGGAGCCGCTCTTGAGCTCGGCGTAGTTCACTCTCCCGAGGGTTGGCCGGGAACGCTGTGGCACACCGTAATCGATGATGTCAACCTCGATATCCTCGTCTCTTACGGCCGTCCTCCTGACCATGTCAAGATCGGTGATCGGAATCGGAACACCGAGCCCGACGTAGAGCGTCACTCCGTAGCCCGTCATCGTGGCAGCCCTGATGTAATCCCCGGACATCGCTTTCATATCGCCTGTCACCATCAGAGTACCGAATCCTGATGCAGGCGAGTGCTGCGTTCCCTGCCCGACTATCATGCCTGCGGTCCCCCCGAGAAAGATGGGAACCCCGCTTCCAATCATGCGGAACTGCGGGTCGTTGCTGATGGGGTTCAGGAGCCCTGACCCCGAGTAGGTGATGTTGCCTCGGTTTGGCAGGAGCATTCCCATGTAGGTATGCAGTGTGCGGTCGGTACTGTTCGAGGCCGCGTTATATCGCTGGTACCCGTTCCTTGGATTGCACATGATGGCTTCGTTGAGGTTTTCAAGCAGCAGTTCGGTGGTGATTGTCCTCCTCGGGTAACAGTCCGTTCCCCGTGATATGGCGCGCATCTCGACGGATTTTCCCGTGATGAAGTCCTCGATGACGTGGGCTCCGCCATACTCGTCCTCCAGGGTTGTGGACTTCTGGGTCGCGCCGATATATGCGTCGACTGCTGCAATTCCACCATATGCCTCCACGTCATTGAGCCAGACACGTTCCATCCGGATCGGCGGGTCGGCATGCCCGAAGTTTAAGAATGCGCCCGATGAACACATTGCCCCGAAGGTTCCCGTGGTGACGACATCCACCTCTTTCAACGCACCTTCCTCGCCAAGTTCCTCGACGATAAAGGGCATCTCCTCTGCGGTTACGACTCTTACGCTTCCATCATGGATCTTCCTGTTGATCTCCCCGATGGATTTGTGCATACTGATAATATTCTTTTAAGAATATTTATAGGTAATTGATATTACTATTAGTAATAAATGGTTTTAACAGCGGCAGATACCATACGATAAGCATGGAGATAGGGGAATTCATCCGGGAGATGGAACGGCTTGCGCCACCGGAACTGGCCGATGAATTTGACGAAGCACGGATCGGACTGATCGTCGAGGGGAGATCGCGGATCGAGAACGTGTGCTGCGCACTTGATGCGACACCCGCGGTTGTCCGTGAATCGGTCGGGTCCGGTGCCGACATGCTTGTCGTGCATCACACCCCCATCTGGAACCCTCTCACCTCAATACGCGGTCAAACCGCCTCAATTCTTTCAGAGGCACTGGGTTCGGGACTCAATATCTACGTGATGCATACCAACTTCGACAGGGCGCCGGCAGGAGTGAACGACACGATTGCCGACATGATCGGGCTCTCCGGAAGAAAGTCCATGAGTCTCGGGATCGCCGGGGACTGCACCCTCCCGCTCCCGGAGATCTCGCGGAGGCTCTCCTGCCCCCTCCGTGTCTGGGGAGAGATCACTGCGCCGTTTCGCCTTGCAGTCGTCGGCGGAAGCGGGTTCTCCCCTGACCTCATTGAAGAGGCTGCACAGCTCTCCTGCCAGGCATTCCTCTCATCCGAACTGAAGCACTCGGTGATGAGGCAGTCCTCTCTTGTCCTGATCGAGGCGACTCACTATGCGCTGGAGGCCCCTGCCATGAAGGCGCTCGCCGGGAGGAACGGCTGGCGGTACATCGATGATCGACCCCCGTTACAGGTATGGAAATAGAAGTTCTCTTCGCTGAATTGAGACTGGGAGGCCGCCTTACTCCCGGCCTTCGGGATGAAGTGGTCCGGATCTTTGGGGAACGGGGCCGGAAGGCCCTCACAGCGATCGACGAGGGGCGCGTCAAGCGGTACCGTGATTTTTTCGTTGTTGTTGGAAGATCCGACGAATACATCGTGGATGAAGACTTCTGCACCTGCAATGACTTTATATTCCGAGGCGGCAGGTGCTGGCACATCCTTGCAGGACAGATCGCCGCCTTCACAGGCAGATACGAGTCGTACGATCTCTGGTACCAGGATGTATGGGCAGACGAATAAGACCCTGACATACAGTATTTTATCGTGATAACTCCAAAATACATGGTATCACGTGGTTTTCCATGCTCGAAGAAGAATACCAGCTCAAATATTTTACCGACCAGGGGCTCATCCGGAAGATATGCAAAAAGTGCGGGGCCGCATTCTGGACGCGGAACCCGGACCTCGAGGTGTGCGGCGACGCACCGTGTGAAACATACAACTTCATAGGCAATCCGGTCTTTCGCCAGCACTCGGTCGACGAGATGCGGGAGGCGTTCCTCTCCTTTTTCGAGCGCAACGGACATACCAGGCTTGAGAGGTACCCGGTTGCCGCCCGCTGGAGGGATGATATCTATCTCACCATCGCATCGATCGCGGACTTCCAGCCATGGGTGACCGGGGGGATCGTGCCCCCGCCTGCCAACCCGCTCACGATATCGCAGCCCTGCATACGCTTAAACGATCTCGATTCGGTCGGCAGATCAGGCAGGCATCTCACCCTTTTCGAGATGATGGCGCACCATGCCTTCAACTCAGATGTCGAGGAAGTCTACTGGAAGGACAGGACCGTCGAACTCTGCGACCAGTTCATCGCCTCGATCGGGGGTGACATACACGCCGTGACCTACAAGGAGCATCCCTGGATCGGTGGAGGGAATGCGGGACCGAGCCTCGAGGTCCTCATAGGCGGGCTCGAGGTTGCCACGCTCGTGTTCATGAACCTCGGGAAGCGAAAGACCGGCAAACCGGGAATGGATCTCGACGGTGTCACATACTACCCGATGGATAACTGGATCGTCGACACCGGGTATGGCCTGGAGCGGTTCGTGTGGGCATCACGCGGTTCTCCGACCATATACGACGCGGTCTTTCCCGAGATGGTCAGCGGCGTGATGGAGTCGGCCGGCCTCGAACATTTCCTGGATAACCCGGAATATACGAAGATATTATCCCTGAATGCCAGGTTCGCAGGCGTCATGGATATTTCGGGAACGAACCTCTACCAGTTGAGAAAGAAGGTCGCAACGGCGATCGACGTCCCGCTGGAGAAACTCGACAGGATGATCACCCCCATCGAGAAGGTCTATGCAATTGTCGATCACACCCGCTGCCTTGCATACATGCTCGGGGACTGCATCATCCCCTCGAATGTTCGTGAAGGATACCTTGCACGGCTCGTACTGCGGCGCACGCTCCGCATGATGAACGAGCTTGGAATAAAAGAGCCGATCTCCGATCTCATCGAGCAGCAGATGAAGATTGTGGGAACCGGGAACTTCGAACAGGATATCCTGATCGTCCGTGAGATCGTGGAACGTGAAGTGGAGAAGTACAATGCCACGCTTTCCCGGGGAACGAGGATCGTCGAAAAGATCGCCCGCAACTACAAGAAAAAACGTGAGCGGGTCCCACTCAAGGAGATAATAACCCTGTATGATTCCCATGGTATCCCCCCCGAGATTATAAAGGATGTGGCGGGTGCCGAGGGGGCGGTGGTGGAACTGCCCGACAACTTCTACTCGCTCATCGCCGATATGCACTCGGAATCGGGTGGAGAGGAGTCATTCGATCCCTTCGACCGGTACCATGATCGTATCGCCGCACTGCCTGCAACACGGAAACTCTACTACGAACAGCCGTGCGACATGGAGTTCGATGCAATGGTCATCGATTCGTTCGACGACCACGTGGTGATGGACCAGACGCTCTTCTATCCCGAGGGTGGGGGACAGCCGGCAGATATCGGAATGCTGATGGCTCCAGAGAGCATGGTCAGGGTGGACGACGTCAAGAAGATTGGGGACGTCATCCTTCATCACGTCACCGGCGGAGTGCTCCGGCGCGGAGACAGGGTCAAGGGCATGGTCGACGAGGAGCGGCGCTGGTCCCTGATGCGCCACCACACAGCCACGCACCTCCTGCTCCACGCCTCAAAGGAGGTGCTCGGAGCGCATGTGCACCAGGCCGGTGCCCAGAAGGGAGAGGAGTCCTCCAGGCTGGATATCAGGCATTACAAGCATATCACGCCCGACGAGTTGCGGAGGATTGAGATCGCCGCAAACAGGATGGTCATGTCCGACCAGCCGGTCGATATCAGGATCGAAGACCGGACAAAGGCTGAACAGGCACACGGGTTCGTCCTCTACCAGGGAGGAGTCCCCCCGGGACGGGACATCCGCGTTGTGCAGGTTGCAGGGGATGTCGAGGCCTGTGCAGGCACCCATTGCAGGAGTACCGGGGATATCGGGCTCGTCAAGATCATCAGGGTCGAACACATACAGGACGGTATCGAACGCCTGGAGTTTGCCGCCGGTATGGCTGCAATCGAGTACGTGCAAAAACTGGAGAAGCTCGTCGCTGTGTCTGCCGATGTACTCTCAGTCCAGCAGGAGAACCTCCCCTCGAGCGTGGCCAGGTTCTTTTCCGAGTGGAAGGACCAGAAGAAGGAGATCGAACGCCTGAGCAGAAAGATCGTTGAGCTCGAGATCGGGAACATCAGGCCCGAGACGGTCGCAGGGTTCCCCGTCATCGTCAGGCGGATCGATCTCCCCCCGAAAGACCTTGCATCGATTGCAAGCCGGTTCTCGGACGAGGGAGGCGTGGCACTCTTTGCAGGAGTCTCGGACAGGGTGCACGTCGTCCTGATGTCAGGGAACGAGAAGGTGAACGCGGGCGAGATAATCGGCAGGATATGCATTCTCCTTGGAGGGAAAGGCGGGGGTTCCAGAACCATGGCCCAGGGTGGCGGACCCGACAGGGATCAGGTCGATCTCGCGTTGAAGGTAGGCAGGGAGCAGATTTCGGCGGCACTCAATGACTGACGAAGTGATCGTTTTACAGCCGGGTGACGAGAAGGCGCAGAAGATCGGAAAGGCGATCTCCAGCCAGACTGCGAACGATATCCTTCATATACTCCGTGAAGGACCCCGGACCGCAAGCGATCTCTGTGGTGCTATGGATATGCCGATGGGGACCGTGAAATACCATATCGAAAACCTGCTCGATGCCGGCCTTCTTGAAGTGAGAGAGACGCGATACAGCGTAAAAGGGAGGGAGATCAAGGTCTACGCACTCAAGGACCAGCTGCTCATCGTCACCCCCGCAGTGAAGAATATCCGGGATATCCTGCTCCGGTATGCCTCGCTCTTTGCAGTGGTTGTCCTTGCAAGCGTCGGCATATACATCCTCCAGCCACTCCTGGCAGTGACCGGGAACGGCGCCCTTTCGGAACCCCAGGTGTCTGAGGCAACCCGGCTCGAGAAGGATGTCGGCATCATGTCGCAGCCTGCTCCGTCCTTTGACGGATCATCTGTTGCCGGAGGAGCAGGCGGTACGCACGAAGCCGTGCTGGCCTTCTTCCTCGGGGGGTGTCTCGTCATCGCCCTTCTGCTTGTCTACGAGGCCTATCTCTGGCGGAAGAAGTAACGAGCGGCGACTGGTCTCTCCTGCGGGGAGATTTCGAATCATCGCTTTTCCAGTCTTTCTTTCAGTATTGAAAGTGCCGCTGCTGCAGAGAGCCCGAGGATCGTCCCAGCGAGAGGAAACGGTGCTACCGTTGCCGGAATTGTTCCGGTCGCGTTTTCTGTCGGAGCGACGGTGGTCTCTGTTGCGGCTGGAGGGCGGGAGACGGTGAATTTTATGGTGGCCAAATGCCCCCTGGCATCCGAGAACGTGACGTAATAATTGCCTGGCTCGGTCACTTCCACGGTCCTTGTGAACTGGCCGTCAGTTCGTCCGGGCATGGTGGTGGTCCGTATGTCGAGAGCGGGTGCGGTAAACCCGCTGGGGCCGGTAATCTTTATGTTGATGGTTGCAACGCCGATGTCCTGTATGTAGCCCCTGATCACGAGTGCCTCGCCTACGGGCTGCTCGGTCGGCACGGTGAGCACGATCTCGTCGGCCCGATCCACGATATTGAATATCTTCAGGGTCGTGGACCCTGATCCAAGGCTCGTGCTCCTGTCGCTCGGAAACGCGACCTCGACTTTGTACTGGTCAGGAACGAGCCCGAACGTACTGAACGACTCAGAGAACGTCTTTGTCTCGTCGACAATGACTATTCTTTGCTCTATCGTCTCCGGGACAGGCTGGATGAGCCGGTACAGGACAAGATCGAATTCTGTTCCTGCCGGAAATGTCGTGCTGCCCGTGACGAGGAGAGGAACGCCTGCCTGGACCTTCTCCGGCGCATCGATGGTGAGGATATATCCACATGCCGTCGCCACCAGCAACGAGGAGATGACGAGGAAAAAAACCGGGTATCGCATATGGATCTATTCGGCCATCCCGCGATAATATTCTTCTGTTGCCATACAGCCCTGACGACCGTTATGATTCCTGCAGAAGCAAAGAGAAAATGTGAGTGTTCAGATGAGTTGAGTTTCTTTCCGTCTCTGCCGATACCACCGAGCGTAGAAGCGAAGAGAAAAAGTGAGTGTTCAGATGAGGCCGATAAAATTTTTCAGAATTCCAAGTCCGACCGCTCCGCTCTTTTCCGGGTGGAACTGCACGCCGTACGCGTTGTCCCTGCATATCGCGGACGAGAACTGCGAGATGTAATCGGTTGTCGTCAGGCTGTATCCCGGTATGGTCTCTGCATAGTACGAATGGACAAAATATACATATTCTCCGCCAGAGAAGCCTTCAAGGAGCGGATTATCGGGCTGGACGAGTTCGAGGGTATTCCATCCCATGTGCGGCACCTTAAAACCCGGCTGTCTCGGGAAACGGCGGACTGTTCCTGGTATCAGGCATAGACCTTTATGCATCCCGTGCTCTTCGCTCCACTCGAGCATCATCTGCATGCCGAGGCATATGCCAAGCACGGGAACGGAGCGTGCGGCATCCAGGAGTGCATCCTTCATCTCCCCGAGCTGTTCCATGCCGTCGCGAAATGCCCCGACACCAGGGAGGATGACCGCTTCTGCCGATCGCAATACTTCAATATCAGAGCTGATAACCGGGACTCCACCGCACCTCTCGATCCCCCGAAAGACGCTCCTCAAATTTCCAAGGCCGTAGTCAATAATAACTATCGTCTTCATCGACGCACGCCTCCTTCATCCGCCACCTCTCACCATGAAGCCATTCATCCGGGAGATCGTGTCTCTCCTGCCATTCTTTGAGTTGTACTCTCCAGTTCTCCCAGAGATCGGGATACCTGTCCTGGATCAGGCGGAGGACGGCGATATCGCTGGAAGGACACATGAAACACCCGATCCTGTCAAGCCCCCTCTCGTAGAGGGGATTGTAGGGTGCGTTTTCGCGGAAGATATAGAGCCAGACATGGAGGGCGGTCCAGTTCTGGATCGGTGCAGCAGAGAGCTGGTTTGGGATATGGTTGTTTCTCCACACTCTCGGGCTGTTTTTTCGCCTGAGAGATTCGTATTTTCGCTGGCCGATGAATGAGAGGCATTCGCCCCACGTCCCGCCGATGGTCTCGCCGACCGGCCCGAGTTTTGCAACCCTGCAGCACCAGCGAAAATTCACTGCGGGCGGTCCCTGTTTCTCGAACACTTCCCAAAAGTTCTGGTTTCCGTCAGCCCGGACACAGTCGAGCCCGAAGGTTTCGGCAACATCGCAAACATTCTGGTATGTCTCCGGAAGCTCGAACCCGGTATCGGCGAAGAGGAGTGGCACTTTCCCGAGCGATTTTAAGACGACGAGCAGGGTTGCAAGACTGTCTTTTCCCCCCGAGTACGAGACGGTCACCGGGAGGTTGTGCTTGCCGCTGACATTCTTTACGAACCTGACGGATTCTTCTTCAGCCCTGGTTATTACGTGCTCGTTCGCACGAACCGCATCATCCCAGCTGGCCTCCCCCGGTCTGCACTCTGAGCGGACGTTTCTCCGTGTGCGGACGATGGCGCCCCTCTCCATCGACCGTGCAGCCTCTGCATCGACTTTTGCCCTGCCGACACCGATGCATTCACCGTGGGAAGAGAGGATGAATATCTCGTCTCCCTTCCTGACAGAGGGATCGATGAATAAAAGTCCAGGTGCAAGCACACTCGCGCCCTTCTCGCGTATCGACTCTTCCGCGCCCGCCTCAACCATGACATACCTCTTTTTCGGCTTCATGCAGGCCGCGGCCTCTGGTCTTGGGATCGGTTCCCACAATCCGGGTTTTGGAAGGTAGCGTATGGAGCCCACCACCGCACCGCCGATGACAATCTCCTCCATCCGGTCGGTCTCGGGAACTTTGTTGAGGAGGACGAGGTGGCCCGGCGGGACGAGGGGGGATCCGAAATGGTCCTCGAATATCCTGTTTACAAGATCGATATCTGCCTGGAATGCAGGCCTGGCATCACCCGGCGGAGTCACCGGAACGGCGCGTGCCTCCGATCCGCAACTGCAGTGCGGGGACAGGACAGGGGTATGGCAGGAATCGCACCAGTGAAGCAGTATCTTTCCCAGGTAAGACGGGCGCATCCATTATAAATTGGCGACTCCGGAATAAAAGATGGCGGTTCCTGCTGTACAACGCCGCATTTTCGTATTCCGGCGACAGGGAAGATCCGGTGTTGACGCACGGGGCGTCTCCCGGGATCCGGCCGAGATAAAAACGATCCTGAAAGGAAGTACAACACACACTCGATGCCACATTCTATGCAGCGCTGACCTGTATCCTCGATACTGGGTGTGCCGGGCGTCCTGGACGAGACCGGGATTTTCATACCGGTGTCTGCTTTTTTGAGAAATAGCATTGTTTATCAGGTATGGTACAAATACTAACCTGCAAAATCTCCCGGCCCGGGTAATCCAGATGAAGAAGTTGCCCGGTTTCACCGAAAAATCCCAGATTCTTGTGATAATCATGAGGAAACGAAGCAGATCAGAAAAAAAATCCAGGACAGGGGGGATGTGATGCTCCCCTTTCTTCTGACAGCCATTTTTGCTTTCTCGATATGGCTCGTGCTGACCGCCGGAACAGGCGATATCGGCCTCTGGTCGGCCCCGGAGCTTGCTGCAGGAGTGGCCCTGTCCCTGGTGACGGCAGGAATAACACGGACGTTCCTGTGCAGGTCACGAAATTTCCGGATGGCAAACCCCGCCAGGTGGCTGCTCATGTGTCTCTACATCCTCGGTCCGTTCTTCCTCGAGGTGACCAGGGCCAATCTCGATGTCGCATACCGCGTGATCACCGGGAGGATCAGGCCCGGCATTATCAGGGTATCCTCGGATTTGAAGACCGATCTCGGTATATTCATGCTTGCAAACTCCATCACCCTCACGCCGGGAACCATCACTGTCGATATCGACGAAGCCACGCATGACCTGTACGTCCACAAGATCCACCTGCCTCCCGGAGAAGAGAAGAGAGAGACATTCCAGGACTCCGATCTCTTCTCGCTCGCGAACCTGCCTGCCTGGATACGGAGGATTGCCGAATGAACATACTGTGGATGCCTTTCGTTCTCGTTCTTGTAATCCTCGTTCTCCTTGCGCTGGTACGGCTCTTTCTCGGGCCCACCGCAGGAGACAGGGCGGTATCCGTCGACACCGTAAACACCCTCGTCGTGGCCATCCTGATACTGCTCGGTGTCTACTTCAAGGAGGTAATCTACATCGACGTCGCCATCGTCTTTGCACTCCTCTCTTTTGTCGGCACCCTCTTTGTCGCCAAGTACATCGGGGGTGAACTCTGACATGATCGGAGAGGCGCTCACCTACACCTTCCTGGTTATCGGGACCGCATTCAACACCCTTGGAATCATCGGGCTGTTGCGGTTCCCTGATGTCTACACGAGGATGCACGCGACCACAAAGATGACCACGTTCGGAACAACGTTTACCGCACTTTCGGTCGTCGTGTATGCAGCAGTCATGTTTCTGGGGGGTAATTCGGTCATGTTCCCAAGCCTTGCACTCCATACCATCATTGCGGCTCTCGTCCTTGCCTTCACCAATGCCATCGGCTCGCATGCCCTGGCGAGGGGTGTGCATAAGAGCGGATGTTTGCCGGAGCCGTCGGTCGTCGACCGGCTCGAGGGGGTGTTGCCATGATCGAGACGATAGTCCATGTGCTGGTGCTTTTCGGGCTGGTTGGAGCGGCACTGATGGTCTTCTTCTTCCGTGACCTGCTTGCGGCTACACTGGCTGCCGGGTTCTTCAGTTTCCTCGTTGCCCTGGAGTTCTACATACTCCAGGCTCCCGACGTCGCCATCTCCCAGGCGGCAATCGGTGCCGGGCTCACCACGGCCATATTCATCATCGCGATCAGGGCTACAACGAGGTACGAAGGGGAGGAGAGCCGATGAGGCGATACATCGTTGCCGCGATATTTGTCATCCTTGCGGCATCACTGCTGTCCATCCCGATCTCGTTCTCTTTCGGCTCACCGATCGCCACCGACATGGACGACTATTTCATCGAGTACGGCCAGGTCCAGACTGCGGCAAACAATATTGTCACTTCCGTGGTCTTCGATTACCGTGGCTTCGATACGCTCGGAGAGTCGGTGGTCCTGTTCTGCGGGGTCGTCGGAGTGGGACTGCTCTTCCGCAGGCTCACGGAGGGTGAAGAGTATGAAGATGAGTAAGATCGTCCGGACAGGTGCAAACATCCTCTACCCGTTCGTGCTGATCTTCGGCCTCTACATCGTGTTGCACGGCCATCTGACGCCCGGCGGCGGGTTCCAGGCCGGGGCTGTTATTGCCACGGGTGTTGTACTCGTAATCGTTGCCAACTCGTACGAGGCCGTCACCGGCATGCTGCAGAAGGTTGTCTTCAAGGCCCAGGAATCGATCGGGCTTCTTCTCTTCATCGGGGTGGCAGCAATCGCTATTACGCTTGGCCTGCCGTTCTTCTATAATTTCCTGGCAAACAGCGGCTCGATATTCGGCCTTTCCGTGCCGTTTGGTCCGAATCACGGGGACCTGAACACAGCCGGGCTCATCCCGATCATGAATATCGCAGTGGGAATCGAGGTCTGGGGAGGACTGACCGTGATAATCCTCTCCATGCTATCGGGACTGGACAGGAAGGAGGCCTGAAGATGCTCGTATTTGGAACCATACCCTACCTTGTCATCGTCGCGCTGGCCGTCATCGGGCTTGCGACCGCGGCACTCAAGAGAAACCTCATCAAGATCTTCCTTGGAATCACCATATTCGAGTCTGCAATAAACCTCTTCCTGGTCTCTCTCGGCTACCGGGATGGTGCAGTGGCACCGATCTTTACCGATGCCCCCTCCACCGAGATGGTCATGGCGACCCCCCAGGCGCTGACACTCACGTCAATTGTCATCGGGGTCGCAACGACCGCACTCCTCCTCTCTTTTGCGGTCCTTATCTGGAAGCATTACGGGACAGTCGATACCGATAAGATACGGAGGCTGAAGGAATGATCACCGATGCGATCATCGCCAACTCACCGGCACTCCTCGTCATGATACCGCTTATCGCGGCATTTGCCTGCCCGTTCATCGGGCGGATCTCGCCCGCCGTCAGGAATATCTGGGTGGTGGGGGCGATGGTCCTCACGGCGGCGATGGCGCTCCTCCTGGCAGGAGAGGTCTTCTCATCGGGGACCGTGGTCTACACGTTCGGCGCGTCAGCCCCCGGCATGTCGGTTCCACCCGACTCCGGAGGGATCCCTGTCAGGATCGTCTTTACCGTCGACGCGATGAGTGCCCTGATGCAGATAATCGGTGCGATCACTGGTCTTTCCATTGTGCTCTATTCGATAGCAGGCGACAGGAGGCATACGGGCCTCGAGAGTTATTACACGCTCTATCTCCTGATGATCGCCGGCGTGATGGGCATGGTATCCACCGGGGACCTCTTCAACTTCTTCGTCTTCCTGGAGATACTCTCGATATCTTCCGCAGGGCTCATCGCCTACCGGATCGACCGCGGAGTCGCCGTGGAAGCGGCGGTCAAGTATTTCGTGCTCTCCACCATAGGCGCCATGGTAATCCTTGTCGCGATAGGCATCTTCTACGGTGAATACGATGCCCTCAATATCGCCGTCATCGCGTCCAGGATGCAGTTTACGCTGCTTGACCAGGTGGCGCTCGTGCTGATGATTGCGGCACTCGGGATGAAGTGCGGTGCCGTTCCCATGCATTTCTGGACCCCAGACGCGTACTCGATGGCGCCATCCTCGATCACGGCGATGCTGGTCGTGGCAAGCCAGGCAAGCCTGTACGGCCTCTTCCGGGTTGTCTTTACCCTGTACAACGTGACATTGAACGCCGCCACCGTGGGATGGATAATCATCGTGCTTGGAGTGCTCTCGATGGTGGTCGGCGTCACCATGGCAATTCCGCAGAAGGATGTGAAACGACTGATGGCCTACCATGCCATCTCGCAGACGGGCTACATGCTGCTCGGTGTCGGGGTGGGACTCGCGGTGCTTGGCAACCAGTCGCTCCTCGACGCATTCGGATATGTTGCCATGGAGGGCGGGATATTCCATATCATCAACCACGCGATGTACAAGGGGCTCCTCTTCCTTACCGCGGGAGCCATATTCTACCGTATCGGGACGAGGAACCTGAACAGGATGGGAGGACTCGGGCACAACATGAAATACACGATGGTCTTCTTTGTGATCGGTGCCCTCGCCATCGCCGGGATACCGCCGTTTAACGGCTTCGCCTCGAAACTGATGATATACGAGTCGGTATTCATGTTCAACCCCATCCTGTCCATCATCGCCATGGTGGTGAGTATCCTGACGCTCGCATCCTTTGTCAAGGTCTTCCACTCGATATTCATGGGGCCGAGGCTTCCCGAGTATGCCGATGTCAAAGAAGCTCCTGCACCTATGCTGATCGGGATGGGAATACTTGCCGCAGTTGTTGTGCTCTTCGGGCTGTTCCCGGGAGTGGTCGTGGATCACCTGATTGAGCCTGCTGCGCAGGCACTTGTCAACCAGGGGGCATATATTTCGGCAGTCATGGGGGGTGCGTGAGATGGACCTGATTGCCAGCCTGTATACGGGCAGCGGCTACTGGAACCCGCTGGTCTGGCTCATCGCGATCGTCGTGGTTTTCGTCATCGTATACCTGATCTGGAGCAGGGGTGAGAGCGGGTACAAGAAGGGAACTCTCCAGACAACCCCGTTCATATCAGGAAACCCCGAGCCAGAGAAGTCAGGGGTCCATGTTCCGGGAGGAAACCTGTATTGGGGATACACCGAGGCGCTGAAGGGCTATTACAGCCGCCTTGTTCCCCTGCATACCGGGAGGCTGAACGACTATCTGCTCTGGTACCTGGGCGTGACCGCAATAATCATGGTCGTGGTGGTGGTGACAGCATGAAACTGACAAGATCCTTCAACCGCTCGTTGTGGGCGTTTCATTTCAATTCCGGATCATGCAACGGGTGCGAGATCGAGATAGTTGCCGCTATCACGCCCCGCTACGACCCGGAACGGTTCGGCATCAAGCTTGTCGGGACACCGCGGCACGCAGACGTGCTCGTTATCACCGGGCCGGTCGTAAAAAAGATGAAAGACAGGCTCCTTCGGGTCTATGCCCAGATGCCTGAACCAAAAGTCGTGATGTGCGTGGGAACGTGCGGCATCTCGGGCGGAGTCTTCTATGACTCATATAACCTGGAGGGGCCGGTTGACGAAGTGATACCTGTCGACGTGTATGTTCCCGGATGCCCGCCCCGCCCCGAGGCGATCATCCACGGGGTAGTCAAAGCGCTTGAGAAACTGGAGAGAATACAAGGAGGTGGAAGATGAGGAACGGACGACTCACGCCCGAAGAGGTTGTCGAACGGTTCACTGAGCGGCTGGGGGCGGATATCCTCGAGACGCGGGTCCAGGAGAGGCGTGAGGGGATCAAAAAGAATCCCAATTACAACATATGGATCGATCTGAACAGGGACGCGCTCAAGCCGGCTATAGAGGCCCTGATTGAGATACATTATCCTCATCTCTCGGTCATCGCAGGAAGCGATCTTGGGGAGACGATACGGCTCTTATACCATTTCACGATCTATTACGGGACGCCGGCCGGGGAATACACCGTCACCCTCGCGGTGGATCTCCCGAAAGGCGACCTGACCATCCCGACCATCTCGGATCTCATACCAGGCGCGGTATTCACCGAACGCGAGAAACAGGAATTTTTCGGGATTACGGTCCTTGACATCCCCGACGGCCGGAGGCTGTTCCTCCCCGAAGACTTCCCGCAGGGCGTCTATCCCTGGCGGAAGGACGAGACCGGCGTGCCCGATTCCATGGTCAACAAGCTCTGGGCGTCGAAGCGGCCAACCGACAGGCCGGCTCCGCCTGCCGAGGAGAAGGAGGCCTGCGAACTGGAGACCGGAGAAGAGGTGGAAAAACCCGGAAGCACCGGTGTTGAGGAGGAACCAAAATGAGCGAAGGAACGGGCAGGAAAGCCCCGTACATCATCCCCATCGGCCCCACGCACCCGGCACTCAAGGAACCCGTCATGTTCACCTTCGAGATGGAAGGCGAGATGATCCGGGATGTGGACTTTGCTCCCGGACAGACTCACCGGGGGATCGAGTGGATGGGGATGAGGCGAAACCCCGTGCAGATCGTCCACCTGACCGACAGGATATGCGGGATTTGCGGTGTGAGCCACACGTTTGCATTCGCACGTGCGGTCGAGCAGATCGCGGAGATCGAGGTCCCCGAGAGGGCGGACTATGTCAGGACGATCATCGCGGAGTTCGAGCGCATCCAGTCCCACCTCCTGTGGGCAGGCGTGGCCGCCCACGAGCTCGGCTTCGATTCGCTGCTCCACCTCACCTGGCGGGTCAGGGAGCAGTCTATGGACGTCATCGAGAACCTGACAGGAAACCGTGTCAATTACGGGATCGTCCAGGTCGGCGGAGTCAGGAGAGACATTGTCCCCGAACAGCACCAGATCATAGAGGACTGCCTGGCTACCTACGAGGGTCTTTTATCCAAACTGCTCTCGCTCTTCCTGGACGACAGGTCGATTGCGCTGCGTTGCCGGGACGTAGGTGTCCTGTCACAGAAAGACGCACTGGAATTGTGCACTGTCGGGCCGACTGCACGGGCGTCGGGCGTGAACGTGGATCTCCGCCAGGACTACCCCTACTCGGCTTACGGCGATCTCGATGTGCGGACTATTCTCCCGGACCAGTATGCCGGTGAGACCCGGGGAGATGTGTATGACCGAATCGTGGTCAGGCTCCTCGAGGTGGGACAGTCCTGCGGCATCATCCGGCAGTGCCTTGACGAGATGCCTGCCGGAGAGGTTACGGCCGAGCCAAAGATTGCAAAACTGCTTGCCATCTGCAAGAAGGCAAGCGGTGAGGCCATCGGCCGGGTGGAGGCGCCACGTGGGGAATGTTTCCATTATGTCCGGATGGAGGCACAGGAGGCCCCGCACAGCTGGAAGGTCAAGGCGTCGTCGTACAGCAACCTGATGTCGTGGATACCAATGCTTCGGGGAGAACAGATCGCCGATATCCCGATAATCGTGGCGTCCATCGATCCGTGCCTGTCCTGCACCGACAGGGTTGCAGTGATCCGGGGCGAAAGAAGAGATATCCTGTCCAAGGAAGATCTGCATCGCCTGTCTGTCGAAGCGACAAGGAGGCTGCAGGCATGATCGCCTCATGGGAGCTGGCAATGATCGTATTCTCGGCGGTCATTGTCACGATCTATGGGATCGTGGTCGGTCTCTTTCTCCTCGGGGTCGACCGGAAACTGGCAGCGCACATGCAGGCCAGGGTCGGCCCACCGATCAGGCAGCCCTTCATCGATCTCCGGAAGCTGCTCATCAAGGAGAATGTCGTTCCCGACAACGCCATCGCGTGGATATTCAACCTGGCGCCTGTTGTCGCGCTGGCATCGAGCATCGTCATCCTCCTCTACCTTCCGATAGGGAGCATTTATCCCCCACTCGGAGCATACGGCGACCTGATACTGGTGATGTACCTCCTCACCATCCCTGCGCTCTGCATGGTGGCCGGGGGTTTTGCCTCCGGGTCGCCTTATGCCTCGGTCGGTGCACAGAGAGAGATGGTGACCATGATCGCCTACGAGTTTCCGCTGGCAATCGTCGTGGTTGCGGTGGCCTGGAGGCTTGCTGCGGCAGGCATACAGGACCCCTTCACTCTTGGCAGCATTGCCGCACATCCCATCTGGTCGGTGGCCGGACCCCTCGGCATTGTCGGGGGACTCCTGCTCCTGCTGGTCATGGCCGTGGTCACTCCTGCCGAACTCTCGAGGATTCCGTTCGATACGCAGGAGGCCGAGACGGAACTTGCAGGAGGGCTGCTCGTAGAGTATTCAGGGAAAAACCTCGCGATGTTTTACCTCTCGCAGGGGGTAA
Source organism: Methanoregulaceae archaeon (assembly GCA_018432765.1). GTDB lineage: Archaea > Halobacteriota > Methanomicrobia > Methanomicrobiales > Methanospirillaceae > SD8. The sequence continues at coordinate 5,884 of JAHDSI010000217.1, read as the reverse complement.
AGACGCTCGTCATGGCAGCCATCGCGGTCGCCGTCTTCATCCCCTGGAACCTCTCGTCGATCGTTACACTTCCGGAGGGAGTTGCGCTCGTTGCCGACCTCCTCTTCTTCCTTGGGAAGGTGATCCTTGTCATGTTCTTATCGGTATCGCTCGTACGCGTTGCCATGGCACGGTTCCAGATTAACAGGGTCGTATCGGTCTTCTGGATTTATCTCGGGCTCATCGGTCTTGTCGGCCTTCTGCTCCTGATGGCTGATGCTGCGCTTCCTGCAGCAGGGGTGCTGGCATGAGTTCGCTGCCCATGATCCCTGAACTGCTGCGCCAGCTCATGCGCAAACCGGCTACGAACCTGTTTCCCGCGAAGTACCTCCCACCTTCAGTGACGGAATTCTTACAGTCCGTCGCCTCCGGAAAGGCGCACCTGACACCGCCTGTGGAGACGCCGCCACGGTTCAGGGGCAAGATCGAGTACCAGAAGGACGGATGCATCGGGTGCGGTCTCTGCGTCAAGGTCTGTCCCTCCCACGCGATCGAACTGCTCCCTGAGACGAAGCGGATACGGATATGGGTTGACCAGTGCATCTTCTGTTCGCAGTGCACGGACATGTGCCCGAAAGGCGGTCTTCGCATGACTGACGAGTTCCTCCTGGCAACAGAGGACCGCTACGAGGAGAACCTGATAGTGGAATAATTCTCCCGGTATCTTTTTTGGGAAAAGTCCAGTGCACAACTGTATGTATCAGGAACCAGAACCGAATTTGCTTCGGATTTTTTTTCGCAGCACTGGATGAACTGTTGATTGCCCAAAGAAACGGTCGTGAACCCTACTCCAAATTTTTTCCAGTCTCAAGCACACGGATGGAGTCCAGTCTTCTCTCACCGATGATCCTGACGATCTCGTCTGCCGATTTTTCGACCTTCTCCGAGAGCGGATCTCCCGTTCCGAGAGAACCAGGCTGGATACCTATGAAGAGTATCGCTCCGGCGACAGGAGCAAGAAAATCGATCAGGTGGCTGAGCGGAAGGGCATGCGTGCCTGTCCCCACCTCCTCTATGAGATCGCCGGGGATGATCCGGTATTCGCCGGGTGGCAGATGCATGTCTGCGGCATCAACAAGGACAAGGAGGTCGGGCCTTTCGCGCCTCACGATGCCGGTAAAGTTCTCGGGGACAGTCCCGCAGTCCAGGGAGATCCATCCCGGGTGGTCCAGGTGCCGGGCTACGTAACACCCGACCCCGTCATCACCGTTGAGAGCGTTCCCGATTCCAAGCACCATGTCGACCATATCTCTTCTCCCCGGATGCCAAATCCAGTATTTGGCCTGCAACCCTTAAAAAATACGCATGGATAACCCGGGAAAGATGAAGATCCGGATACTGCCCGAAGGATACCCTGAAGGATGCATGTCTTTTGATCCGTAATCCGCCAGCAGGGATCTCCAGTGACGGACCCGGGATAATGTTTAATCCTGTACAGGTGCTTATAAAGAGGTAAGCATGTCTGAAGATACAATAATGGCAGAATCGCCCCTGTTCACCGGTGCCGGGTTTTTCCCCTGGTGGCTGGTCCTGCTCCAGGGCATAGTCGCCCTGGTGCTCGGGATACTGTTCCTTTCGTGGCCATATTATACCCTGATGATCGCTGTCACGTTTCTTGGGGCCTACTGGTTCGTGAGTGGCCTGTTTGCGCTTATCGGCCTTGCAACCGACAGGTCGCATGCGGCTGTCAAGATACTTCTCGGGATTCTCGGGATTATTGCAGGGATTGTCATCCTCGCACACCCATTGTTCTCCACTGTCCTGATACCGTCGCTCCTCGTCATCCTTATCGGTTTGTGGGGTGTGATCATGGGTGTGGTAAGTCTCTTTGCCGCATACAAAGGTGGAGGTGCCGGCGCAGCCGCCCTTGGGATTATCGGCCTCATTTTAGGCCTCATCCTGGTTGCAAACCCCTACATCGCCGCCGCATTGATGCCGTTTATCCTCGGCATTTTCGGGGTGATCGGAGGCCTGGCGGCGATAGTGACCGCTCTTGCTATCCGTGCACAGTCAGAAAAGAGCGGATCCGCCCCCGGAGCCTGATGGAAAAAACCCGAATATTTTTTGGCAATTATTCCCATTTCTATAGTGAAGAATCGTGAATAAAAAACATCCATGGGCAGGGTGAGTGGTCTGGGAAGGCGGTTTTTCCGGGTTTTGTGCATCCTTGTGGTGGCGGGTGTACTTGCAACCGGATGCAGTTCTGTCATGAAAGAACCACAGGTCTCTGTTACAGATGTCTCGCTCTCCTCGGTATCGCTTTCCAGAATTGTAATCGAAGTGACATTCTCCATCGACAATCCAAATGCTGTCGGGGTCACACTGGATTCCCTCACATTCGATATCCATACAAAACACCAGGATGACTGGCTCTATCTCGCGCACGGGGAACAGGCCGGGCTGGAGATTGAGCCGGGAAAGAACGTTGTGACGATTCCCGTTGTTGTGGATAATTCCGAGCTGATCGCCTCGGTTGCGAGATCTCTTGTCACCGGGGAGATTACCCTGCAGGTGAAGGGCATCGCATCGGCCGACGTCCTCTCATTCAACTGGGACATCCCGTTTGCCTACACACGGACCATCCCGTTGAACCTCCCGTGGAGATGACGGGGAGTCACACCTCTGGCCGGTATCCCGTTCGTCTTTTATACCAGCGTCTGAATCTCTTACTATGCATGGAAGATGGATCTTCGGACTGGTCCTTGTGATAGTATGTGCAATCGCCGCATGTGGCTGTACAACGACCCCCGCACCCCCGGAAACCCCCCGGGCAGATGAGACATTACCGGTGACGACCGGGCAGGAACCGGATGGCGAATTTCTCGTGATGTATGGAGATTCGGCGTCTGCTATCGAATCCAGGCTCGAATCGGTCAACACGAATTTCTTCCCTGCGACACAGAATGCCGGAATTACGTATTCGCCCTCGAAGTTACGGGTGGCGGCGCTTGAGATGAAGGATACGGCAGACCAGTACCACGAGCTTCTCATAAAGATCGAGAGTTTCGAAGACAAGGAGAACGAATTCCTGCGAAACGAGTATCTTGGCTACCTCTCCTCGATAAAGGCGGCGGGAGGAAATATCGCTGATGCTGCACAGGCAGAGGGTGCACACGATTACGGGCTTGCCATGAACTACGCCGAACGTGCAAAGACATCGCTTGAGAGGATCGAGGGTGTACCCGACGCGAACCACGAGGCATTGATCATGGTCATGAGAGGAAACCTGGAGGACATGGAGACCCGGATGAAGGAGGCGATCTCCTCCTGATTCCTGCCCTTCCGGGTTGATTGTCCCCGGATACCGCTCACCATCCCATACGTGAAAGATCATGTGCACGACCCGCTTCCCGTTTGTCTCTCCATGCCCGGTGTCCCTGGCGGTGAAGGGTAGTTGTTAAATTGGTCTGTGCGCTAATTCCTGTTGTGAGGATGAAGAACGCGGATCGGATGACCTGCCTGAACACCGGTATACCGAAAACAGGGTCGATTGCCGGTGAAGGAGCCGGGCGGAGGCGGTGATCATGCCATGAGGATCGTGGTTGCGCTCGGCGGAAACGCCCTCTTACGAAGGGGAGAGCCCATGACTGCCGAGGTGCAGCGCGAGAACGTGCGTGATGCCTGCCGGGCGATCGCCCCCGTTGCGCTGGATCACCAGCTCGTCCTGTCGCATGGAAACGGGCCCCAGGTGGGGCTGCTGGCACTCCAGGCGGCCTGCTACACGGAGGTCGAGGCATACCCGCTCGATGTGCTGGGAGCCCAGACCGAGGGTATGATCGGCTACCTCATCGAACAGGAACTGGGAAATCTTCTCCCGCCCGATCTCCCCCTCGCGACGATTCTCACGATGGTCGAGGTGGACCCCGACGATCCTGCCTTCCTGGATCCGACCAAGTTTGTCGGCCCGGTGTACACGAAAGAGGAGGCATCCGCTCTTTCCGCGGATAAGGGATGGACATTCAAGATGGACGGTGAAAAATGGAGGAGGGTGGTGCCATCGCCTGTTCCACGGAGAATATTCGAGATCAATCCAATCCGATGGCTTATCGGGAAGGGCGTCATCGTGATATGTGCAGGAGGCGGGGGAATCCCCACCGTCTTCGGTGGAGAGGGGCGGATCCTCTCGGGGGTGGAGGCGGTCATCGACAAGGATCTTGCAGGTGCGTTCCTCGCAAGAGAACTCTCGGCAGATCTCTACGTGATGGCGACCGATGTGCAGGGTGTCTACCTCGACTGGGGGACACCCAGCGCGAGGCTCATCTCCCGGGCAACACCCGAGGAGATATCCCGCCACGAGTTTCCTGCGGGTTCGATGGGGCCAAAGGTTGAGGCCGCGTGCAGGTTCGTGAGCGAGACGGGAAATCGCGCTGCGATTGGAGCACTGTCGGAGATTGGGACGATCATCTCCGGGAGCACCGGGACGCACATAGTCCCCGGCCTTCCACCTGGGATTGATGCGTGATGAGCAGGTTTGGCGTATACTCCGAGACGGGACGGCTCCGGAAGGTCATGGTCCACCGCCCTGACCTGAGTCTTCGCCGTCTCACACCAAAAAACCATGAAAAATTGCTCTTTGACGAACTCCTGTGGGTCGACAGGGCAGTCCAGGAACACGATGCCTTCGTGGAGGTTCTAAAAGGGGAGGGAGTGCGGGTCTATTACCTGCAGGAACTCTTAAAAGAAGCCCTGTCATCAGGCAAGGCACGCCGGGTCGTCGTGGAACGGGTGATAAATGCGATGACTGTCGGCCTGTCTGCAGTTCCCCAGTTGCAGGAGTGCCTGCTGGACATGGATCCTGCAACGCTTGCGCGTCATCTGATTGGCGGCCTGACAAAGAGAGAGAGCGGGTGCCTTGAGAGTGACTGGCTCTCGAAGCACTCCCTGACGCTTGCGGCGTCCGGTCCTGACAGTTTCATACTGCCGCCCCTTCCAAATACCCTCTATACCCGCGACTCGTCGTCCTGGATATTCGGGGGGTTCACCATCAACCCGATGTTCTGGCCTCCCCGGCGCCTGGAGGCGATCAACCTCGCAGCGGTGTACCGGTTCTCGCCCCTCTTTTCCGGTGCCGACTTCTCGGTCTGGTACCCGAGGCGGGCGGATGACGGGAGATTTGAACTGGTCGAGTCGGAGCGGGCGTCCATGGAAGGGGGAGATATCATGCCTGTCGGGAACGCGACTGTGATCATGGCGATGAGCGAGCGCACCAGCTCACGGATGATCGAGATTGTCGCAGGTGAACTCTTCTCCCACGGTTCGGCGGAACGGATTATTGTAGCCCGGATGGCACGGAACAGGGCACACATGCATCTCGACACGGTCTTTTCCATGATTGATGTGAATATGGCGACAGTCTATCCGCCTGTTGTTGAAAGCATGGAGACGTACAGCATCGTGCCCGGGGAGGGTGACGCGCTCTTCGAGTTGAGAGGCGAGGAAGATTTCCTCGCAACAGTGGCAGACGCGCTCGGGCTCGACCGTCTCGAAGTGATCCCCACCGGTGGAGACGAGTACGAGGCCGCACGGGAACAGTGGGACGACGGGAACAACCTCCTTGCAGTCAGTCCGGGAAAGGTGGTCGCCTACAACAGGAACACATCGACGAACAGGAACCTGCGGAAGGCGGGGATCGAGGTCCTGGAGATCGAGGGATCCGAGCTCTCCAGGGGACGCGGAGGGAGCCACTGCATGACCTGCCCCCTTTCACGGGATGCCGTCTGAAAGGAGTAGAAGCGGGCCGAAAAATAAATTCCCTGCCTGACTACCGGTGGACCGCTCTCCTGCGTTCTTTTTTCAACACGATATCGATGATGCCGTTTTTCACCTGGTAGAAGCTCTCGAGTAT
>JAHDSI010000071.1 GCA_018432765.1 Methanoregulaceae archaeon | reverse complement strand
TGGATACGCGTTCAATAATGGGTGTCCGTGTTCCCGGAATTGTTGTCCCGGATACCCTCCGGAAAAATTCCCTGACGGGATACAGTTATCTCGGCACCAACACCCATCTCGACAGTGCTGCCATGCGGTTTGAGCACTCGACGAGGAGGATACTCGAACTGGCGGAACTGGAGGGGACTGTGCGGAGACTTGCTCTGGAGATCCGGAATACCCGGCGGAGAGTGAATGCGCTTGAAAATATCCTGATCCCAAGACTCCAGGCTACCCGTCGATATATCGAGATGCACCTCGAGGAGAGGGAGCGCGAGGATCTCTTCAGGAGGAAGAGGACAAAAAATATTATCCAGGCGCATTAGGAGTTTTTGTGTCTTCCAGGAGAGAAGAACCACGTGGATGAGAATATATTCGGAAGATTGTCAAAAGATCCCCGTTTCCGTGAAAAAGCTGCGGTGATCATGAAGATACTCCAGATTGTTATCTATCTCTGGATAGCCGCAGGAGTTCTCCTCTTTCTCCTCCTGTATGTACTGAATGACTGACATCAGGGGCTGTTCTTTTATCTCAGGATAAGGATCGGGCGCGTCGTATTTTTCGCCACTTCTGTACACGTGCTTCCGACCAGCAGATCTTCAAACCACCCTCTGCCGTAGGAACTCATGCATATGAGCGATACATCCTCTTCTTCGGCAACGTGGTTGATCTCATCTGTCGGGCTGCCTCTCCGGACAATTGTTGTGGCCGGGACCCCCTTCTTTTCAAGGGACTCGCGGGACTCTTCAAGATTTTTGATGGCATGGGCCTCATTTTCCAGGATCTCCTCTTTGGTCTCGCCCCTGGAGATGACATGCAGGAGAACCATTGACCCTATTCCCGGAATATCGCTGGCAGTTCTGATCGCCTGGTCAGAGAATGTGGAAAAATCAGTGGGACAGAGTACCTTCGAAAGAATCATCTGGCAGAATTTCTGGTATACGACACCCGACAGACTCTCTATTACCCTGTATCGCATGATGAGAAGTGGGATCGGGGCAAGCCTGAGAACCTGTGATGAAACGCTGCCAAGCAAAAGCCCCCTGATCAGATTCTTCCCCCGTGCACTCATCACGATGACTGTCGCCTCTTCTTCGGCTGCGACATCGACAATGGCCTGGCCGACCGATCTGGCCCTGGGGGGCTCTATCCTGATCTTCACCACAAGCCCGTTTTTTTCTAAAAGAGCCTTCTCTTCCTTCAGGGTTCGCATCACGGACTTCTCGATAGCGCCTTCGACCCAGCGTTCCCTGCCCGTTTTTTCGGTTTCTGCCACGTGGAGAAGGACAACCTCGTGTATCCCGGGAAGTTGTGCAATACAGTCCTGGGCCCTTTTTGCATGCTCTGAAAAATCCGTCGGAAATAAAACCCTCGTAAACATCAATACCATACCATCCTTTCGTCCGCCGGAATAAGACGAATCTCCTGTATACCGGAATCGATTCAGAATAAGATATACCTGTTCATGCCACACTCATGTCCGGTATTTTCCAACGCGGATCCGCCCGGGAGATTTGTATTTTACACCCCTATTTTAGGGGGAAGATATATATGCTGGTATACCAAGTATTCCGCGATCCCACACAATTCCAGGGGCCGGACAATGCGCTCTGCAAACCTCGAAATGATTGAAAAATTACGAATGGTGGCGCTAAAACGCTGTGAAGAGCGTATCGTCCGGGCATCTGAAAAAGACGGCAATCTCCCGAAGAAGATAGAGTATTGCGATCCACATTATGGGGTCTCATCGGTATTGAAGCATAAACATGGTCTGGTTTAGGTGATGAAATGGAAGAAGAGGCATCTCTCCTCGAACAGGTCAAAGGAAAAGAACTTGAGTTAAAAGAGCAGGAAGAGAGTGCGAGGGTACAGGCCCAGGCAATAATTTCGGACGCAAAGCAACGCTCCTCCGAGATGATCGAAAGTGCAAGAAGGGAAGGAGAATCACGTGCCGGAGAGAGATACTCGCAGGGCATGGCCGAGATCGAATCAGAGATGCAGGCCTTGCGGTCCGAGGCAGAAGCACGCCGGCTCGAGACCGCAGCAAGGGGAGAATCCAGGGTTGCGGACGCAGCACGAAGAATTATCGAGAAAGTTGCATTTGAGTAGCCGGTATGCGGCAGAGAATGGAGAGTGTCCTTGTAATAGGACCAAAAAAGGATCACCAGAATATCGTTGATGTTCTCTACCAGGAGGGGACGATCCATCTGCAGGATGCAGGTCTTGGACAATATCCCGGCCTGTTCAACAAGATGGAAATGATCAGCCTGGAAGATCTCACGTCCGTCCTGATGAAGATCAATGGCATCTACCTGATACTGCCCGGGATCCCGGATGACGTTGCAGAACAGGATAGAATATTTGAAGAACTCCGTTGGAAAAGCACCGGCGATCTTGTATCTATCGCAGAATCAGGAATAACCGAACTTGAGACACGGACACGGGAGCTTGCCTCGCGGAAGAGTGAACTGGACCTGAACAAGACCACGCTGGAACGGTACGAAAAGATACTCGACAAGATTCAGCCCCTGGAAACCCAGCTCCCGTTGATGGAAGGCTTTGAAGTTACCGTTCTTCTCATTCAAAGCGAATTCAAAGACGTCCTTGCCCTTATCACCCCGATATTGAAGAATATCACGCATAACCAGTTCGAATTCATATCTGCAGATCTCGACGAGACGACGACTGCTGCGATCACGGTATTCAACAAGAAGTATTCCGAAGAGGTCCATTCATTTCTCTTCTCCCAAAACGTCAACGAGATCAGGATCCCGAAGGACTACGCCAACATGCCCCTGCAGGATGCCCTGAACAAGATCTCCTTAAAAAAGATCGAGATAGACCAGGAGATGAAGGATATCGATGTGGAATTGGCAGCTCTTTCATCACGGTACTACCAGCAACTCGCTGTTTACCGGAGACTGCTTGAGGACCGAAAGGAGGAGGTCTCGGCTTTCAGCAAGTTCGGAGAATCCGAGCACACGATTCTCATTAAAGGGTGGGTACCGAAAAAATTTATCAAAAAAACAAAAAAAGCGCTTTTCCAGGCATTCGGTGATCGTGTCGTCCTTACCGTGATGGATATGAGTCCTGATGAATTCGAGGAGGCGCCCATCTTCTATGACAACCCCTGGTGGGTCCGACCATTTGAGTTCTTCACCCAGCTCGTGACCCCGCCCCGGTATCTTGAAGTAGACCCAAGCCCCGTATTTGCGATATTCTTTCCCATATTCTTCGGAGTGATAGTCGGCGATATTGGCTATGGAATCTGTATCATGGGATTTGGACTGGTCATGAAACGGATATTCAGGGACCTTGCATGGATGCAGCAGATCATGAATATCCTGATCATCTCTTCAATCCCCACGATCTTTTTCGGGTTTTTGTTCGGGGAATTCTTCGGCAATTTTGGGGAGCATATGGGCTGGTTGCAGCCATTAACCTTCCTCGGGATCACCTGGAACCGCGTCGAGGCAATGATTCCCCTCCTGATAGTGGCAATAGCAATCGGTGTCATTCATGTATTTCTCGGACTGGGAATTGGGATTCTCAATGCATTTGCGAGAAGGAGCAAGAGGCATGTCTTTGAGAAAGCCGGGACTATCGGTGTGCTATCAGGGATACTGATCCTGATCTGCACACTGACCGGTGTCGTCCCCGCTGTCGTCCTGGTCCCGGCAATCCTGATCATACTCATCTCCCTGCCGATGGTCATCTATGGTGGGGGCGTTCTCGGTGCGATAGAGATCATGAGTTCAATCGGGAACATCCTCTCATACGCGAGGATCATGGCAATCGGAATGGCCTCAGTCATCCTTGCCATGGTGGCAAACCAGCTCGGCGGCGCAATGGATGTAGTTGCCGTCGGAGTTCTCATAGCGATCCTGCTGCACTCCCTCAACGTGATACTGGCGATGTTCAGCCCGTCCATTCACTCGATGAGACTGCATATCGTGGAATTCTACTCGAAATTCTATGAAGGCGGAGGTGTGATGTACAAGCCATTTGGGAGGAACTGAAGCATTGTTTTATGAAGCATCGTTTTATGAAGCATCGTTTTATTTTATTTTTGATATTTATCTTTATTTATAGGTACTTAACTTATACAAAAAATTGTTCTAATGTCGTTAAGCTATCGATTTTATATATTATAACAGTTATGTTACAGCTAACGGAGACTGAAACATGGCAGATGTAGCAACAGCGGCAGCCGCTATCCAGATGGCCGGCTGGGAGAAACCGATTGGAGCAGCGATTGCGTTCGCAGCCGGTGCGATCGGGACAGCGTGGGCGCAGTCAAGAATCGGTTCTGCAGGTGCGGGAACCATAGCCGAGAAGCCGGAGACCTCCAGTTCCATCATCATACTCGAGGCAATTCCTGAAACCCTTGTCATTCTCGGGTTCGTGGTAGCATCGATGATAATCATCATGATCTAATCCATCTCGTCCGCCGGGCCGGGAGATCCCCGGCTGGCAGGATCTTTCGTATCGCAAGCGGATTACCTGAACAAAGATGATTTACGAGGATGGCATTTAACGAACTGCTCCACTCGATGGAACAAAGTGCGCAGGAGAAGAGAGAGGACATTCTGGAAAATGCCCGCGCCAGTGCCGAAGGGATCCTGGCCGATGCGCAAAAGAGAGCAGAGGTGATTAGAGATGAACTTGTGGCAACAGCGGAAGGGAAGGTGAACATAAAGAAGAACAAGTCGCTCTATCTTCTCAAGGAAGATATCAAGGCTGAACTGACACGGGAAAAGGAAAGAATATACGACCAGGCTTTTTCACAGGCAGAGAGTATGCTCGGTGGATGCCGAAACGATCCCCGATACGCGGAGAGTTTTGCCCGGTTCCTCGATCGGTCAACAGAAAACCTGAACGGCCGCATCGTCGTGCATGTCGACCCGGTGGACGAGGCCCTGTGCAAGAGATGCAGGGAAAATTCTTCCCTGGAATTCGAGGTGATTCCCGACAGGAAGTGCGCCGGCGGCCTTGACGCCGAAATTGCCGACAAAGGCATCATCGTGCGCAATACACTGGAATCGAGACTGGATAATGCCCGGATGCACATGAGAAAAGATCTCTTCGGATCTCTCTTTGGTGAATGAAATGGATTATGGGTATATCAATGCGCGAATCAGAGGGATGCACAGCAGGCTTTTCGACCGGAAAGCATATGACGCACTCATCATCAGGCAGGATATCCCCTCCATCATCACCGAACTGGAAAAAACCCCTTATAAAAAAGAGATCGAAGAAGCAAACATCCTGTATTCAGGGATAACGGCAATCGAGTACGCGCTTCGGAAGAACCTTGTCAATACCTACAGAAAAATTCTCGGTCTTGTGCAGGGTGAACTTGCTGAAAAGTATATCGTCATCTTCCTGAACAGGTGGGATGTCCAGAATATCAAGACCATTCTACGGGGCAAGAAGATCCATGCAAGCCAGGATGAGATAAAAGAGTGCCTGATTCCGGCAGGTGAACTGGACGAAGCGACCTTAAACGAACTCTTAAAACAGCCAGACGTCAGGGCAGTCGTGGATCTCCTGGCAACCTGGGAGCAGCCCTATGCACTCCCTCTGACAGACTATATCGACGAGTATTCCGAAAACCGTGACCTTGTCATCCTGGAATACGCACTTGACAAGTACTATTACCAGAAGGCGCTCGAAGCCGCGAAGGGCAAGTCAACCGAAGAAAAGATCGTCCGGAGACTGATCAGACGCGAGATCGATGCCAACAACATCAAGAGCGTCATCCGCATCATAAACGACAACGTGGACTGGGACGATGCCAAAAACCTGTTCCTTGAAGGCGGACTTCGGATTGACCTGGAAAGGTTCGAAAAGATGATCGAATCCGGAAATCTCGAGAGCGCCCTGAAGTATCTCGATGGAACACCGTACTACTTCTTATCCTACCTGCCGCCGGAGGCGCTTGCATCCGGCCGTATATCGGTCTTTGAAAAAGAACTCGACAGTTACATAATCAGCAACAATACCGGGACCTTCAGGTTGGATCCCCTAAGCATTGGCGTCATAATCGGGTATATCTGGGCGAAATATTCCGAGATCATCAATATCCGGATCATTGCCCGGTGCAAGCATGCAGGGGTATCGGATGAGGACCTGGAGGCCGAGCTGATCCATGTATAAATTCACCGTCGTTACCGATCCCGATACCGCAGCAGGATTCCGTCTTGCGGGGGTTGAAGTGATCGAGGTGGATGGCCCGGAAGGTGCGCGAAAGATCATTCCCGATCTCCTGTTCCGGGATGATACCGGAATAATCGCCGTGAACGAGGATTACATGCAGGTACTTGACGACAAACTGATGAGCAAGATCGAAAAGACGTACCGGCCCATAATCATACCGATACCGATTCAGAAGAGAGGGGTCGGCGGAGTGAGCTATGTCGAGAGGCTTCTCCGGAGAGCTATCGGGTATAATATTGTGTTGAGGCGATGAAAATGGTGAAAGGGACAATCGCACGTATCTCGGGCCCCGTCGTGATTGCGGACGCGATGAGGGGTTCGAAGATGTACGATGTGGTGAAAGTGGGCGAAGAGGCCCTGAGCGGTGAGATAATACGCCTTGAAGGCAACCAGGCGGTTATCCAGGTGTACGAGGATACGACCGGCCTTCGTATCGGTGAGCCCGTTGACAATACCGGGCTTCCTCTCTCCGTGGAACTGGGGCCGGGTCTCATATCTTCCATTTACGATGGTGTCCAGAGGCCTCTGCCGGTGCTCGTGGAGAAGAGCGGGAGTTTCATATCCCGCGGGATCGACGTAGCCGGACTGGATCGATCGAAGAAATGGACCTTTTTGCCATCGATAAAAAAGGGCGACCGCGTAGCAGGTGGTGATGTTCTCGGAACGGTGCAGGAGTACCATATCACACATAAGATCATGGTCCCTCCGGACGTGCCGGAATCCGTGGTATCCGGGATCGAGGCCGGCGATTACACGGTACAGGAACCGGTCTGCCACCTCGAGGGGACCGGGCCGGTTACCCTCATGCAGAAGTGGCCGGTCCGGAAGGGAAGGCCGTACCGGAAAAAACTCGATCCGACAGTTCCCCTCCTGACCGGGCAGAGGATCTTTGACAGCCTGTTCCCTCTCACGAAGGGCGGCACGGCGATGATTCCCGGCGGGTTCGGCACGGGAAAGACCGTATCCGAGCAGACACTTGCGAAATGGTCCGATGCACAGATCATCGTCTATATCGGCTGTGGCGAGAGGGGCAACGAGATGACCGACGTGTTGAGCGAATTCCCCGAACTGGTCGACCCGCGGACAGGCCTTCCACTCATGGAGCGCACCATACTCGTCGCAAATACCTCGAACATGCCTGTCGCTGCCCGTGAGGCTTCCATCTACACCGGCATCACCATGGGGGAGTACTACCGGGACATGGGGTACGACGTGGCGCTCATGGCTGATTCCACCTCGCGCTGGGGAGAGGCATTGCGTGAGGTGTCCGGGAGGCTCGAGGAGATGCCTGGTGAAGAGGGATACCCTGCGTATCTTGCCACACGGCTTGCAGCATTCTACGAGAGGGCCGGACGGGTGGACTGCATCGGATCCGGTGACCGCGTCGGGTCGGTCACCATCGTTGGAGCAGTCTCTCCCCCTGGTGGAGACTTCTCCGAACCTATCACCCAGAACACGCTTCGGATAACCGGGACCTTCTGGGCACTCGATACGAACCTTGCATACAGGAGGCATTTCCCGTCTGTCAACTGGATAAAGAGTTATTCGCTGTATATCGACAGCTTGAACGACTGGTACCTGGAGAACCTGGGGCCTGACTGGGAAGAACTCCGTGACCGCATGATGTATCTGTTGCAGAAGGAAGTCGAACTCCAGGAGATTGTACAGCTCGTGGGCCCTGACGCTCTTCCCGAGAGCGAGAAGGCCATCCTCGAGGTTACCCGCATGATCAGGGAGGACTTCCTCCAGCAGAGCGCCTACAGCGACACGGATTCGTTCTGTCCGCTTGATAAGCAGTACTGGATGTTGAAGGCGATCCAGAGCTACGACTCGGCCATGAACAATGCAATAGAACGGGGTGTCGGATTGAAACAGGTCTCATTACTTCCCCTTCGTTCCGAGATCGCACGCATGAAGGAACTCGGATCTGCAGGTGAGATACAGGCTCTCGCAGAGAGGATCAAGACATCAATTGATGCACTGGAGGCCGAACGATGAGATCCGACCCGCTGATGAGCAGGGACTACCGGACGATAAACTACGTCTCCGGTCCCATCATGTTCGTGCAAAACCCGATCGGCGTATCGTATGGGGAGACGGCACGCATTACCCTCCCTGACGGGGAGATCCGGACCGGACAGGTCCTCGACATATCACGGGAGATGGCGGTTGTCCAGGTATTCGAGGGTACAAGCGGGGTCGACAACTCGGTGACAAACATCCGGTTTACCGGCGAGGCGGCCCAGATCGACGTCTCCATCGATATGCTGGGACGGATCTTCAATGGTGTCGGACTCCCGCGTGACGGCCGTCCCAACATCATCCCCGAAGATACCGTGGACATCGCTGGCACGGCCATAAACCCCTATGCCCGCGACAAACCCTCGGACTTCATCCAGACTGGTGTCTCCGCAATCGATGCGCTCAATACCCTCGTGAGGGGTCAGAAACTCCCCATCTTTTCAGGATCCGGTCTTCCCGCCAACCAGCTTGCAGCCCAGATCGCACGACAGAGCAGGGTGCTTGGAGAAGGCGAACAGTTCGCCGTCGTCTTCGTGGCCATGGGCATCACGTACAAGGAAGCCTCCTTCTTTATGAACGACTTCGAGCGTACCGGCGCCCTGGAACGCGTGGTATTCTTCATGAACCTTGCTGATGACCCGACCATCGAACGAATCGCAACACCGAGATGTGCGCTCTCTGTCGCAGAGTACCTGGCGTTTACCCACAATCTCCACGTGCTTGTCATCCTCACCGATATGACCAATTACTGCGAGGCATTGCGGGAGATCTCGACTGCCAGGGAGGAAGTCCCGGGAAGAAGGGGATACCCGGGATACATGTACACGGACCGTGCCTCCATTTATGGGCGTGCAGGGAGGATGAATGGAAAGACCGGATCTATCACGCAGATCCCGATCTTGACGATGCCTGATGACGATATCACGCATCCGGTCCCCGATCTTACCGGTTACATCACGGAGGGCCAGATCGTCCTCTCGAGGGACCTCTTCCGACGGGGCGCCGAGCCACCGATCGATTCCCTTCCCTGCCTCTCGCGTCTTATGAACCTCGGTATCGGTCCGGGAAAGACACGGGAAGACCACAGGAACGTCGCAGATCAGCTCTACGCCTCCTATGCGTACGGCAGGGATCTCCGGAGGCTTGTTGCGATCGTCGGCGAGGAAGCCCTCACCGAGCTGGATAAGAAGTATCTATCGTTCGCAGACCAGTTCGAACGCAGGTTCATCTCGCAGGGTGACGAGAACCGGTCGATAGAGCAGACACTCGCACTCGGGTGGGACCTCATGGCATCCCTGCCGGAGGATGAGTTGAAGCGGATAAAAGTGGAATACATAAAGAGATATCACCCCTCATACAGGGCAGGCTGATCGTCATGGAGCAGGTGAACCCGACCCGCATGGAGATGATCAGGAAACGGGCCCAGATCAAGCTCGCGGAGCAGGGCCGGGACCTTCTCCGTGAGAAGATGGATGCCCTGATACAGGAATTTTTCCGGATCATGGAATCGGTCTCTGATTCGAGAGAGAGACTGGAGCGTATTGCCGACAGTGCGTACAGGTCGCTTCTCATCGCCCAGGCAGTCGACGATCCGGTCACCCTGAAGTCAGCATCGTTTGCGACCAAGCGCCACATCGCTCTTGATATCAGGGGAAAGAACGTGATGGGAGTTCCGGTACCGATAATCGAACGGGAGCGGTTTTCGTTGACGGTCATGGACAGGGGTTACAGCCCCATCGGGGTGAGCGGCCGGATTGACGAAGCCACGGAGAAGTTCGAGAGCGAGATCGATCTGATCATCGCCCTGGCCGAGACCGAGACTGCCCTCCGGCGCCTCGGGGAAGAGATCCAGATGAACCGGAGACGTGTGAATGCGCTCGAACAGGTCCTTATCCCGGAACTGAAACGCCAGGCCAAGTATATCAAGATTACCATAGAGGAGCGGGAGCGGGAAGACCTGTACCGTCTCAAGAAGGTAAAGCGGATACTGCAGAAGAAGCGAAGTGCTCAACCTGCAGAATGAGAAAGGATACCTGGTGCCTCCTGGCACTGGCCAGGTATCGCCCTGGAAGATCCAATCGCCAGGTATCAGTGTGGTCTGTCGGATTTTTGCGCTATCCTTTCATATATCTCGATAAGGCCGGCCCCTTCATGTTCGGTATGCCCGTTCCTGACTGAATGCATCGTTCGAAGCAACTGCTTTGTCCGTTTGTATGATCTCAATCTAGCATCACCCGTTACCGTTTTTTAAAATTCGCGCTGTCTCCTGGTACGAACGACATATCGTTCGGATTCAGACAAATGTAGGAATGATCCTGAAAGAGGATAAATATTTGCCATCCAGATGTGCAAAGCAAAAATTTACGTGGTCCTCAGAAGTATCTCCGAGCCTTTTTCAATCGCCGTATGTGCATCGATGCTACGGTCAAGCGCCTGCCTTCCCAGGTGGATGAGTTCACGGAGATCGCCACCGGCCAGCTTGGTAAAAGAGATGGCCTCCCATTTCTCCCGATCGATGTAGATCCAGACCTCGCCGATGATATGTTTCAGGGCTTCGTAATCTCCCTGGGTATAGAGTTTCCAGTCAGGGCCCAGTGTCTTCCTGATCTTATCGATGGCCGCTTCGACGTTCTTCTCCCTCTGAAGCTTAAAAAACCGCCTCCCAATCTCTGTCTTTGATACTTCAGGCATCTCTCAAACCACCGTTTGCCGGATAGGTACGGCTGAATAGCACCTTTCAGTATTTAAGGCTATGCTCCGGTTTTTCTGGTATTTTTTTGGGATCAAACCAACCGATGAAAATGATCATACCTGGCAACACGATGAAAATAATCATACCTGGCAACAGCCAGTGATTCGCTGTCCATTTAGTATGATTAATAATGAAAGACTGTCTAATCACTCTGTGAGGTTTCTGCATGATAGAGTTACCGTTCCTGATTATATTCCCTGCAATTGCGGCGGTCCTGTTGCTTTTTATCGCGAATGAGACACTCCGCAATGCGGTTGTAAAAATAGCTGCCCTCCTTATCGGGGCAGGTACAATATATGCCTTTTTCACGTATTTTCAATCGGGCCTGCAACTATTCTCGGTTCCTTTTGAGCCTGCAAGCCAGATAATGTTTGTTTTGGAACTGTTCATCGCCCTCTATATCCTCTATGTGGGCATACAATGCAGGAGATACCTGGCCGTACTATTGATCATCATCCAGTCCGCGCTCCTGATTTACGTCGAATCCGTCTTCGTCATGGGGATCCATCCGGAATTCAACCTTTTCATAGACCAGTTTTCACTGATCATGGCGATGATCATCGGGATTATCGGAACCCTCATCTGCGTGTATGCTCTCAGATACATGCAGACCTATCATGCCCACCATCCAGAGATAAAGGACAGGCGGAGACTCTTCTTTTTCATGTTTTTTGTATTCCTTTCAGGCATGTTCGGCCTTATATTCTCCAACAATCTCCTCTGGGTCTTCTTCTTCTGGGAGATAACGACACTGTGTTCCTTCATCCTGATCGGTTATTCCCAGACAAAAGAGGCGACAAACAATGCATTCCTTGCCCTGGAGATGAATCTTTTGGGCGGAGTGGCGTTTGCGGGCGCTCTTTTATACCTCCTGTATGTTGACCCGTCCGGCCAGTTCCTCGGAATCGAGCAGCTCCTCACGTCAGGCTATGCCATCGCACTTGTCCCGGCCGTCCTTATCGGATTTGCCGGAATCACCAAGGCGGCGCTCATGCCGTTCTCCTCGTGGCTTGTCGGGGCCATGGTTGCGCCGACACCGGTATCGGCGCTGCTCCATTCCAGCACGATGGTAAAGGCAGGTGTCTATATCATCGTCAGGTTCGCCCCCGTCTATACCGGGACGATGGAAGGCCTGATCATCGGACTGGTAGGCGGCTTCACCTTCCTCCTTGCATCCGCAATCGCTATTTCGCAGAGCAATGCAAAGAAGGTCCTCGCATATTCGACAATCGCCAACCTCGGGCTCATTGTCGCCTGTGCAGGAGTGGGAACATATAAGCTGGTCTGGGCGGCCATCCTGCTCATCATATTCCATGCCATTGCAAAGTCGCTCCTGTTCCTCTGCGTCGGAACGGTCGAGCACAGGATAGGCAGCAGGGATATCGAGGACATGTCGGGTCTTATCGTCCGGATGCCAAAGATTGCCGTGATGATGTTCATCGGGATTGCAGGCATGTTCCTTGCCCCGTTCGGCATGCTCATATCAAAATGGGCCGCCATCGAGGCATTTATCGAGGCCCAGTTCGGGCTTATCTTTGTTGCCATACTGGCCTTCGGCGGATCGATCACAGTCATGTTCTGGTCCAAGTGGATGGGAAAGATCATCTCGGTCATCCCATCAGGGGAGAAGGTGGAGGACACGGTCAAGAAGGAGAAATGGTTCGTGCTCTACCTGCTTACCGCACTGACCGTGATCGTCTGCCTGATCTTCCCGCTGATATCATCCACCCTGATCGAGCCCTTTGTCATGAGCGTGTACGGCCAGACCGCACGCCTCTCGCAGGACAATATCGTGATCATGGCGATGATGATCTTCCTCCTGATGCTGATGCCGTTTTCGCTGCTTCTTTACAGGGACGGCGTCAAACATGTCCCTGCATACATGGGTGGAAGACCGACAACAACTGACATGAGGTTCCAGGGGTCGATGGGTATTACACGGGAGACGGAACTCTCGAACTATTACTTCGAGGAGTACTTCGGAGAGAAACGCCTGCTCATGGCCGGGACCGCCCTCTGTTTCGGGCTCATTCTCCTTGCAGGGGTTCTTCTTACGGGGGTGGTCCTGTGATCTCCCTTACAAACGCGATACTCTTCCTCCTGCTGGCACCGATAATCGGCGGGCTCGTTTCCGGGATCGACCGGAAACTGACTGCACGGATGCAGGGGAGGGTGGGGCCGCCCATATTCCAGCCCTTCTACGATGTCGGCAAACTGCTCGAAAAAGAGAACCTCGTTGTCACGAGCAGCCAGAACTTCTACATACTGAGTTACATCGTCTTCATCGTGGTAAGCGGGGCGCTCTTCTTTGCCGGAGGGGACCTGCTCCTGGTGATATTTGCATTCACGCTCGCCCACATCTTCCTGGTACTTGGAGCATATGCGTCGAACTCCCCGTACAGCTTTGTCGGGGCCGAGCGTGAACTGATACAGATCATCGCATACGAACCGATGATAATCCTCTCTGCAGTCGGGATGTACATGGTCACGAAGAGCTTCTTTGTCAACGAGATAGCGGCGTCAGAACTGCCTCTCATCCTGTACCTGCCGGGGGTCTTCATCGGTTTTCTCATGGTCTTTACCATAAAACTCCGGAAATCACCATTCGATCTCTCCACGTCGCACCATGCCCACCAGGAACTGGTCAAGGGGGTGACCACAGAATTCACCGGGCCGAACCTTGCCAGGATAGAGATCGCACACTGGTACGAGAACGTCTTCCTCCTCGGTTTCGTATACCTGTTTTTTGCATTCAATCCGGTGATAGCCATCGTGGCGATAATTGTCGCCTACCTGCTTGAGATCCTGATTGACAACACCTTCTCGCGGGTAAAATGGCAGTTAACCCTGAAGAGCGCCTGGATCGTGGCAGGGATGATGGGTCTCGTGAACCTCGGGGTCCTGTACTACCTTGCGGGGGTGCTTATCTGATGACATACCTGAAAAAATCTCCATGGTTGCTCCATTACGATGCCTCGAGCTGCAACGGCTGCGACATCGAAGTCCTGGCATGTCTCACGCCATTGTATGATGTCGAACGGTTCGGGATCATCAACACGGGAAATCCGAAACATGCCGATGTCTTTGTCGTTACCGGAGGCGTGAACGAACAGAACAGGGAAGTGATCAGGAACATCTACGAGCAGATACCCGAGCCGAAGGTGGTGGTCGCAGTCGGCATCTGTGCATCATCGGGAGGGATATTCCGGGAATGCTACAACATATCGGGCGGTATCGACCAGCTGATCCCGGTGGACGTGTATGTCCCCGGGTGTGCTGCCCGGCCAGAGTCGATAATTGACGGAATTGTAAAATCACTTGAAATACTCGAAGAGAAACGAATCCAGATGAAAGAAAGAGCGAAACAGAAAGAACAGGGGAGTTCCCCTGGAGGAGGTGAGAGATGAAGCCCGAGAACCAGGAGCTGCGATTGATAGACACTGCTCATCTCATCGGTGAGGTCGAGGACTACAGGAACAAGGGGCACCGTCTTGTCAACGTGAGCTGCACCAGGGCAGGCGAGGAGTTCGAGATCAGTTACTCGTTCGAACTGGACCTGCGGTTCGAAAACATCCGGATAATCATCCCCCTGGACGCCGATATTCCGAGCATTTCGGGGATATACTGGGGTGCCTTCATTTACGAAAACGAGATGCACGACCTCTTTGGCGTGCATGTCCGTGGAATGAACATCGATTTCAAGGGCAACCTGATACGCACAACGGTTCCCTATCCGTTCAGAAACACATCATTCAAGGGGGAGGGACCATGTCAAGACAGATAGTGATGCCGTTTGGTCCCCAGCACCCCGTGCTTCCCGAACCCATCCATCTTGACCTCGTCCTCGAGGACGAGACCGGCGTCGATGGTATGCTCTCCATAGGCTACCTACACGGGGGTCTTGAAACCCTTGTCGAAAAGCGCCAGTTCCCCGAGTATGTCTATATCGCGGAACGGACCTGCGGGATCTGCAGTTTTATCCATGGTATGACCTACTGCCAGGGTATCGAGCGGGTGATGGGCCTGGAAGTCCCGGAAAGGGCCCATTACCTCCGGACCATCTGGTCCGAGTATTCCCGTCTTCATTCCCATCTCCTCTGGCTTGGCCTCTTCGCGGATTCGATGGGCTTTGAGAACCTCTTCATGAATGCCTGGAAACACCGTGAATTCGTCCTCGACGTGATGGAAGAGACCACCGGCGGACGAGTCATCCAGGGAAGCTGCAAGGTCGGGGGTGTGAGGAGAGACATCGACCAGGAGACCCTGAAGAAGATGGAACGCGATCTCAAGGGATTCGAGAAGGGATTGAAGGAGATGGCCAATGTCTTCCTCAACGATGATTCGGTTGCTTCACGGCTCCGTGGTGTCGGAGTGCTATCCAGGAATGACGCGTACGTGTGCGGGGCAGTCGGACCGACCGGACGGGGCAGCGGAGTCCCGATCGACGCCAGGATGACCGGTTATGCCGCATACGGGGAACTCGACTTTTCCCCGGTCGTGGAACAGGATGGAGACTGCTATGCACGCTGTGCGGTCCGCGTCAATGAACTCTTCTCTTCGATCGAGATCATCCGCCAGTCAATTGACCGGATCCCGGGTGGAGAGATCGAGGTGAAGGTGAAGGGCAACCCGGACGGCGAGTATTTCTCCCGGTCGGAACAACCGCGAGGAGAACTGGTGCATTACGTGAAAGGGAACGGGACAAAGTACCTGGCTCGATCCAGGATCCGGACGCCGACGCTGACGAACATTCCCCCGCTTGTGAAGATGCTGCAGGGTTGTGAACTGGCAGATGTCCCGGTCATCGTCCTGTCGATAGACCCGTGTATCGGGTGCATGGAGAGGTGAAGTGGAATGGCATTTTTTGAGATGGCGAAGACCGCGATACGATCATTTGTCGGAAAACCGGCCACACGCCGGTATCCGTTCGTGCCCGGAAAGGTAACTCCCCTGTCACGGGGGCATGTCACGATTGATGTCGCGTCATGCATCTCGTGCGGCATGTGCATGAAAAAGTGTCCTTCCGAGGCAATCTGCGTCAACAAGGATGAGAAGACCTGGACCATCGACCGCCTCCGCTGCATCGTCTGCAACTCGTGCGTCGAAGTCTGCCCGGTCCACTGCCTGACCATGGATACCGTGTATTCCCCTGCCGTGACCACGCATTCCGGCCTGGAGGTCTTCCACATAACCTATGTCAAGCCGGAGAAGCCACCAAAGGCCGATTCGGTGGATGAGAACAAAGAACAGGCATAATCTCTCTCATTTTTTTTCTTTTTGCTGTTTTATGAGGGGAGACTGAATCGAATTGTTATCACCATACCTGTTCAGTCATTCACAACCGCCGCCGGGGCGTCTTCATATACCTCATGCCCAATTGATCAAATTTTGACTGTGAATCAGCTCGCATTTTTTTTCGAGAGGCGGCGCGGGCGTCGCACATGGGGTGCGGGGGCGGATAGCCCCCAAAAAATGTATCCGGTTCATAAATCCTACCGATACCAGCTCGCGAAGAGCTCAATTTTTCCGCGTAATTGCCCTTGAAATGAGACGTGGCTTTTCTATGAGAGGTCCAGGTCGCCCTTGATCTCTTGCATGGCAACAATAGCCAGTTCGAAGAACCTGGAGAGATCCATGAATTCCTCGATCTCCCACACTTTCTCGCGGCGACAACCTGCCGCAAAGGACTTCTCCTTAAACTTCTTTTTTACCGTCTTTGGTGTCACGTCAGAGATGGATCCGCCCTTGACCAGGGCACAGGCGATGATGAGGCCTGATATGTTATCGGCAGACTGGAGGACAACATCAGCTACCCCTTCCGAACTGCCAAATATCATATCGTTATGCTTTTTCACTACCTCCGTGACGTCTTTTCCGTACCCATTCTCGAGAAGGATTCGTGCGCCTTCGATTCCTTGGTCTCTCCATGTCCCCATCGACCACTTCGAAATCGATGTCATGAAGGATGCCTATCGTTTCGAAACGCTCCTCATCCTCACCAAGTGTACCTGCGGCCTTCTTCATTATGGCACCGCATGCCAGGCAGTGCCTGATGAGAGACTCGCCAGATACATACTGCTCAAGGAGCTGCCGGGCAGTTTCGGTCTTTTCCATACCAGGGTGTGTGTGTTTCTCGTCATTAAGTCTGGTGTCCCGGGGTATCAATGCCGGATTTTCATTGCGCTCCTGCCATGGGCACGGCGCTCCTGGTCAGGTCACCCGGGTTGCTGCCGGGCCAACCAATCGGCTCTTTGTCTTCGGCAGAGCCGGTCCGCACAGACAAGCGGCGCAGGCATGCGGTGATCGGGGGTCAGGCCAAGAACGATCTCCTGCGCCTGGGCGAGATCAGTACCACAGCCCCTTGAAACATACACCGGTTTTGATCCCTCCCGTGTCCTGACCGCGGTCCCGATAACCTCATCGTCGTCCATAATCCTGAATACCGATCCCCTCTCCTGTCCGGGATCCTGCACAGATCCTACGAGGATATTTTTTGCGACACCTATCGTGGGAACATCCAGCACGACTCCCAGGTGGCTGGCCAGTCCGAAACGGCGGGGATGTGCATACCCGTGCCCCTCGACTATAACGAGATCAGGTTTTTTCCCGAGTCCAGGCCAGCAGGCCTGCAGGACCGGCAGTTCCCTGAATGCAAACAGACCGGGGATATAAGGAAAGGAGACAGGTGCCTCAGCCACCGACTCGGCGATGATCTCTATCTCGGGGTACGAGACGCACACCATCGCACCGAATATCCGGGTTTTTGTGTATGCTGCATCTGCGCCGGCAACAATCTGTATCGAACCGGCATCGAGGGGGTTCCTGTTTTCACACCGTCGCCGGAGAGAGAGTTGGAGAGAGATCGCCTCTTCCTCAGTGACAGGAGATCTGTTCTGCGCAGGCATACCAGGTACGCATACTCATCTCTGCGATAAAAAGCCGCGGCAACGGTACAGGATTGGAGCTGTGCTATGATTTCCCCATGAACTGGTAAAACGGCGCCCGCGGACTTTGAGATCGATGAGAATTGCCTGATGTACGTGCGGAGGAAGTATCGTTCGTCCGCACTGTAGCCAGCGGCCAAACCAGGGTTCCAGGAGCGGCTGATACTTTACCGGACCGTATTTTTATCCAGACAAAGGGTGCATGATGATCCCAGAATATTTTTGATGACAGAAACCGATTCAATATACATGGTGGGATTCACACATGGACGATAATTTTTCGGAAGAATCACGGACGATCGTCCTTGAAGATGTTCCCGACTATTTCAACGAGCTCTCGGATTACCTGGAGGTTTTATCCAACAGCCAGAGATTGAAGATATTGAAACTGCTCGAAAAGAGACCGAAGGATGTCCGCACCATCGCTTCAGAGATCAGCACGAGCTACGAGAATACGAAGAAGCACCTGGATAAACTCATCGGTGTGGGCCTGATCCGGAAAGAAGTGGGTCTTGGTCCGCAGACCTCGAAAGGGGTCCATCCCGTATGGAAATATTCACTTGTTCCCGGCGCCATGGAAGCCGTGGTAAGGAACCTGGGGATATTCTCGAACATGCGGATAAACCTCGTGGACAGCGAATTTAAAAAGAAGATAGACGATGTGCGCGACCAGATCGAAGACGAAGTCTGCGGTGAGAAACCGATGGTGATAATCCTCGGAGGTCCTGACGACGGAAATTTCTTTCTCCTCGAAAAACGGGAGGTCAGGATCGGACGCATCGATCCGGACCGTGAGGACAGTTACGACGAAGAGAACGACATTGTCATATCTCCTGAATACAGCTCTGTCACGCGAATATCGAGGCCGCACGGGATACTCAAAAAGGAAGGAAAAAAATGGTTCATCGAGGATCGGGCAAGCACGGGTGGAACATTTGTGAACGCAAACCAGCTCCATCCAAGAACGCCCCTGCTTCTCCACGACGGTGACATGATCGAGCTTGCTAAAGGGCCGGCCGGCGCCCGTCTGCTGGTGATTCTTCCTGATGCCGATTAGATTTTAAAAGATTTTTCTTTGCGGAATTGTCATGAGAATAACCACCTGGAAAAACTCCATTCCGATAATTATCATTCTTCTCATGCTTATTCCTGCCCAGGCCTGTGCAGCAGATTTCTATACCATAAGCAGTTCGGCAACAGCTGGTGGAACGATTACGCCCAGCGGAGATATCCCCGTGGAGGCTGGTTCAACCCCCGTATTCTATATCAGTGAAGGGGAAGGGTATGTCCTGCAGGCGGTCTACGTGGATCAGAAATCGATAGGGCCGGTGCCTGCATATCCATTTCCTCCTGTATATGACGACCACACCATTCTTGCGACCTTCCGGCTCCTGAGCGGATCGATCACCGTCATCTCCGATCCCAGGGGTGCATCTGTCAGTATCGATGGTGTGTACTATGGGACGACGTGGCTGGGTGGAGGGGCCAGGTTCTCCGACATCCCGGTGGGCACGCACACTCTTTTGCTCACGTATGAAGGGTACCAGGACTGGACCACCGAAGTGATCGTGGAAGATGGAAAGGATACGCGTGTCCAGGCAACACTTATCCCTGCCACACCACCGACGACGACCGCGACGACGATCCCGACGACCACGGTGACGACGACGATCCCGACGACCACGGTGACGACGACGAAACCCACGACCACGGTAACGACCACGATTCCGACGACGACCGCGACAACGATCCCGACGACGACCGTGACGACGACGACCGCGACAACGATCCCAACGACCGTGACGACGACGTCCCCGATCACGGGTATGACCACAATCCCGACAACCGCTGTTCCGACCACGATATCAACAGTTCCGCCTTTTATCGGCACATTCACGCTAAAACCGTCGCCGACAACGGAGGAGACCTGGAATGTTACTCCCGTGCTGATAGATATCCGGGGCGGTAGTGGTGCTGTTGCCGGGATAATCCTTGCACTTGTTCTCTGCGGCATCCTGGTCGCACAGGATCTCCTGACAGCAGGGGCATCCAGGTGCGTCCTGTCATGGCGTACCCGGCTCCTTGGTGTTGCCGCATACCTGCTCTCTGCAACAGGGCTCTTCGTGAGCCTCACCTACCTGACAAACACTCAGGGTTTTGGCCTCGTCGGGAGGGATCCGGGTTTGTGGATCCTGATGAACCTGTTGACGCTCTACCTCTGCGTCTCCTCCCTTGCACTCATCATCGGAGCAGTCCGGACATGGCCGCTGAGGTGGACGGTAAAGGTCCATACCGCTTCAGGAGTATTCTTCGCGTTCATTGGTCTGCTGGTCTTTTTGAGCCTGGGCTCCCTCCAGGGAGTACCGCTTGCAATGGGCATCTCCGCTTCGCTTCTTGCGGCAGTCTCTTCGCGCTGGCACGATATCCAGATTGTAAAAAGTGTCAGGGCAGGAGAGATATCGGACCCGGGTGCCGGGACTGATACGAACTTTGGAAGCGCAACGACCCGGGTGACCACACCCAGGACTCCTGACCTGTTCCCGGCAGAGATCGCTGACAGGTATTATGATATCGGGTTCATCGGGTCGGGCGGGATATCAAGGGTGTTTCTCGCGAGAAAGATGGAGAATGGCGAAGAGGTTGCCCTCAAAATACCGATCAATTTTGACGATACCGCCGGAAAATCATTCATGAAGGAGATCATGGCCTGGGAGGGACTGAACCATCAAAACATCGTCAGGGTCTCCGATGCGAACATCCTCCCTGTCCCCTATGTCGAGATGGAGTATGTGAACCGGACGCTCAATGCACTCCCCCGTCCGCTGCCTCCACGAATAGCAGTGGAAATTGTGCTTGGCATTGCCAGGGGACTTGCATGTGCTCACAGCAAGGGGATCATCCACCGCGATATCAAGCCACAGAATATCCTGGTTACACCGGATGGAATCCCGAAGATCACCGACTGGGGCATGAGCAAGGTCATGGGTGCGGTGATCGCGCCCACTCTCACTGGTTTCTCCCTCTCCTATGCCGCGCCCGAACAGGTCTCACCCGAGAATTTTGGCGATACCGACCAGAGGACCGACATTTACCAGCTCGGGACACTCTTTTTTGAGCTTATGACCGGCAGAGTGCCCTTCGAAGGCGACGAGATCGGGAGGGTCAGTTCACGTATCACATCGGAGGAGCCGGAACGCCCATCAGCGATCAATCCGGAAGCGGGCGGCCTTGATGCCATCATCTTAAAATGCATTGAGAAAGATCCCGCGATGCGGTACCAGTCTGCCGACGAACTGATAGCAGACCTGGAAAAATACCTGGAGACTTCAGGAAGGAGCGATAAATACGAGATTTTCGAGGACTGATACGGTATTTGTTTCAACCGTTGCGCCGGACAGCAGGGGGATACTTTACAGGGGGTTGGAAAGACTTCTTTTCCGGTCCTGGAAAGAGTCCCCGCAATACTGGCTGATACCGGTCCAATACTGTATCACTCTTTGGAATATGGTGATTGTGTGCACGAGAATGAAGTTTTTTGTTCGTTTGGACAGCAGGGTTATCCTTTCGGCCCCGCTCTTTTGTGCCACGGACGAATGTGATCTGAATGCTGAACGGTGCTGCATACCAGGGATTGGCAAATTCTCCTTTGCGGGCGAAAATTTACTGGATATCAAACCTTTTTTGACCCCAGGCCGATTCCACCGGAGGACTTCGCCGTGACACTTCCTGTTCGCATGATCTCTATCGCCGCCGTGGGTATCCTGATCACATCTCCATCCGGCAGTTGATATCATGGCATGCTTCACCGAACCACCTTTTATACAGCTCAGGGTATAAATTGGGACGATTCGATAAGGGTAATATATAACCGGGAGGTTGAATGGGATAACCTGCCGGCATACAGAGAGAACCGGGCAGGATGATTGTCATAATCCGGGTGTACAAAAAATTTTCGTCATGGACAGGTTAGTATACCGCGAGCCCCGTGATACATATCCTGCTTGTCGACGATGATCCCGCGCTTTTCAATGTAACCAAGATCCTCCTTGAGAGAGACGGTGGAATAAAGGTAGAACTCTGCAGTTCTGTCAGCGAAGCGATGGGGATGCTCGGGAAAAAGAAGTATGATGTGATCATATCGGATTATGATATGCCCGGCAGGGACGGTATAGAATTTTTCACGGACCTGCGAGAAAAGGGATTTTCCATTCCATTTATCCTGTTCACAGGCAAGGGAGATGAGAATACCGCAATAAAGGCCCTTAACTGTGGAATCGACTACTACCAGAAGAAGGGAGACGACTCAAGGGAGGTATTCAGAAACCTGCAGGGAGCCGTCGTGGATATTGCATCCAGGAGGATGTGCAACCCGACAAGGGAATCGCGAATGGTGGGTCCAGGACCGAAATTCTTCCCGGATTTTATTGTGATCACGAATCCGGAAGGCCAGATCATCTCTGCGGATAAAAATCTCGAAAAACTCCTGGAACTGCCAGAAGGAAGCATGAAATCGCAATCTCTGTTCGCATTCGTCTCGCCTCATTGCCGGGAGGAGGCCCGGCGATACCTCGCCTCTTCCGGGTTTGGCATGCCAGAGAAAGAGTCCGTCACCCGTGGTACCTTCAACCTGGACCTGCTCATGGATGACGGATCCACTATCGCTGTTGAATTTCTTGGAAAGATCATATCCCGTGGTGGCGGCCACCCGGACGAACTGCTCCTCATCGGGTCATTGCCTCGATGCGAGAGGCCGTGATACAATAGGGGAGATCCCTGTATTTGGATCCGAAACCTCTGCGGGACCAGTTGATGAGGCGACATACCGTGGAGGAGCGGCCGGCAGCCACGCGGTTGCACAATATCATACCGTATGAATGAAAGAATGCATGACGAGTTCCACCAGGAAGAGATCGGAGACTCAAAGGTTATCTTGGCACCACTTCAGGCTCCTGCCCACGGCCCGGAACGCACTCTCGATATCTGAATAGTTCGGAATCTTGTTCTCCCGGAGGATACCTACACCGCTCTTCATGCTGTCTCCCCCGAGAAGGCAGCCAACGACCATCTTTTCCGTATGCCGCGAGAACCGCACGATCTCCTGTCCCAGGTGCGAGGAGTCGAGCAGGGCTGAAGGTACCGCAATCACGATTGCGATATCCCAGACATCCTGGTGATCGATGAGTATATCGAAGACACGGGCGTACCGGTCGGCTCCCCCGTCCCCGATGATATCCATCGGGTTGTTATGGCTCCAGATGGCAGGGAGAAATGCATTCAGTTTCTTGAGCAGGTCTGCTGGAAGACGGGGCAGTTCCACACCGTATCGT
>JAHDSI010000024.1 GCA_018432765.1 Methanoregulaceae archaeon | reverse complement strand
TCAGGGGGCGGCAGCCCCCTGTCTGCATGGGGTTCTTTCGCCTATTTCACACAATCCCCAGTCTACCATGCCCACCTGATAGCGTCTGCGGGGGTCAGGGGGCGGCAGCCCCCTGTCTGCATAGGGGTTCTTTCGAGATCCTCATTCACCCCCCATCCACCTTATCCCGAAGCTATCCTCTTGCAGGGAATTAGCATCGCGTCCTTTTCGGGCGGTGATCAGGCATTATACGTGGAGGCAGGCAACCGCTATACCATGTATCAGGTAAGCCAGGTAACATGGAGCCTGAATAATCAGCTCCGGGTATTCCCTGTACGGTCAAAAAATTGTGTGGATAAAAAATAAAAGATATTATGCGAGGTAATCCGATGGTGTCGGTACCGTTTCCTTGAGACCCTTGCGTTTCCTGATACCAAGGACCACATCTTTTGTCATGTTGTTCGGGACGATCTCGAAGCCCGCGAACTCGGTGTTCCACATGGCCCGCCCTTCGGTTGCGGACCTGATATCTCCGGCAAACCCGAACAACTCTGCGACAGGCGCCTTTCCAACTACGGTGATCGTGTCGCCCTCGCTCTGCATATCAAAGACCTGCCCGCGCCTGCCCTGGATCTGGGCGGTCGCATTGCCCATCTGATCGGTGGGAACCGTTATCTGGATCTTCTGCATGGGCTCGAGGAGCGAGTCGCCCGCAAGCAGCAGTCCTGCTTTCACCGCAGACCGCACCGCGGGTATGACCTGGGCCGGACCGCGGTGGATGGCATCCTCGTGGAGCTTTACATCCACAAGGCGCAGCTTGACGTTCTGGACAGGCTCGTCTGCAAGTGGCCCACCGGCCAGCGCCTCGTGTACCCCCTCGAGGATCAGTTCCATGGTCTCGTTCAGGTACTGGATACCCTTGGTCATGTCCAGGAACATGTTCGTGCCATAGATGTCCTTTAAATTCTTGGCCTCATCCTTCTCCATTCCGGCACTGACAAGAATGTCCCGGCGTTCCAGCTGGGTCTGGTTCATCGAGATCTCGCCGTTCTTGATGAGGTTTACGATCTCCTCCGGGAGTGGCTCGAGTTCTATGTAGAACCTGTTGTGCCTGTTTGGCGATTTACCCTCGACTGGTCCTGCTTTCTGGGTGGCAGTCTCCCTGTAGACCACGATTGGTTCTGACGTGAGGATCTCCACACCCTTGTCCCTCTTGATCCTGCCGGTGATGATCTCCAGGTGGAGCTCTCCCATACCGCTGATCAGGTGCTCTCCGGTCTCTTCGTTGATCGTGACCTGGAGTGTCGGGTCCTCCTTTGCAACCTGCCGGAGAACCTCAACAAGTTTCGGCAGATCCTTCATATTCTTCGCCTCCACGGCGACAGTGACCACCGGTTCGCTGTAATGCTTGAGCGACTCGAAGGGAGTCATGTCCTGCAGGGTGGTCACCGTCGATCCGACGATTGCATCCTTCAGGCCTGTCACGGCGGCGATGTTTCCTGCAGCCAGTTCTTCGACCTCGACGCGTGTCGGGCCCATGAAGATACCCACCTGCTGGAGACGGTTCACCTTCCTGGCCGTCCCCATCACGTACACCTCGCTGCCGCGCTTGATCCTGCCTGAAAAGAGCCTTCCTGTTGAAACCTCTCCCGCATGCGGATCGAACGAGATATCGGTTATCATCAGGGTTGCGGGGCCGCTCGGGTCACAGTTCAACATGGCCTTCCCCTCGGTAGACGAGGCGTCTCCCTTCCAGATCACTTTGATACGACGCTTCTGTGCTGTAACCGGGTCAGGAAGGTGCTTGACCACCATGTCGAGGACGACTTCGCAGAGCGGGCTTGACTTGGCCAGGGATTTCATGTCTCCGGTCTTACATTTCTCGTAGACTTCCTTGAACGAGACACCGCTCTTCTGCATGAAGGGGACCGAGACCGCCCAGTTATAGAGGGCGGACCCGAAGGCTACCGTGCCGTTGGTCGCATCGAGACGCCAGCCCTCGTTGTAGGCCTTCTCGTTCATGCCCTTGACAAGCTTGTTGACCTTGTCGATGACCTTGCCGAGCCGGATCTGCATCTCCATCTCGTCAACTTTCAGTTCGTTGATCAGCCTGTCCACCTTGTTGATGAAGAGGACCGGACGAACACCCTCCTTCAGGGCCTGGCGGAGGACCGTCTCGGTCTGGGGCATGGTTCCTTCCACGGCATCCACAAGCACTACCGCACCGTCAACCGCTCTCATTGCCCTCGTCACGTCCCCGCCGAAGTCGACATGGCCAGGGGTGTCGATCATGTTGATCAGGAAGTCGTTGCCTCCGTATTCGTGGACCATCGAGACGTTTGACGAATCGATGGTGATCCCTCTGGCCTGTTCCTCCTCGTCCGAATCCATGAAGAGCTGCCTGCCTGCAAGCTCCTCGCTGATGATCCCTGCACCGGCCAGGAGGTTGTCAGACAGTGTGGTCTTGCCGTGGTCGATATGTGCCACGATCCCAATGTTCCGTATATGCACCGGATCATTCATCAGCTCAGTTACTCTCTCAATTGATTTTTTGCCACGAGCCATAATTCACCATAAAAAAGTTAATTTATCGAGCGGATTTTGCAATTCTCTCGCGTTCTTCTTTCTTGTTCACTGAGTAGGTCTTTACATCCCCTTTGGATGCTGCAATCAGCTCGTCCGCCAGGCATACGGCGACGGGTTTCTTGCTCTTGTGCGCCGCCTTCTTCACCGCATCCGATATGAAAACCAGCGATGAATTGACCCTGCGTAACGGGGCGGTATCGACCGACTTGGGGACGTTGATCCCACCGTATTTCAGTCGGACCGTCTCCTCCCTGGGACCGGTGTTGGCAATCGCCTCAACAAGGACCTGGACGGGATTCTTCTTGGTCTTCTTATGTATTATTTCGAAGGAGTCTCTCACGATCCGCGTTGCCAGCTGCTTATTTCCTGTATTGACCTCGGTCTGCATCAGCCGGTTGATCAGGCGCTCCACTATGAGCATGTTTGCCTTGTTAAATTCCTGGCGGGTAAATTTTCCAGTTGAATGGGGGACGATTACCGGGTTCAAGCTGATATAACGGACGAGACCCGGGTCGGTTATCTGCACCTCCCCGAGATCCCACCTGTTGAAGAGCAGCCGTTGAGTAACCTCTGTTTCTGTCATTGACATCACCTGCGTGGCTTCTCCTTGCGCCCGGTAACCATTTCGTGGAGAGATACGTTGTTCACCTTCGTCACAACGTACCTGACACCCGGGATATCTCCCATTGAACGGCCCAGCCTTCCCCCGATCCCTTCGATCTCCACCTCGTCGTGCTCATCGATGAAGTTGATCGCACCGTCGCCGACTGCAAAGGCTGTCACCTGGCGGCCGTTCTTGATCAGCTGCACGCGGACGCATTTGCGTATGGCCGAGTTGGGCTGTTTCGCTTCAACACCAATCTTTTCCAGTACTATTCCTCGTGCCTGCGGCGCGCCTTCCAGCGGGTCGGATTTTACATTTAAGCCACCCTGTCTCCTTACAAAGGACGGGTCGCTCCACCGGAATTTTTTTGCGTCGCGAAGCAGTTTTCTCGCGGCAAATTTACCCTTACCCATGAAATACCCTCATAAATTACATTTCTGTCATTGTGGAGTTGACTCACTGAGATATACATAAACGCGCGTAACGAATTTATACATATTGGAATTCTCCACGTTTGCTTCTATACATAAGACGGCATTGATAATAATATTATATGCCGATCCATCGTACTCTTACTGATGAAATCCCGGATTTACAAGGATGTCCATTTTGATGCAAGTCATCGGCTTCTCCATTACCAGGGGAAGTGCGCCAATCTCCACGGTCACCGGTGGCGGGCGGAGGTCTGGATGGAAGGAGACGTCGATGAAGATACCATGATACTTATCGATTATAATACCATTAAAACGATCATCGAACGATTCGATCACCAGATCATCCTGAACAGTGACGATCCCATGGTCCCCTGCATCGAGCAGTTCCAGACGGTCGTAAAAACCCCGGGCGATCCCACGAGCGAGCTTCTTGCACAGGTAATCCGTGATGATCTCGACCGCGAATGCAGGCGACTGGGAATATCGGCACGCACGGTGGCTGTACGGGTATGGGAATCGGATGGATGTTACGCTGAGATAGGAAATGCAGATCTGTGAGATATTCCGGAGTATACAGGGAGAGGGAAAGAACCAGGGGCGCCCCTGTACATTCATCCGCTTTGCAGGGTGCAATCTCAGGTGCAGCTGGTGCGATACGCCCGGATCCCGGGAGGGGGGCATTGAATGCTCATTAAAAGAGGTGCTGGAGACCGTATGGCGCTGTAAAGGCAGCTATGCCTGCATCACAGGGGGTGAACCGCTCCTCCAGGGAGATGATGTGCGTAATCTTGGGCATGCATTGCAGGAGACAGGGTACATGATAGATATCGAGACAAACGGCACGATCGATTTCCGCCCCTTCCAGCATTTTGCCTCGATCTGCATGGACGTGAAGTGTCCGTCGTCTGGAGAGAAGAGCGACCTCTCCCTCCTATCCCACATCACGGGAGATGACAGCGTGAAATTCGTCGTAGAAGATATTCCCGACTGCCATTATGCCGCCAATGTTATCAGGGAACATGATATTTCGGGCGAGCTATTCGTATCTCCCGTGCATGGTTCGCCCGCGAGAGAGATCGCATCATTCATACTGGAGCATGATCTTCCTGTGCGGCTCCAGCTGCAGTTGCACAGGATACTCGGGGTGAGATGATGAAGGCCGTATGTCTCCTCTCGGGAGGGATGGATTCATCTACCCTCGCATACCTGGCCCGTGATATGGGGTTTGACCTGTATGCCGTCCATTTCAATTACGGGCAGAGAACAGAGAGCAGAGAGCGGCTTGCAGCAGCGACGATCGCCGGTCTTCTCGACGCGGAGGAATTCCTCGAGGTAGATCTGGGATATCTCTCGCGTATCGGGGCGAGCAGCCTTACCGATCATTCGATGGTTGTCGACGGGTTCGTGGAGGGTGACAGGATACCAAATACCTATGTCCCGTTCAGGAATGCCAACCTGCTCGCCATTGCAACAAGTTTTGCAGAGGCACGCGGGGCAGAAGCGATCTTCATCGGTGTCCAGTCACAGGATTACAGCGGGTATCCAGACTGCCGCCCCACTTTCATCGAGGCCTTCCAGAAGGCCGTGGATCTGGGAACCAAAGACGATACACGCATCACAATCAGGGCGCCGTTTATCAATATGAACAAGAGCGATATCATCAGGAAAGGCCTGGAACTGGGAGTTCCCTACCAGCATACCTGGTCCTGCTACAGGAACGAAGAACGTGCGTGCGGCGAGTGCGGCGCCTGTCATTACCGGAGGGAGGCGTTTTCAAGGCTCGGGCTTCGCGATCCAATCCAATACGAGAAGGAGTAAAAAAATGGAAATTTACCATGGAAACAGGCTCGTTGTGGAGAAGAAGTCCTATCAACTGCCGAATGGGAAAGAGGTCGAGAGGATCGTCGTGCGGCCCGGCCACGCCGTCGCGATTCTCCCCGTCAGGGGTGATTCGTCCTGTTACCTGTTGAAGCAATACCGTTTCGCAATCGGGGAATATATCTACGAAGCCCCTGCAGGAACCCTGAATCCCGGGGAGAGCCCGAGAGATGCAGCGCACCGCGAGTTGATTGAAGAGACGGGTTTCCAGGCTGACGTGCTCGTGGAGAGAGGTTTTATCTATACCACCCCCGGGTTCACCGACGAGAAGATCTACTTATTCGAGGCACACAACCTCACTCCTTCATGCGAATTTGAAAAGGACGATGACGAGATCATCGAGGTCATAACGGTGAGCATCTCTGACCTGCGAGGCATGATAAAAGACGGCCGGATCTCGGATGCAAAGACCATATGTCTCGTCGAACGCTGCACCGGCGATTGAGATGGGAAAACCAGCCCTAGTCACTCTTCTCTTCCTGATCGGCCTGTTGACTGCTGCAGGATGTGTCCAGGGCCCGCGGGAAGAGGCCCGGTTCTCTGTCAGCGATTCAGGCGCACTCTCCCTCTCCTGTGGTGAATGCACCGTCTCTGAAGATGAGGCAACGCAGGTCTCGAATATCTCTGTCAGCAGGGTTATCCTGCACACGGGTTCAGGAGATGTGTATGGGCTGCTTACCGCACCTGATGACCCGGTTGCAGGATTTGTCCTTGCTCCGGGCGCCGGTGTCAGGAAGGAGATGCATTACAACCGCTCCATAAGCTATGCCCGGGCAGGGTATGCATTCCTCGTCCTCGACCTCCGGGGAAACGGCGGTGAGACGACGGGGGACTCATTCAGCATCGACAGGGATTTCCAGCGTTTCAGGGAGGGGGACTGGCCACAGTATTACCTTTCGATATGCGATCTCATCCATGCGGGGGAGTATGTGAAAGAGAGGTACGGGATACCGGTATATGCTGCAGGCTCCAGCAACGGCGGAAGATATGCTGCCATCGCGACGGCACTCGATCCCGTCTTCTCCGGGTATATCGGCGTTTCCACGTCGGGGTCTGGCCTTGCCGGCAACCAGTATTCCGGAGATGCCCGCCTCTTCCTGCTCAGTATCGACCCCGATCTCTACATGGAGAGGATCTCGCCGAAGAGCTCGTGGATATTCCATTCCCGGTCGGACGAGATCATCCCCTTCGAGGAGGGACGTGCACTATACAATCTATCCGGAGAGCCGCGCATATTCCATGAATTTCCCGGGTCCCACGGTCTCTGCGGCGAGGTTGACGAAAAGATCATCGATGAATGTGCTCAAATTTATGGCGTTCGGAGCTGAAGAGGTACAAGCTTTCAATAGCGGAGAATTATGCTCATGACCGAGACAGTGGAGATGGACGATGCGCGAAAGCGCTACGAATTCAAAAAAACCCTTGAAAAACTGGAGTCAAAACAGGGGAGCGGGACAGAACTCATCACGATCTACATACCCCCTGACAAGCAGATCCATGACGTGACAGCCCAGCTTCGTGACGAGTTCGGGCAGTGTTCAAATATCAAGAGCAAGCAGACCAGGACAAACGTCCAGAGCGCCATCTCCTCGATCCTCTCCCGTCTCCGCTATTACAAGAACCCGCCCCAAAACGGCATGGCCGTCTTCTGCGGCACAGTCCAGCTTGGTGGTGATCGCACCAGCCTTGACTGTACCATAATCGAGCCACCCGAACCCCTGAACCTGTACATGTACCGGTGCAGTTCCAACTTCGAGCTCGAACCGCTCCGCGAGATGCTCGAGGAGAAGAACATCTACGGGCTCCTGGTCCTTGACCGGAGAGAGGCATACTGGGGGTTCCTCCGCGGCAACCGCATCGATCCGGTGGGGGGCGTCACATCCACCGTCCCTGGAAAACAGCGAAAGGGTGGACAGTCGAGCGTCCGTTTCCAGCGCCTCCGTGAGATTGCCATCAACGAATTCTATACAAAGATCGGAGAGCGTGCAAGTGCAATATTCCTTGCCGAAAAGGATTTTTTTGAACGGTTCAAGGGGGTCCTTATCGGGGGGCCGAGCCCGACCAAGGAAGAGTTCGAGGCAGGCGAGTATTTCCACCACGAGGTGCAGAAGCGTATCATCGGTCTCTTCGACGTGGCGTATACGAACGAAGACGGCCTTTCGGAACTTGTGGATGCCGCAAAGGACGCCCTGAAGGGCATGGACGTGGTCAGGGAGAAGGAATACATGAACCGCTTCTTAAAAGAGCTCGTACAAGAGGACAGCCTTGCGGCATACGGCGAGGATAGCGTGAGAAAGAACCTCGAACTGGGTGCCGTGGACGTCCTCCTTCTCTCTTCAAGCCTCCGGAAATCCAGGGTCAGGATAAAATGCCAGAACTGCGGACACTCCGAAGAACGCACGATCCATCTGGAACCGGGAAAGACGATAGAGGATATCATACCCCATACCTGCCGGAAGTGCACCGCGCCACTCGTCGTCGACGAGGAGGTGGATATTATCGAGGAACTCACCCGCCTGGCCGATCAGAGCAGCACGAAGGTTGAGATAATCTCGAACGATTTCGAGGAGGGATCGATCCTTTTCTCGGCATTCGGTGGGATAGCAGCAATATTACGGTACAGGACGGGACTCTGATGTTTCTGAAAATTTCCAACACCATTGCAGGCGAACTCAGGGCCGTAACCGGGCTTCCGGATGTCGGGCTCGTGGAGGGTGGCGAACATGCCGATCTCGCCTCCACGGTGGCGTTTTCGCTCGCGAAAACAAGAAAACAGAACCCTGCACAGATATCGGCGGAACTTGCAGCAACACTCTCCAGCCGCCCGGAGCTCGCCTCGGTGAAGGTGGCGGCGAAGGGACCCTACATCAACTTCATCCTCGGACCCGGGTATATCGAGGAGACACTGCGAGAAGCGGTCAGGCCGGGGTATGGATCTGTCCCCGTGCGACCCGGGCGCGTTGTCCTGGAACATACCAGCGCCAATCCCAACGGACCACTCCACGTCGGACATATTCGAAACACCATCATCGGCGACACCCTGGCCAGGTGTCTCAAAAAGGCCGGGCATCGCGTGGAAGTGCAATACTACGTCAATGACATGGGAAGGCAGATCGCCATCGTGTCCTGGGGTTTCTCCCATCTTGGCATCAGCCGGAATGAGGGTGAGAAGGGAGACCACCACGTTGCGCGTGTCTATATCGCCGCAAACAGGGAGATAAAGAGTGATCCTTCGATCGTGGAGGAGATCGACTCCCTGATGCAGGACGTGGAGAGCGGTGATCCGGCGGTCTCGGCCAGTTTCAGGTCGGCCGTCTCCCAGTGTCTCGACGGCTTTAAAGTGACGCTGGAACGGCTGGGTGCATACCACGACCGTTTTGTCTGGGAGAGCGATTTCATCAGGAACGGCGATACCGAACGCGTTCTCGATGGGATCAAAAGGTTGGATGAATGCCACACTGACGGGAGAATGTGGCTCGATCTCTCGGAGTTCGGGTTCGAGAAGGAGTATGTCCTCCGGAGAAGCGACGGGACATCGGTATACGCGGCAAGGGACCTCGCATACCACATATGGAAAGGGAGGAACTTCGACCGAATGATCGACGTACTGGGGGCCGATCACAAGCTCATCGGTGCACAGCTGATCGCCACCTTAAAACTCCAGGGAGAGAAGTACCCCGAGATCGTCTACTTCGAGTTCGTCTCGCTTCCCGAAGGATCGATGAGTACACGGGCAGGAAAGTTCGTGTCAGCAGACCAGCTCCTCGACGAGGTCACCGCAAAGGCATTCGAAGAGGTCACCGTACGCAGGCCGGAACTCGATGTTGATAAAAGGAATGCAATCGCACGATCGGTCGCGCTTGCAGCTATCCGGTACGACATCGTCAAGATATCCCCTGAGAAGAGCACGGTCTTTGACTGGAAAGAGGCACTGGACTTCGAGCGCCAGAGCGGCCCCTACATCCAGTATGCGTATGCCAGGGCATGCAGTATCCTTGAGAAGGCAGGAGAGTTCGAGGAGGCGTATACCCTGGAACGCGAGAGCGAGATCGCACTGGCAAAGCACCTGGCAAAGTTCCCATACACCATAGAGATGGTGGTAAAGGAGCTCAAACCTCACCTGCTTGCAATCTATGCCCGGGAACTCGCCGATCTCTTCAACAGCTTCTACCACTTTGAACCGGTGCTCAAAAGCGAGGGATTGACCAGGAAGAGCCGGCTGACCCTGGTGAAGGCGACGCAAAACACGCTTGGAGAGGCCCTGGAGAGCCTTGGGATCGATGCTCCCCGAACAATGTAAGCCCCTCCGTCGGCAGGGATACCAGTTCGTGCGATCGGACGCCTCTGCAGCCGTGAAGCCGTGTCTCTGGTGCAAGAAGGCACTGAAAGACCAGGATATGTGCTACAAGCACCAGTTCTACGGAATCGAGAGCCACCGGTGCGTACAGCTGACCCCCACCCTCCGGTGCAACCAGCGGTGCCTCTTCTGCTGGAGATCGTTTGAGCATGTCTTTCCTGGAGAGACCGAATGCTCACCGCAGGAGATAGTGGATGCGGTCCCCCGGCTCCAGAAGAAAGCCCTCTCCGGGTACAAGGTATCGCCGTATGTCAGAGAAGAGCGTTTCCTTGAAGCGCTCGATCCGAAGCATGTTGCGATATCGCTGTCAGGAGAGCCCACGCTCTACTCACGGCTTCCCGAACTGGTGACGCTCTTCAACGAGAAAGGGTACACCACCTTCGTTGTCAGCAACGGCACGCGTCCGTGGGTCCTGGAAGACTGCAACCCGTTCCAGCTGTATGTCTCGCTGGACGCGCCCGAGAGGGAGACATACCTGAAGGTCTGCAGGCCGGACGAAGACTACTGGGATTACATCATGCAGAGCCTCTCGATGCTCGGGAAGAAGAGATCTGCTATCAGGATTACGCTTGTAAGAGGTCTGAATGATCATATGCCGGAACTGTACGGACGCATTGTCCAGGACTCGGGTGCGACGTACGTGGAAGTGAAGGGCTATATGTTTCTCGGGTACAGTAGAAAACGTTTAACGAGAGACCGTATGCCACCACATTCCCATGTGAGGTCTTTTGCAGAACAGGTCGCCGCATGTACCGACTATGAGGTTCTGGACGAGAACCAGGCCAGCAGGGTGGTATGTCTGGAGAGAAGAAGATGAGATTTGATACAGATTCATTCAGGAAACGGGCACGGGAGAATTTTGAGCGGGCATGGCACGAGGGTCCGGAGGTCCTCACTCCTCCCGGGCAGGAAGGGCGATACCCCCGCCTTTCATATTCCAGGGCACAGGCACACCCGATATACGAGATGGTCAACAGACTGCGGGAGACCTATCTGCTGATCGGTTTTGACGAGACATGCAATCCCATCATTGTCGAGGAGAAGGATGTGTACCGGCAGTTCGGACCAGAAGCCAGCGCTGTCCTGGACCGGGTCTTCTATCTCGGCGGGCTGGATCGCCCGAACCAGGGGATAGGGCGGCCTGAACTGGACGGCATCTCCCGGATAACGGGAAAGGATGTGAGTCCTGACGAGGAGGCACGGCTCAGGGAGATCCTCCAGAGATACAAGAAATCCGCAATTGACGGTGACGACCTCATCCATGCCACATCAGAGGCACTCCGCATCGATGACGGCATGACGGTGGAGATCTATGACAGGGTCTTCCAGGCATTCCGGGACCTCGAACCACGGTCATCCAGGAACACGCTCCGGAGCCACATGACCAGCGGGTGGTTCCTCACCCTCTCCTCGATCTGGGACAAGAGCCCCCTCCCCCTGCGCCTCTTCTCCGTGGACAGGTGTTTCCGGCGTGAACAGGAGGAAGGGCCGACCCG
The DNA here is from genome assembly GCA_018432765.1 of Methanoregulaceae archaeon. Lineage (GTDB taxonomy): Archaea > Halobacteriota > Methanomicrobia > Methanomicrobiales > Methanospirillaceae > SD8. Next base: position 6,213 of record JAHDSI010000024.1, on the reverse strand, counting down.
GCTGATGTGCTATCATTCGGCAAGCTGCGTCGTTGCAGGCGAGGATATCTCGGTTGACGAGGGAAAAGCGGTAAGCCAGGCACTCCTCTCGGCATTCGGTTTCACGGACTTCCGGTTCACGCCTGACGAGAAGCGTTCCAAGTACTATATGCCGGATACACAGACCGAGGTGTATGCCCGCCATCCGGTCCATGACTGGGTGGAAGTGGCGACCTTTGGCATGTACTCACCGTCTGCACTGGCCGAATATGAAATCGGCATCCCAGTCATGAACCTGGGACTGGGGGTCGAGAGACTGGCCATGCTCACCTACAAGTCGGATGATATCCGGCGGCTGACATATCCACAGTTCTATCCGGCACCTCTCTCCGATCTCGAGATCGCACGGGCGATAGGGTTCAGGAAGGAGCCGAAAACGGCGGAGGGAAGACTGCTCGCTTCAGCGATCAAAAAGACCGCGACCACACATGCAGACGAGCCCGGCCCCTGCTCGTTCCTGGCATGGGAAGGGACTATGGCGGAAAATGCAGTAAGAGTGTTTGTAGAGGAACAGGAATCAAATACACGCCTCTGCGGACCGGCATGCAAAAACGAGATCTTCGTCCATTCCGGGTCGGTGCTTGGTGTGCCAGACACCGAGAAATGGGCCGCTGTCAGGACAGAGGGAACTCCTGCCGGGATATGCTACCTCGATGCTGCGGCGGCACTCGGGGCGGCCGTGATCGAGGAGGAAGCCCGGTGCGGGAGGGACGCAACTGTCCAGGTGAAGATGGTCAAGCTGCCAAGTGACATCAACCTGCGAATCGGGGAGTATGCCATGCGGGCAATCACCGACAGGAAGAAGAAGGTGGATGTCAGGGGGCCGGTATTTCTCCGGATGCGTTCCGAGATCGGATGATATAAAGGTCTCCTCGCTGTTTTGCGTGGGGAGACTGAATCGAATTGTAATCTGCATACCAATTCAGTCACCCTCAACCGCCGCCGGGGCGGACTCACAGAACTCATACCCAATTGCTCAAATTTTGACTGTGAATCAGCCTCACGATATTTTCGGTGGCGGCGGTATGGGCATCGCACATGGGGATGTGGAGGCAGATAGCCCCAACAATTTGTATCCGGTTCATCAATCCAACCCACACCAGGGAGAAAAGAGCCATATTAAGAGATTTCAGGGAGATTCCGGCGGGCGGTCAATCGTCCTTTCGCCCCGAATCCGCCGTCTCCAAGGTTCCTGGCACCGGACGCACCGGTTTCCCCAAAGAACTGAATTTTTTCTGGATCCTTCCACTGAATTTTGCAGCGAAGGCACCGATTATCGAGGTTATTATCACCATTGTCGCGATGGTGCCTGATACTGCGGCCGATCCGTAGATGGCTGCAATGGCAATGGAAAATTCCCCGCGGCTGGCTGTGTTTGACCAGATCTCGATTCCTGAATGGTTATTTTTATGGATATATCTCCCAATCGCCATACCTGACAGGAACTTGGAGAGGATCGCAAGGAGACTTATGGCGATGATGGCGAAGAGCGGGATCGCTCCTGAGGAGAGGTTCACGGTGATGCCGAAAAATACAAAGAATACGACGAGAAAGACGTCCTTGAACGGCCTCGAGTGGATCTCGAAGGCGATAGGGTCGATGGTGCCAAGGATCGTCCCGAATGCGATCACCATGAAGGATTCCGGGACGCCTATCGTGTTTGAGAGGGCCGCAATCCCGAGGACAGCCGAGAATGTGAGCAATACGGGCAGTTCATCCTCCCGCTTGAGTATTGATATCAGGTAGTGCCTCCCAAAATGCGTGATCGCGATGATTGCTCCGAGGAGTATGCATATCTTGACGACTATGAGAAGCGGATGGCCACCGGAATTTCCCATGAATGCGAGGAAGATGATCAGCACGATGTCCTCGAAGATCATCAGCCAGACAACCGTCTCTGATTCACGAAGGAGCAGCTTGTGATTCTCGATCAGGGAGGTGACGGCCATGGCGGTGCTGCTTATGTAAAATGCAACGGCGATGATCACCGCATCAAACAACGAGAATCCAAGTACATATGCAACGAGAAAGCCAAGGATCATGTTGATATGGAGGTCAATCAACCCGCTCGAGACAAAGGCGGACTGGTTACGCCAGATCCGGCCGGGCTTGATCTCAAGCCCCATGAAAAAGAGTAAAAACAGCAACCCGAGATCGGTCAAAAACCTGGAGATCTCATCGGCTGCCACCAGTTCAAGGCCGCTCTCCCCGAGCAGGAGTCCTGCAATTATGTAAAAGGGGATGCTGGGTAGCGCGAATCGCTTCGTGAAGAGGGCAAGTATCAGGCAGACGAATAGCGCGAGGACTATCCCTTCCATCAATCCACCATGATTTCACGCTCGAATGTTTTGAGCTGGTCCGTCTCACCAATTGCAACCAGCGTATCCCCTTCATGGAACACAAAAGACGGAGGGGGGTTGATGACATTCTTCTCGCCTCGCGAGACGGCAATTATCGTGACACCGGTCCTGGCCCTGATCTGGAGTTCCTCCAGGCTTTTGTTGGCCATACGTTTCCCGATGGTATATGTATGAATGCTTATGCGGAGATCTGACAGGGCGGAGAAGGCGATCTCAACGCTCTCCCTGTCCGCTTCCATGATGGCCCCTGTAAGAATTGTCCCGAGCCTTCTCGCCTCTGCAGATGTCAGTTCTGCAACACTGGGGTCGGAAGAGTCGTGCGGGAGAGTATACATCTGAATATTCCCGTTTTTCAGGAAGAAAACGGCCACAACATCTTTTTTTTCGGTTTCAAGCTCGTATTTCGTACCTATCCCGGGGAGATTGATCGATCGGAGGGCCATATTTTTCTGTTAGGGTCTTGTCTTAAAATACATATCTCCTGTTTCTCCCGGATTAGTCATTTTTTTCCTATCCATCAATCCTCTGGCGCAGGATGGCACATCATGGCAGGAAGGTGCGGGTCCGCCGTGGGTCCGGGTGTTGCCATGGGATCCATCGTCATGGTTCTCTTCAATTTCTGGTACCGGGCCGTCGTTCAGGGGATACACTGTCGGCATCATCGGCAGGAAAGGAGCCCGGGAATTATACAACAGCTTTCTGGTGCTATCATCGGGCCCTTCATCCTGGTGTGTGGTGGGATCCGTGTCCCTTCAACCCCCGGATCTCACACCGCCCGGGGTCTCCACGTTCCCCGCTTTCGACAGGGAGCTACACCGTGCAATCCCCGAAACTGACGGCGTCTGCAATCGCAAGAGCATGGGGCGTGTGATAAAACCCGAAAATCAACAATTTTCTTCTTGCCAACCTGGCCACCCTGAAAGGATAAATAGAGAAACCCCGGAAAAGGGGGGGAGTTACGAGGCTTCTCGATTCAAGGTTTATTGCAGAGGGGAGGCATCCGGGTCCCGGTACGGGTTTTTCCATCCCGCCTCCTCACACTACAGGTGCGCAGGTCCGGGTTTAAATCACGGCCGTGTGGCGTGAAAGTAAAACCGCCCTTCCCATGCCTGGCGCAGGGATTATCTTTCTTTATGTCGATGAGATAACCAGGCAGATGCAGATACGGATAATCGTGGTGGGAAGAACGAAAGAGCATTTTCTTAAAGAGGGGATCGCCGAATACACCAAGCGGCTCTCTTCCTACTGCCGCGTTGAGATAAAGGAGGTACAGGAAGAGAAACTCCAGGAACCACTCTCCAGGAATGAGCGGGACAGTGCCATGCAGCGCGAGGCCGGGAGAGTCTCACGGGCGATCAATAAAAACAGCCTCGTCGTTGCACTCGATCCAGGTGGCCTGCCATGGACAAGCGAAGAATTTGCACGTCAGATCACGGGATGGGAACTCTCCGGGAGAAGCGACCTGGCATTTATTATCGGCGGAGCGTCGGGGCTTTCGGAGGGGCTCCTCGACAACGCCGATGTCCGTCTCTCACTCTCTCCGATGACATTTACCCACCAGATGACACGTCTCATCCTGCTGGAGCAGATCTACCGGGCGTTTCGTATCTCAAGAGGGGAGCCGTACCACCGGTAAGGGGATTGTCACCGCCCGCTATCAGGGAATGATCTCGCACCCGTTATAGCGGGTATGCATAAATCCCTCTTCAGAAATTTTCCCGGACTCCAGCAGACGCCTGATATCCGGAAGGATCTCCTGTATACCAACAAGAAGATTGCTGACCGATTCGCATACGGGAATACGCCGATCATCTGGCCAGGGGTTCGTGATATTTGAATAAAGACACCGGCCTCCGCAGAAGTCCCGTACATCGCAGGTGGTGCATGCTCCGCCGATCGGTATTTCGCGAAGGTCACCTGGCGAGGTCGAACTGACGTGGCCCGCATAATACTCTTTCATTCCGACCATTACCGGACAGGGGCCGATACTTCCGTCGGTCATGATGGCATAGTTGGAATGGCCCGCCCCGCACCGGAGCTGTGCCGGCCTGCCCAGGAGAAGATCTTCTGTCGTTGACAGGAACGGGTACCACCTCTTTACGACCCCCTTCTCTTCCATCATATCCCTCCAGAACCGGAGGAGCCGGTGTATCCCCGGATTGTAGCAGGCATTGAGCCAATCCGGAAAGGCCGGGCGGTTCGAGTCCTTCGAAAAGCAGGCATCCAGTTGCCAGTGGATTGACTGGAACGAAAAGTCCGTATTGTCTGCAAGATACCGGACGGCATCAAAGATGTCAGTATCTTCTGTAACAGTCATCCTGCCGATGATCTCGCCGCTGAATCCTTCCGAAGTGATGGTATGGAGAGAATCCATGATGCGCCGGTACGTCCCCTTGCCCCGGTTCAGATCGGTCAGTTCTTCGGGTCCGTCAATTGAGACAAGGATGGTCTCGAACCGGTTTGTATATTCCGCACCAAGGCTTCCAAGGAGAGTCCCGTTTGTCTGTATCATGAATCGCCGGACAGGCGCGTTGTCCATGATCTCCCGTATGATATCCGGGCGCATGAGCGGCTCGCCCCCGTAAAACGTGAGACAGGGATCCGGATCCTCGCTCAAAAACCGGTACAGGATCTCGAGGTCGATCGAGAGATCAGGCGGAGGATAGGAATCAATATCATTTTCGCCGGGCGTCTCACCATCGAATTCGCCAAACATCTTTCCCCTGCAGTATCTGCAGCACAGGTTGCAGTCATCTGTCAGGATCAGGTGATAAAACAAGGTATCATGGCCTCCGAAGTTTCTCCCGGGAGAGATACACGGTGTTCCGGGATTACCGGGGTGGCGGACCCCCGTCCCTCCACCGTGCAAAAAAGATAAGGGCTGCGGCTATCCCGACTGCCAGGAACCCGCATGCTCCCGTAAGTGGTGCAGTTGTAGGGGTCGGTTCCTTCTCTGCCGGCAAAACGCCGTTGTTTTCACCGGGGGTCGTGCTGTTCATCTCGGTCTCGATTTCCCCGATTCGCTGCATTCCCTCAACCGCGCCCTGGAATTTCGGATTTATCCCCAGGGCGATCTCGTAGGATTCCTGCGCTTCGTCGTACCGGCCAAGCTGGAAGAGAGCGTCACCTTTGTCCGTCCAGAGCGAGGGGTCAAAATTCGCATCATTGGGACGTTTTCGTGCTTCCCGTTCCGCGATCTGGATCACTTCTTCGTAGACCGCCATCGCCCGGGCTGATTTGCCGGAATGCTGGAGATTGATCCCTTTATGGACGAGGGCGTACAGATCATTGGAATTGATGGCCAGCGCTCCGTCATACGACTCGATGGCCGCTTCATATTCCCCCATGGAAAAATACGCATCGCCTCTGTTATTCCAGGCCGCTGAATAGAGCAGATCAAGGCTTATCGACCGGTTGAATGCCCGGACCGCTCCATCATAATCGGATATGGCCATCCGGGCGAGACCCAGCTTGTTCCAGGTCTGAGCGTGATACGGATCGTATCCGATCGCGTTCTCGTAACAGTCAAGCGATTCGTTGTATCGTTCCTGCTGGATGAGATCATCACCTTTCTGCACCCACGACAGAGCCATCTCTGAAGGCAGATCTGCACACGCCGGGACGATGGCATACGCAGATGCCGCCATGAGTGCAACGATGATGATGAGATCCTTTACCCCCATGCTATCGCACTAGTTTTATTTTCAAGGTTATTAGACTAACGAATATGCAAGAGAAAAATCCTGCCATATAATGCGGGAGATAAATATTCCACGGCCAATTACCGTGCGAAATCAGATATTAACCCCTGATG
>JAHDSI010000036.1 GCA_018432765.1 Methanoregulaceae archaeon | reverse complement strand
TCCTTAACCTTCCTCTCAAGGACGGTTATTCGTTCGTCTATGGGTGGAACATTTCTATTACCCCTGTTTATCTCCATTTCTCTCTCCTTTTGGGGATCAGGTGCCTGACCGGACAGTGCCAGAGGCAAACGCCCCGGGCAGCAACCCGGTGACCGGTCTCTTTCTGCACCCTCCAGATCTCCGGGAACCGCAAGAGTGCATGGTTGTCGACATACTCTCCCTGATGAATGAGGGTGGACATCATTCATTTTTGCGCTTTTTCTTAAAAGATAGAATGCGTTTCCACGTTAAAATCCTTACGCTGGAAAAATACAAAGAGAGACGGCGAAATTTGATTCATGAAAAAAAATTCTCTCATCTTTGGGGGCTGATTCCGGAAAAAATGCCCATTATACTTTTACTCATCTTTTTTTGAATGATTCACGGGATTTTTATGCCCGGAAGATGACGCAAATTATCGATCAGGATTGTTACAGAATACCCTCCCCGCTGCCTGAAACACGTTCATTCCGAACAATACACCCCTTCATTTTCCCTCGTTCCAGCTCCCGTTTCCGCGTTTTTTCCAAACGGCCCATCTTTAACTGGCCTAAATTGCCTTTTTTTCCCTGATGGAAGAAAAGGTATTACCCTATCAGGTCGACTTTTCTTTATATGTCTCATCTTTCCGACACTGATCCAGTCATAGCGGATATCATTGAAAAGGAACGTATTCGACAGAGAGACGGCCTTGAACTTATTGCATCTGAGAACCTTGTCAGCAGGGCCGTGCTGGAGGCGATGGGTTCGATAATGACCAACAAGTATGCCGAGGGCTATCCCGGCAAACGGTATTACGGCGGTTGCGAGTTCCATGACATGGCAGAAAACCAGGCCAGGGACCGCCTGAAAGAGCTCTTCGGTGCGGAACATGCAAACGTCCAGCCCCATTCGGGTACCCAGGCAAACATGGCGGTCTATTTTGCGTTCATGAACCTCGGGGACACGCTGATGAGCATGAAGCTCTCACAGGGCGGTCACCTATCACATGGTTCGCCCGTGAGTTTCACCGGCAAGTTCTACCGGGTTGCCCAATACGGAGTCGATGAAAAGACCGAGATGCTGGATTACGGTGTGGTTGGAGAGATGGCGAAGAGGGAGAAGCCGAAGATCCTGGTCTGCGGTGCATCGGCATATCCACGGACAATAGACTTTAAGGCATTCCAGGAGATCGCCGATGACGTGGGAGCTTACTGCATGGCCGACATCGCCCACATCGCAGGCCTCTGTGCCACAGGCGTTCACCCAAACTCTGTGAACGTGGTGAACTTCACCACCACAACGACCCATAAAACCCTCCGCGGTCCACGGGGCGGCGCCATCATGTGCAACGCCGAATATGGGCCGCAGGTTGACAAGGCGGTCTTCCCGGGCATGCAGGGCGGCCCCCTGATGCATACGATTACTGCGAAGGCAGTCTGTTTCAAGGAAGCACTCAGGCCTTCATTTAAGGATTACAACCGCCAGGTGGTCAAAAACGCCAGGGCGATGGCTGATGTCTTCATGGACGAAGGTCTTCGTGTGGTCTCGGGCGGAACCGACAACCACCTCATCCTTCTCGACCTGACAGATCTCGGCATCACCGGACTCGAAGCCGAGAACGTCCTTGGTGAGGCTCATATAACCGTCAATAAAAACACCATACCAAAGGAGAGCAGGAGCCCGTTCGTCACGAGCGGTCTTCGGGTCGGTACTCCGGCGGTGACCACCCGGGGCATGAAGGAGGAACAGATGCGGATCATAGGCGAATATATATGCACGATATTGAAAGACATCAATGACAGCAGTGCGGTCAAGAAGATCGGGGAGGAGGTCAGGGAGATGGCCACAAAGTACCCCCTGTATCCTGAGTAGTATGATCCTCGACGGAAAGAAGAGATCTGAGATCCGGCTTGAGCGCCTTGCCCAGGATATTGCCAGATCTGATCTGCATCCCAGGCTTGCAACGGTCATCGTCGGAGACGATCCGGCATCCCGGATGTATGTCCGGATGAAGCACCGCGCCTGTGAACGCGTGAATATCGGTTCGATAGGGGTAGATCTGCCGGGCGACGCCCGTACCGGGGAGATCTGCCGGGAGGTCCACAGGTTAAACGACGATCCCGGCATCCACGGCATCCTCGTGCAGCTTCCCCTTCCTTCCCACGTGAATACCCCCGAGGTTATCCGGTCGGTGATTCCGGAGAAAGACGTCGACGGGTTCCATCCTCTCAACCTGGGCCGTCTCTTCTCAGGAAACCCGTTTTTTGCCCCCTGCACGCCGCTCGGGATCATGAACCTTCTTTCAGATTACGGGGTTGAGACTGAAGGCCTCCATGCCGTCGTCGTGGGAAGGAGCATCGAGGTGGGAAGACCGATGGCGGCACTCCTCCTCAACAGTGATGCAACGGTAACCATCTGCCATTCCCGGACCAGGAACCTGAAAGAGGAGACCTCCCGTGCGGACATACTCGTGGCCGCTGTCGGAAAAGCCAGGTTTATCGGCCCGGAGATGGTCAGGGAAGGTGCCGTGGTCGTTGACGTGGGTACGAACGTTGTTGACGGGGTCCTGTGCGGAGACGTGGACTTCGACCGTGTCAGGGATATCGCCGCAGCGATAACGCCGGTTCCGGGAGGTGTGGGGCCCATGACCATCGCCACCCTGATGGAGAACACCGCCCTTTCAGCGCAGCGTGCCACATGCCCCGGTGTCGAATAAACGGGATATCCATTGGCGAAGGGCAGCCCGTCAGAGTGATGGGCGTCATCAACTGCAGTCCTGAATCTTTTTATTCCGGATCGTTTGCAGGTTTCGGAGAGATCAGGGCACGGGCCGAAGCCATGTCTGACCAGGGAGCCGAGATAATCGACATAGGGGCCAGGAGCACGGCTCCTTCATCTCCTCCACTGGATGAGAAGACAGAAGCAGAGAGAATGGAGAAGGCACTCTCCGAACTCGACGGAAGCGGCATCACCGTCTCGGTTGACACC
>JAHDSI010000045.1 GCA_018432765.1 Methanoregulaceae archaeon | reverse complement strand
TCAAAAAGTTGATGTAATTGCAAAAGGATTTAAAAAACAGGAACTATTGTTTCTCACAGAGAAAGAGCTGGAGATGAAAAACCATGCAGCCACAGGCATACCAGATGGGATATGATCGGGCAATAACGGTATTCAGTCCGGACGGCCGTCTTTATCAGGTCGAATACGCCCGCGAAGCGGTCAAGAGAGGGACCACGGCAGTTGGAATAAAATGCACCGAAGGAGTCGTGCTCATCGTTGACAAGCGGGTGAGCTCCCGTCTCCTCGAGGCGTCATCGATCGAGAAGATATTCACGATAGACGAGCACATCGGGGTGGCTTCATCAGGACTCGTCGGGGATGCGAGGGCGCTCGTCGACAGGGCGAGGATCGAGTCGCAGATCAACCGGGTCACCTACGACGAAAAGATCGACGTGGAAGCCCTGGCCAAGAAACTGGGCGACCACATGCAGACCTACACCCAGTTCGGCGGTGCACGGCCCTATGGAACGGCCCTCCTCATAGCCGGTATGAGCGACGGGGAATGCCGCCTCTTCGAGACCGATCCGAGCGGCACCCTGCTCGAGTACAAGGCTACAGGAATAGGGATCGGAAGGAACGCGGTCATGAAGGTCTTTGAAGAGGAGTATGACCACGAGAAGCCGTTAAAAGAGGTCATCCAGATGGGGATCAAGGCCCTCCACGATGCCACCGAAGGAAAGTTCGATGTAAACACGGTCGAGATCGGCATCATCGAGGCTGAAAACGGTATCTTCCGGAAGATGAGCCCTGAAGAGGTCGCATCCTTCGTTGAAGGGTTCGAGAAGTGAGGGGGCAGACCCTCGATGATACCACTTGACAATGCGGTGGTAGCCCGTCTGGAAAGCCACGGAGAGAAGTTCGAGATCCTGGTAGACCCGGATCTCGCGGTGAAATTCCGGCAGGGAGAGGATATCGAACTCGAAGACATGGTGGCCGCGCTCTTTGTCTTTGAAAACTCTTCACGCGGGACAAAATCCTCGGACGAGGCACTGGAAAAGGTCTTTCATACGACCGTGTTCCAGGAGATAGCCCCCCAGATCATCAAAAAAGGGGAGATCCACCTCACTGCCGAACAGAGGAGGCAGATGATCGCCGAGAAGAGGCGGAAGGTGATCAATTTTATCGCCAGGAATGCGATCAATCCGCAGACCAACCTCCCCCATCCTCCCCAGCGGATAGAACTCGCCATGGAGGAGGTGAAAGTCAATATCGACCTGTACAAGCACCTCGACGAGCTCGTGAAGGAGACGGTGAAGGCGCTCCGGCCCATTCTTCCGATTAAGTTCGAGGAGCTCCGCATCGCGGTCAGGTTCCCCGGAGATTACGCCGCCCGCGCGTTCGGGGATATCCAGTCCTCAACCGTGATGGAGAAGGAAGAGTGGCAGAAGGACGGATCGTGGATCTGCGTGGTCAGAATCCCTGCGGGCATACAGAACGAGTTCTACGAGATGGTAAACCGGCTGAGCAAGGGCGAAGCGGACGTAAAGATACTCGATCAAGTATATTAATGCAGAGAATCAATAACATAAGACACAGGTCTGGGTGGATACTATGAGCAGGCGACAACAGAAAGCAAAGGGAAGAGTTACAGGAAGTGCAGGAAGGTTCGGACCCCGATATGGGAGATTTATCAGGAAGAGGGTAACCGAGACGGAAAGAGTCTCCAGGGCCACTCACCGCTGCCCGAGATGCGACACCGTCGCGGTGCGCCGCAAGGGCACGGGAATCTGGTTGTGCCGCAAATGCGGGTTCAAGTTTGCCGGGGGCGCCTATACGCCGCAGACACCCTCTCTCCGCATCGCGCTCCGGACGATCGACCGCTCAATTGAGAAGGAGGCATGATACGGAGTGGCTGGAGGTTACAAGTGCGCCCGCTGTAAACAGAAGGTGGAGATCGACGTCAATGTCCGGTGCCCGTACTGCGGCCACCGGATACTGTTCAAGGAGAGGGGTGCCGCCATCAAAGAGTTAAAAGCTCGATGATGATCGTCACCACCTCGAGAAAACCGGTTCCGGAACTCCGATCCCTCGCAAAGGACCTTGCGTTTGCCGCCGGCTGCAGGTACGTGCTCAGGGGGAAGATGGGGCTTTCTGCAATACAATCAACAGATCCCGTTTTTCTTCTTCTTTCTCTTGATAAGAGAGACTTCCGCATGCAACGCCTTGATCATGGCTCGGTGGAGTCTGATCACCTGATCAGGGTCGAGGAGATACTTCTCCGCCCGGACGAGAAGACGGAGGGACTTCTCCTCTCAAACCAATCGGTTTATGAGGAACTGGAACCATATATACCGGTGAAATTATCCGGGGAGCCTGATGGTCTCCTCGTCTTCGATGGCACACGAAAACGGCGGTACATCCTCCGGGTGGTGCCCAATGAAGCATGAAGCGGAGTTTAAGATACGGTGCATGGACGCAGAGCGTATCTATGCATCTGTCTCTCCTGAAACAGCCGCCGAGGTAAATCCCAGGTCGAGAGTGAGGTGCTCCATGGAAGGGCCGTATACATGCGTCCTTTCCGTCGAGGCAGACGACATACCGGCGCTTCGGGCATCCTTGAACATGTGGCTCAGGCTGGTCAATGTGGCAGGAGAGATGCAGGAACTTATACACGAACGTTGAGGAGATTGGAACGATGAGTACGATATCACCCAAGATTCAGAACCAGATAAACATGCTCCAGCAGATGCAGCAGCAGATGCAGACGATCGGATCCCAGAAAGCCCAGTACGAGATGGCGGTCAGGGAGGCCAAGAGGGCAAGCGAGGAGTTGAATGACGTATCAGACGATGCGGCGGTCTTCATGAGCGTCGGCACGGTGATGATGCAGAAGAAGAAGGATGCGGTCCTGAAGAATCTTGAAGAGAAGGTCGAGACGCTGGAACTCCGCATCAAGTCGCTGGAGAAGCAGGAGACCATGCTCCAGGGCAAGTTCGAACAGCTCCAGGCACAGGTCAAGCAGTCACTGGAAGGAAAGCCCCCCAGCGCTGCCTGAAGCAGATAAAAAACGCAAAATTTTTTTATTGCTTCTCCACCCGGTGAAGCATGTTCAACGCATTGATCATTGCCTCGGCGGAGGCCAGGACCACGTCGTCGCTCGATGCACTGGCATCGAATATACGCCCGTGTTCGTCCTCCACCGCGATGGTCACATGGCCGATTGCATCCGAGCCACCCGATATCGCCTCGATGTTGAAGTCCTTTAACTGGACTTTGGTGGAGAGGAGACCCATGATGGCCTTCAATACGGCGTCGACCGGTCCGTTTCCCGTGCAGGAATAGACATGTTCTTTGCCGTTCACGAGCGCTTTCACGCTGGCGGTGGGGATCACGTGGTTTCCGGTCATCACCGCGAGATCTTCCATCTCGATGGCCCGCCCGCCGTTCTCGATGCCCATCACGGTCTCCGCGATCTCGAAGAGGTCCGCGTCGGTCACCCGTTTGCCCTTGACCGAGATGAACTTGATCTTCTCGACGATACGGTCCAGCTCGCCGTCGCTTGGGGAGAGGTGCACCTCCTGGAGCATCTGCCTGACTGCATGGCGGCCCACGTGCTTGCCGAGGGCAAGTTTGCGGCGGTGCCCGACCATCTCGGGCGTCATGATACCCGGCTCGAAGGTAGCAGCACAGGCTATCACGCCATGGGAGTGGATCCCACTCTCGTGGGAGAAGGCGTTGTCACCGACGATCGGCTGGATCGGCGGAATTGTGATGCCAGAGAACCTGGAGATGAGCCTTGAGGTCTCCACGAGTTTCTCTTTCACGATCCCGGTCTTCACCCCGTAGATGGATTCCATGATCATGACGGTCTGTGCAAGGTCGGCATTGCCCGCCCGTTCACCGAGCCCGTTTATGGTGACCTGGACCTGCGAGGCACCGGCTTCCACGGCCGTTACGGTGTTTGCGACCGCCAGCCCGAAGTCGTTGTGACAGTGGACGTCGATCGGGCAGTCCACTTCATCGCCGATCCGCGTTATCAGGTGCTTCATGGCCGTCGGGGTGTATACCCCCACGGTGTCGGGGACGTTGATGATGGTTGCGCCGGCGTCGGCTGCGGTCCTGAAAACTTGTATCAGGTAATCATGATCGGTACGGGTGGCGTCCATCGCCGAGAACATGCAGAGATCGCAGTGATCCCGCACGTACGCGACGATCTCGCCCGTGATATCGAGCACCTCTTCGGGGCTCTTCTTGATGGTATGTACTCTCTGCACCTCTGAGGTTGGGATGAATACATGCACCATGTCCACGTCGCTGTCAAGGCAGGCGTCCACGTCCTCTTTCCTGGACCGTGCCAGGCCGCAGACGACCGAGTCGAGGCCGAGCGCCGAGATGGCGCCTACGGTCTCGCGTTCGCCCTGCGAGGATGCCGGAAACCCGGCTTCGATGGCATGCACACCAATGGCTGACAGCTGACGTGCGATCTCAAGTTTCTGTTCAAATTTAAACGATATTCCCGGCGTCTGTTCCCCATCCCGTAGGGTGGTGTCGAAAACAGTCACGTTTTGTTTTGCCCGGCTATCGGTGAAGAAAACAATTCCCCACAGCAGTTGTTATGGGATTCATACCCATGTATATTTGCGCTCATATTATAAAAGCATCACCGGAAAGCCGGATTTAAAGCGTCCATATCGATATGTTTAATACCTTTATTTCCCCTATATTATGAGCGCAAAACCCGCCTTAACTCAGACTGGTAGAGTGCGCGGCTGTAGTATGATGTGCCGTTTGAGGCAAATTGCGCAGCTACCGCGATGTCCCCGGTTCGAATCCGGGAGGCGGGATCCATTGCGACACATTGATGCCCAGGTAGTGTAGTGGCCTATCATGTCGGCCTGTCACGCCGACGACTCGGATTCGAATTCCGACCTGGGCGTTCTTTCTTTTCTGTGATATTCGATACGCTGCAGCACATATTCCATAAATCCATGGAGTTTCCCGGGAAAAAAGCAGATATTTGATCAGGTTCTAATCTTTTTGCGATAACCGTGAGACGGCACCTTCGCTTGCCATCTTCACAAAATGATTATCGTCATCTCTGCACCTGGAGACTGCCTCGGCGGCGCGACTGTCGCCCATACGGCCGAGAGCCCAGATAGAAAGCAGCCTCACGTTGTCGTC
>JAHDSI010000086.1 GCA_018432765.1 Methanoregulaceae archaeon | reverse complement strand
TCAGTACTGCCGACCATCGCGAGAACGACCACGTAACCGATGGCGATACTGAATATGGCCCCGATAACGGCTCCTATAACTCCCAGAATCGCCGCTTCGTAGATGAACATCTTCCGGACTTCCAGTTTCTGTGTCCCTATGCTTCTGAGAATCCCTATCTCCCTGATACGCTCGGTTACAGACATCATCATCACATTGAAGATCGAGACTGCAGCGACAAGCAACGAGATTCCCGCGATGGCCATCACGAAGATTGTCATTGTTGAAAGTGTCCCGGTGATGCTTTCGATCATGCGGCTGCTGTCCTGTATCGTTACCGTATCCTCTTTGCGGTTCAGCTTGTCCTCGATCTGTTCTGTCACGGTCTCCGTATCATCCAGGTCGTTGAGGACGATGTTGACCTGGTCGTACTCGCCTTCTCCACCAAATATCCCGGTGAAGAGCTTCTCGGCGCCGATGATCGCCATGTCGGAATTGATATCCTGGGACATGCCTCTCTCCTCGAGGATGCCCACGACCCGCACGGTTGTTGTGGGTCCCTCATCCGGATCGCCGATCTCTATCTTGCTCCCAACCTTCAAATCAAGCCGTTCGACCAGCATTGGTCCGACTATAACCGAATTTGTGCTCCTGGGAAACGCCCCTTCCGTAAGGGTGAAGAGCCCGGGAAACATGTCCTCGTCAAGGCCGTACATGGTCGCTCTTCCCTTCTTATCCCCCACTTCTATCGTGTCAGACTCCTGATATATTGCATATACCGTGCCGTATTTTGCCGCAATCCGTTCGATATCATCGAATTCATCCTTTGAGATATAATCGTCGTCGTCCCCGCCCCCACCCATTCCGGGCATGCCGCCGCCGCCTCCTCCGCCGGAATAGGCAGTCACAACCAGTGTATCTGCCATCGAGGAGAGCTCTTCGGTAACCGAGAGCGTCATGTTCGCTCCCATCATTCCCATAGACGCAATGGCGACAACACCTATCACAATTCCAAGGGCTGCAAGGACGGATCGAAGAAAGTGAAGCCGGATACTCCTGATCGAGAGCTGGAATATGATGTCCTTGATGATCATGCCACTCTCCCATCCACCAGGTTTATCGTCCGGGAAGCATACCCGGCGATTGCAGGATCATGGGTCACCATGATCAGGGTCCGGCCTTCACTATTCAGACCGTAAAGGATGTCCATGATGTGGCGACCGGTCTTTGTATCAAGATTCCCTGTGGGTTCATCGCAGAGGAGGATCTTCGGTTCGTTGACAAGGGCTCTCGCGATTGCCACTCTCTGCTGCTGACCTCCCGACAGTTCCGAGGGTATGTGCCGGGACAGGTCTGAATCGATGCCGACCATCGCCAGTATGTGGTTGACTCTGCCGCTTTCATCCTTTTTCCGGTGCTTCAGGATATAGGGATACTCCACATTTTCAAATGCGGTGAGCAGGGGGATGAGATTGAACTTCTGGAATATATAGCCGATTGTGTTCAGCCGCATCTCGGTAAGGTTGCGGTCACCCATCTCACCGATATTTTTGCCGTCGATGAAGAGATCTCCCGAACTCGGTACGTCCAGGCTTCCAATCTGGTTGAGAAGTGTGGACTTTCCTGACCCTGACGGGCCCATGATGGCCACGAACTCACCCTCCTCAATGGAGAGGGATACGCCGTCAAGTGCGACCACATCCCCGGAGGGGAGATGATATACTTTGGTGACGTCTGCCAGTTCAACAACCGGGCTGCTGTTCATGGGATATTCCCGCCTCCAGACTATTCCCTTCCGCGGTTCCGGATCCTGTTCAAAATCCGTGCCAGAATCCCTTTTCTCCAGGCAAAAAGAACGCCGATCGTCACAACGAGGACAACGCCGATCTCAAGGAACGGGATACTTCCAAGGCCGCTCCCAAACCCCATCATTCCTCCAGGCCTGTTCCCCGCAGAAGGAGAATTGCGAATTCCTGGCTCCTGTGATACCTGGCCTTGCGAACTCGAAGAAATCGGGAATTCCTCCTCAAAAATTTTCCCATCCTCGTCGCGGTACTCGATGATCAGGGGGATCTCCGATGCACCCTGGATAGTGCAGGTGACCTCGAAACTGGAGAAGTCATCCGGTTCCAGGGCGCCGATTACATAGACAGGGTTCGGATCGACAGGCTGCGCCGGATCACCGACCGTTACCATGACAGACTTGGCATCTTTCAGACCGGCATTCGTTATATCGCCGCTGATGGTCGTACCTGATGCACTCTGGCCGACCTCGACATTGTTTACCACCAGTTCGGCGGCGACTTTTCGGTCGCCGATTGTCACCGGCAGGGCCAATGTGCTCTGATGCTGGTTTGCTCCGTTTCTGTATGAAACATCGAATGAGAGCGTGGTTGGTTTCTCTGCAGTTACCTCGAATGTCACGGTTTTTTCCTGATCGGGCTCCAATGTTCCGATAAATATGCCGCTCTGCGTGGTTGTGATCCCTTCCCCGCCAGGGGTTACCGTGACACTGTTGATTACACACTCTCTCGGGTTGCTGACGGATAAGGTGATCTCGTCTTTCGAATCAGGGGAGAATGAATCCGGGGCATCAATAACGGTCACGATGATAGGGGTGTTATCCACCTTGATGGGGATTGGATACCGCAGGCTCCCGGCATCTGTGAAGTCCAGGTAGAACATGGGAAAATACATGCCGTCCTTTGCATCTGCCCGGATCTGGAAGGTGAATTCCATGGAATTGCCCGGTCCCAGCGATCCCACCGAATCATATGTCTGGTAATTGATCACCTCGAGATCTTCGGATAATATCTCTGCCCTGCTTATCGAGACCGAATCGCTCCCGCTGTTTTTTATCCCGATCTTGACTGTTCCCGTATCGTCCTGCATTAAGACTTCGGGATCTATCCCGATTTCAGTTACCGCTACATTTGCTGCGGCCGCAACGCTACTGCTTTCTGCAAGGGCCGGAGCCAGCATGCATGCCATTGCAATGAGAAGTAATACCGCAATACGTTGAAAACTGGTGTTATTTAAGAACATGATTAATTCCTGCCTGAATAATGTCTGGATTGGAGTATAGTGAAAAATGCCAATTCATTTAGGTAAGAGGGGAGGTGGAGGAATACAGGGGGGTTTTGTGCATTCGAACCAAAATTCACTATCTTTGATCTTGGCCGGGAGTGCCTGTCTGTTGGCAACCGGGATCTATTCGGCCTCCCCTCATCTCTTTTGTGTGCTCTTTTGAGATCAACGTTTGAGTTAATCCTCGCTTTTTTCGATTCGCCTCAAGGTGATGTTTTATGGCATTAGAGGGCCATTCCGGGTCTCATCCGTTCGCCGTTCCCGGGACGATCCTCTGCCGACGGAACGGGCAACACTTCCTTGTGCTCTTCCATGAATTGCTGCATCAGCGTCCGGGCGGTCTCGTAATCGCCGCTCTCGATCGCTGCTCTTACCGCACTCATGTCATAGCCCTGCTCTTCGAGCCGGTCAAGGTGGCTGAACTGCCGCACTCCTGCATCTCCACTCAATTGTGCGGACCGGGCTGGAAGGGCATTCACC
>JAHDSI010000087.1 GCA_018432765.1 Methanoregulaceae archaeon | reverse complement strand
GTCCGCCCGGAGCTCGTCGTGGTAACCGAACCTTCCGTAAGATCCATCTCGCTGCCCGCAATTACCTGCGTGCAGCTGCCAGGCAGGACTCCCTCATCTGCCTCTGCTCCCCAGACCTCGTTACAGCATGACTGGGGGTCTGACAGGTCTGCCGCGGTTCCACATGACTCTACCAGCACTTCTTCACTCGAGTACATCCTTCCACCGTCTCCTTCGTTGGAATAATCGATGATACGGGTTGTCTCAAGGTTGTTCTGCGGGGTTACCTGGTTTCCTGTGTCCACCCGTATGGTCTGGTCATACGAGATGTTGCCATCCGTGGCCATGGTCTCCTCGAAATATCCGACAGTGTTCACACCCTCACCATTCGGGTTGAGAGGGGGGTTGTCATTGAGGTTCTCGTTGCCCTGCTGGAACACAATGTCTGTATTGCTCCTCAGGTTTCCCGAAGCTGAAGCAGATACGTGGACGACCAGCATGGAAGTCTCGTTGCTTGCGGGAATTGTCCGTGCACCCTGCACGCTCCCGATACCTGCGATCATCAGAAGAACGATGATAGCAAAAACTAGAGTAAGTTCTCTTTTTATCATTTCGCCACCTTGATTATTCAACAATTTTGTACCCGTTCATACTATAAATAACTTCACTTCCGCTCTGATTCCGTAATTCTCATGATGAAAGAAAAGCGGGAAATCAGGCAGTTTTGGAGAAAAAAAGAGAGAATTAGAAGATTAAAGCATTCCGGAATTGAAATTTGCGTTATAGCCGAAATAGTTTATCGTTCCGTGTACCCTGACAGACTGCTCGAACCTGATCTCCTCATTTTCGGACTGGTGGTACATATTGCTGAAGGCCGATGCAGTCCCGATAGATCCCGTTGCGGTGCTGGATGTTGGTTTTGCACCCGAGATAGACTGCAGATATTCGGTAAGCCCTGTTGATCCCTCCATTCCAGATACCATCGATTTCAGGGAGTCCGTCACGATGGGTGAGTTGCCCGAGCCGTGCACCGAGATGGAGTATGCGGATACTGTTCCACACGCCATCGTCAGGAGGGCTATTGCAATCACGGAAAAAATCATGATCTTTCTTGATACCATATTTGTCTTTCCTCCTTTTCCAACCTAGTACTCAACACCAGAAATTTAAATACTTTCTCTCCGCTCATTCATCCCACAGATGCTGGTAACCCTTTATATGTGCCTTTTTCCCATCTACAAGGACGTCGCAGCCTTCGATCACCGATCCAATAACCTGGATCCCGATCTCCTCGGGCAGCACGATGTCGGGCGGGCAGGTACAGATGAGGCCGAAATCCCCTCCACCATGGAGTGAAAGTTCCCTTGCCTCCTCTGTCGGAATATCCGCGAGCCTGAGTAGTGCTCCGCTATCCACCATGAACCCGCAGCCCGGGTTCGCCTCCATCATATCATGGAGCGAGATGACCAGGCCGTCACTGTTGTCCATCATGGACGTGACCCCCGCCTGTGCGAGGAGCATCCCCTCCCGGACCATGGGCACCGGTTCGAACAGGAAACGATCATACTGGTGATGACCCGCAAGCGCGGCCTGTGCCCTCCCCGGCACCCCGGTCACGCAGAGGAGGTCTCCGGGCCTCGCCCCGGCCCTCCGGACCGGGTGATCGGTAAACCCGATTCCCGAACTCACCATCGTCAGCTCACCGTGTGCGTCCAGGTCGCCCCCTGCAAGGACTGCCCCGTGCCTGTCGCAGCATTCGCGTGCACCCTGGAGTATCGCCTTCAGCCTGCTCCCCCTGTCCAGCCCGACTGCCAGCATCACGAAGCAGGGGGCGGCTCCCATCGCGGCGATATCGGAGAGCGTGACCGCGATGCTCATCCAGCCCCGTTGCCAGTCGGTCATTCCGGCAGGGAAATCCGCCGTCGCGTGGAGCATGTCGGTCGATGCGACCATGCTCGTTTCTCCGAAGCGAAAGACCGCACAGTCATCGAGACAGTGTTCCCGCCCGATGACGTCCATCACGACTCTCCGGAGCTCCCGTTCATCCAACTTTCCTCATCTCCTTACCGCGCTCTGTCCGGTACTCTTTG